>CAYZDH010000139.1:0-7008 GCA_964477025.1 uncultured Rhodospirillaceae bacterium | reverse complement strand
GAAGATTTGGACCTCTCGGGCTGAACATTCGGATCTTATGTTACTGCTGGCAAGGACTACACCGCGCGATCAAGTGGAGAAACGCACGGATGGTTTGTCAGTCTTTTTGATCGATATGCGTGAGGCATTAGGGAATGGATTGGAAATCAGACCGATCCGCACGATGATCAATCATGCCACAACCGAAATCTTCTTCGACAATCTGCGGATCCCCGCCGCTAGTCTGATTGGTGAGGAGGGCAAAGGGTTCCGTTATATTTTGAGTGGTATGAATGCGGAGCGTATTTTGCTCGCCGCCGAATGTATTGGCGACGCGCGGTGGTTCATAAAAAAGGCTAGTGATTACGCCCGAGATCGTAATGTGTTTGGTAAACCTATTGGACAGAATCAGGGAATTCAGTTCCCGATTGCCGAAAGTTATGCCCAAACTGAGGCGGCAGATCTGATGGTCAAACGGTCCGCAGAACTCTATGAAGCCGGCGAGGAATGCGGGTCTGAAGCCAATATGGCCAAGTATTTAGCGGCTGAAGCGTCGTGGAAGGCAGCGGACATGTGTATGCAAACCCATGGGGGCTTCGCGTTTGCCGAAGAGTATGACGTCGAACGCAAATTTCGGGAGACCAGGCTCTACCGTATCGCCCCAGTCTCAACCAATCTAATCTTGAGCTATCTTGCGGAGCACGTTCTTGACTTGCCAAGATCTTATTAGACAGAGGTGTTAAGTTATGGGTATGGGTAAACCGCTAGAAGGGATTCTTGTCGTCTCGTTAGAGCAAGCAGTAGCAGCGCCTTACTGCTCATCGCGTTTAGCTGATGCCGGCGCTCGGGTCATCAAAATAGAAAGACCGGAAGGAGATTTTGCACGTGCTTATGACAGCGTCGTCCATGGTGAAAGTGCGTATTTTGTCTGGCTAAATCGTGGAAAAGAGTCGTTAGTCCTTAATATTAAGGATGAAAAAGATGCAGATCTACTCCATACCATCCTTAGTGCGGCCGATGTGCTTATTCAAAATTAAGCGCCGGGGGCCTCAGCGCGCGCTGGGCTCGGCGCAGATTCCCTGCGTGCTAAAAATCCGCGCCTCATTACCGTTGATATTTCTGGCTACGGCGAGGAAGGTCCCTATGCCAATATGAAGGCCTATGACTTACTGGTGCAGGCTGAGACTGGACTTTCCTCGGTTACTGGCCGGCCTGAAGGCCCTGGTCGAGTTGGCGTGTCCGCCTGCGATATCTCCTGTGGGATGTATAGCTATATGGCAGTCCTTGAGGCACTAATTGAACGCAACCAGACTGGTGAGGGTGGCGCCATCCGAACCTCATTGTTTGAAGGAATGGCAGACTGGATGAATGTCCCATTGCTCACCTATGATTATAGCGCGAAGATTCCAGCCCGTGTTGGTCTTAATCATCCCTCAATCGCTCCATATGGGGCTTATCCAACAAAAGATGGAGGAGAAATTCTTATCGCCATCCAAAACGAGCGGGAGTTTATGCGTTTAGCCGCTGATGTCTTAAAAAGACCGGACATGCAGACGGATGACAGATTTTGTGAAAATGTGGCGCGTTGTGACAATCGCCCGGCGCTCGATGAAATTATTACTGGCGTTTTTACTGGGATTGAACGGTCCGAGCTTATCAGCAGGTTGCAGGATGCGCAGATTGCCTTTGGTGAGATCAATGATGTCGCCGGGTTATCCACCCATCCGGCGTTGCGCCGTGTTGAGGTAGATAGTCCAACGGGGCCGGTTAAGATTGCGGCACCACCGGCGACGGTCAACGGAGAAACGCGAGACCTTGGATCTGTCCCAGGAATCGGTGATCACACCGACCAAATACGTAAGGAGTTTTCCCGATGAGCGATCAATATCAAGCCTGGATCGGTAAACGGTCTTCCACGAACGCCCTTGTGACGGCCTATCAGGCAGACGCGCTAACGGCGACTCTTGATCGCGACGACCCACCCTATAAAGAAGGCGACGTTATACCTCCTGGATGGCATTTATTTTATATTCGTGAGGTTGTGAAGCTCCGCGATACAGCCGAAGACGGGCACCCTAAACGCGGCGACTTTCTCCCGCCAATTGATTTGCCGCGGCGCATGTGGGCTGGGACGAAAGCCACCTACCATAAGCCCATTCATGTTGGTGAAAACATTAGTAACGTTACAACAATCGAATCCGTAACCCCTAAAGTTGGAAAGACAGGCCAACTAGTATTTCTTAAGCTCAAAAATGAAATTTCTGGTGAAAATGGGATCGCGACAACGGAGTTGCAGGATGTCGTTTATCGTGAAGAGGCGCGGCCAGGTGCAGCCGCACCTGAGCCGCCGCCGCCACCTGGTGAAGCCTTATGGAGAAGGACAATCCATCCGTCTTCAGTTTTACTTTTTCGCTATTCCGCCCTGACTATGAATAGCCACCGTATTCATTATGACCGAACATATGTTACAGAGGTTGAGAAATATCCCGGCTTGTTGGTACATGGCCCACTGACCTTCACACTTTTGCTTGACCTGTTTCGCCGAGAAAACGCAGATAAAATACTTAAGTCATTTTCTGTCCGTGCCGTCTCGCCAATTTATGATACACATGATTTCGTCGTTGAAGGGGCTCCCGACGGGGACGATGATGCCACTCTCTGGGCACTCAACCACGAAGGTCGCCTGGCGATGTCGGCTAAGGCCAGTTTTTAAATCGGGGGCCGTTTTTCGATAACTGTTGTCATTCATAGCGGGCGGTGATGGTCAGAGAGCAACCCTCTTTTTAGTAATGTACCTATGCAATTTACTTTACCCCGCAACGGGGATTACGCTCTGCAGTGGCAAGGGGTGCATATCTGCAGGTAAGTTGAATTCATTGGTGAGGCAACATGCTGATATGATCAATCGCCGCTAACGCCTCAATTACGCTATTTATATCTTTAGTCATTTTCTCCATACCACCATTTTTCTTGATGGCTATTTCGTCCATATAAAGGGCCCTGTTAATTTCAATTTGTAGTGCGTGAAGTCCCTGCTGTGGGTTACCGTAATGCCTTGTCGAAAATCCCCCGGCGAAGGGCCTGTTGCGCGTTACCTGATAACCATGTTCTTTAAAAATATCTTCCACGATGCTGATGATTTTATCGTCACAGGTGCTAGCAAAACAATCACCGAGGACGATATCAGCCCGCCGTCGGCCGGCATCAGGGTCGTGAGGTCCACCGACTGAGGGCATTGAATGGCAGTCAACCAGAAGGTAGCAACCAAAGGCTTGCCTGGTTTGGTCGAGCAGTTCGCGGAGTTGTCGATGATAGGGCCGGTAATTAGTGTTAATGCGCTCGGCGGCCTCTTTAAACCATAATTTTCCGCCATAAATTTCATGTCCGGAACTTACCAACCGCGCAATGGTACCTAGGCCTGCTTTAACACGGCTGGATTGGGTGTTGGCGTAATCGGGCAGTGTGTCTTCAAACATCATGGGGTCGAGCTCGAAAGGCTCGCGGTTTGGGTCAATGTAGGCACGAGGAAACAGCGCGCGCAGCAAAGGCATGCCAAGGTCTGGTGCAGCGGAGAAGAGAACATCCACAAAGGAATCTTCAGATTTTCTTAGGGAGAGGATATCAAGCGGTGATGCTGCAACAAAATTAGGCGGGTAGTTGGTGCCACTATGCGGTGAGGCAAAGACAACGGGCGCGATTTGCCGTTTGGGTGCTAATACCTCCAGCGGCAGTTTCTTCTCTTCTTCAGGTTTTATTTGTTTCGCCATTCCAATGGTTTAACCGTTTGCCGCGACGCTGTCATCAATTTGAATCCCACAAAAATTAAAGACACCGTCTAACTTAGACATTCCAGGAGGTCTTTCACTTACCTTGCAAACCGTCGCGCTTTCAGTATAAAAGACGCCCTCAGTTAGGAGAGCTTTTGTATCTCTGCCGAGGCAATGAAAATGGTGAAGGGCGCGTAGCTCAGCGGGAGAGCACTACGTTGACATCGTAGGGGTCACTGGTTCAATCCCAGTCGTGCCCACCATTTTTTATTCGATATATCAACTGTTTGGTATGTCTCAGCAAAAATAACCCCTCTCTTACTTTATTGATTACGCCACTATAGCTCCAATTGGAGTGGAAAAATGTCTTCAATAACGAAGGTTAAAAGTGGCTATCAGGCACGTGTAAGACTTAAGAATTACCCAACACAGGATAAAAACTTTCAATACAGGTCTGATAAAGCGGTAAAAGAGATAACTTTGCTTCGACAACAGTTGGTGGAGTTTGCACAACTTAGGAAGATAGATGACCATCTTGCTTTTGTTGTAAAATCAAACAATTCTTTGGCTATGAAAGCTTCCCTGCAACATTAAAGAAATAGATAGGGGTTGCGGTTTATTCTACCAGCTATGCTTTTTGTTACAGGACGCGGCTGCAATGGCTTCTAACCGTTCCTTAGTTACTGTTGGGTCTGGCATGATCTGATAGTTGACGTATTTCCTTACACAATTCTTGTAAGGCGACGCTATATAATAAAACGCTATCGCTCCGATGAAGACTGCTGCAATGATTACCAATGGGTGCGCCAGTAATTTTCTAATATCTTCCATTGTTTTAGCTTTATTTTGAACTTACTTCCGTAGGCGTAATTACTTGATAAACCTTGAATAATCTCTATTTGGACGCCCAAAAATACAAATTAAATTAGCTGGATGCGATGGCCGACTCTTTCTGAGTTAAAATTGTGTATTGCTTTGTGCTGGACCAATCGGTCATCCCATATGGCAAGACAGTTTTCTGTCCAGGTATGTCGATGTGTCCACACATCGTTTGATGCATGGTTCTGGAGGAACGATAGCAAATATTTTGCTTCAGCAAATGGTAACCCGTTTATCCGAGTTGTAAAAACGTCGCAGACGTTAAGATATCGCTCGCCTGTCTCTGGATGTGTTTCAACAACATTCTGCACAGTTCCCTTTTCGGGCTTGTTCTTGAACCACCATCCGACCTCGTGGACACAGGTTAAATTTTGAATGTATTTTTTCATACCAGGCGATAGCTTAGAATAAGCAGCACGCTGATCTGCAAACAACGTATCACCGCCACTTTGAGGTATTTTAGTCATATACAGTAAACCTCCAGACGGGCGGCTCTCGGAATAGGACATCTCCGAGTGCCAAAACCAACCAGCAGGAAAGTCGACAGGTTGTCCATCATACTCCATTGTTCTGATGTATTTGTTGTCGGTTGGTTTAGAGGTGCTAGACGGCTTGCCACTGATATCTTGCAACTCACCAAAAGCCCGGGCCAAGCTTTCTAACTCGCAAAAATCCAACTCTATATCCCTGATAAAGATAACCCCAAAACGAAGAAGAAGTTCTCGAAGGGTCTTCAGTTCTTGGTTCGGTTTGTAGTTAAGTATTTCTAAAGCGAATCCTGACTGCAGTTCCCGTGTTTGCATGTCCTATCCAATTCGAGTCAGCTATTAACCAATATGGTATAACATTTGGGATAACGATAAGCCCATAAGTGAATTGTCGCCAGTCGCGCCGGTCATTTGTTTTTAGTTATCCGAAATAACTGGAAAATATTATATTCTGTGTGCTGTCCCCGCAGAGGTTTTTTGTAGACGCGCCTTAGTAACGGCCAAGATAATCCAAGTAAGCAGTAAAGCCACGGCTTTATTACCACACACTCTTCTTCGACCCATTGAAGCCATGCTCCATCGGGCGCCATACGATTATCGAAAGGGCGGATGACAATTTCCATCCATTTGGCTGGGCGGTCTGTTGCGGTTGGTCGTGTTTTATGATCGCATTTGATGAATTCGGTCACCTGACCGAATGACAAGGGGTGTCATAAGAAACCTTCTGCCTTCCACGGTGTGTCCGCTGTCCGAATAACAAAATCACCTTCTTTGATCATCAGAAATAACTCCCTATCGCAACATCACGGCGTTCTATCCCCTTCCATACAATTAACCGTATCTGGGGCAGGGGTCTGAAGTATAGGCCCTAAAAATTATCTATTATCAACAAGTAAGGTAAAGGTGATCGGAGAGGAACCCACGATAAAAAGGCGGGGTCTCATAAATAAGTTCTTGGAACCCCTAGGCTAATCATAACGTGAATACCCTGCGATCTTTCTAAAACATGCCGTTGAATGGTGTTGTTCGACTAAAAAGAACTACCAGTGATCTGACGTTAAATATAAGTCGTACAAAAGTTATAACAAAGGAGATTAAAATGCAGTTAAGTAAACAACCTACCGAAATCGCAGCTCTTCTCCAGGCGTATGTCGCGGAGCATGACGATAACAGCGCTGCAGCTAATGACATTCTAGGGATCGCCGCTGAAATGCTCATTTACGATGACGCCCGTAGCACTAATTCTGTGGCGAACATGGCCCCGTAATCCTCCTTAACTTAGAATTTTTGCAGTGTCTCTAAGAATTATTATACCTGGTCTAAACTTCTTAGGGACTTGTTAACCGAGCAATACATTAACTTTTCACGCTCTTATAAAAACTATGAACGCAGAAAAAGCTTATGACATTGGTTTTCAAGCAGGTCATGATGCATTGAACGCCATTGAGGACTATTTTTACGGCTACAGTGAGGATCACGTAAAAGATAGTCTTCTCGGGCTATTAGTTTTTTTAATGACCTCCAGTTATGCTTTGGCGCCAACGCCGGAAAGTGCAGAAGTACTAATTAGTACTGCTCAAAAAACCGCTTTAGAAAATTGGGAGAAAGGAAAAAACATAGAATCAGGCAAACTCTGATCTTCCTCGAATTGGCCTGTAGATCTCTTTACAAGGTGTTAAACTGATAGGGACTTTTTTTAAGTGCTGCCAATATGAGTGCGAGCGCTTAAAGTAAGAAGAGCCAAGGTAGACAGCATGAATTTCATGGAACCACTTTACATGGCAGTGCACACTGTAATAGTTATTTATTGATCTACGGCGCCCCATATTTCCTTGGCAATATCCACGATCATTTCTAGTTTTCTGAACTGTTCTTGTTCGGAAATTATATTGCCA
>CAYZDH010000138.1:0-7033 GCA_964477025.1 uncultured Rhodospirillaceae bacterium | reverse complement strand
TCAAAAACCTTCGTAATACCGGACATTATTACCGCGAGGGCTTCTGTAACAACTGCGCCATCAAAGCATCCCCAAGAAACGGACCCGACAAATGTACTGTCTTCAGTAACCGCTAGCTGGCTTCCCGGTGGCCGCGGTGATGAACCCCAGCTGCTGACTACAGTCGCTAGGGCAACCTTTTTTCCGGCTTTTAGCCAGTCGGTAGCTTCCTGCAGTACATTATCATCTTGTGAGCCGTTACTTACATTGCTTGTAGCCATTCTGTAATCCCTTCCTTTCGCCTAATCAGTTGACTGTTCAAAACTTCAATCAATTCAGTTAGGCTCTCTAGATTGTGTACAGGACGGAATTCGTCAACATGTGGAAGTATAGCGCGAATTCCCTGTGATTTGGGCTCAACTCCTTCGAAACGCAAAAGTGGGTTCACCCAGATTAGGCGGCGGCATGATTTGTGGAGACGCTCCATCTCGGCAGCAAGTCCGCGGCCAGCATCGCGGTCAAGGCCATCGGAGATTAAAAGCATTACCGCCCCTTGTCCTAAAACTCTACGCGACCAATATTGGTTAAAGCCCTTTAGACTGTCACCTATGCGAGTTCCACCCGACCAGTCTTCAACTGAATCTGTACATTTCATGAGCGCGATATCAATATCTTTATTTCGCAAATGCCTTGTCACGTTGGTAAGTCTGGTTCCGAATAGAAATGTTGAGACCCTGTCACGATCATTGGTGATGGCATGCATGAAATGAAGCAACATCCGGGTGTAGCGTCCCATAGAGCCTGATATATCACAGAGTATAACTAGCGGTGGTGTACGTCTTCGTCGGGAACGGTATTGCAATGGGATTACTGACCCACCGGATCGCATTGCTGCTCGAAGTGTCGATCGCATGTCAATTTTGTCAATTCGATGACTTGCCTGAAATCGACGTGTTTTTACATTTTGTATTGTGAGACGCATCCGAGAAATTGCAGTCTTTGCCTTCGCAATTTCATCGGCGGACATGTCTTCAAAATCCATCTTTTGAAGTAGTTCGTTGGCTGAGGCAGTTAACGTTGCTTCAACTTCAAGCTCAGGTTCTTTTTCCTCCTGGTCGTCATTTCCCTCATCTTTCCCGGGGCTCATTGCCTCGGCAATGCGACGGCTTGGCGGTTCTGGCTCCGGTCCATCATCTTCATCACCCGCCCCTTGCGGCATAAGAAGCCCAAGCATTCTTTCTAAAAGTCTTGGGTCCCGCCAAAAAATGTGGAACGCCTGATCAAATATTTCATGTTGATCTCGTCGATTTACGAAAACGGCGTGGAGTGCCCAATAAAAGTCTCGTCGATTAGTTGCTGTTACAGTTTGAACAGCATTTACCGCGTCAAGGATTTTGCCCGGACCAACTGGCATTCCGGTACTCCGAAGTACGCGACCGAAATGCATGATATTGGTGACAAGTTTATTTCCCTCAAGTTTTTCGAGGAGGGCGAGCCCCGGCGTTGTGCCGTTTCCCGTTTCGGTCATGGGGGGTTAATGGCGTGCAGCCAGGTCTGCTTTAACCTGGTTTAAAAGGTTCGCTGCCTCGCTACCTTTAATTTTTTCAATATCGTCTTGGTATTTGAGTAATGTACCAAGGGTATCGTTAACGGTCTGGGGATCTAGATCTATCTTATCTAGCTGCACCAGTGCGTTAGTCCAGTCAATTGTCTCTGCCACACCAGGAAGTTTGAATAAGTCCATTGACCGCAGACGTTGAACGAAAGCGACAATTTGTTGGGAGAGTTCAGCTTCGGCTTCGGGTACCTTGACACTGAGAATTTCCGTTTCACGCTCAGCATCAGGATAGTCGACCCAATAATAGAAACACCTGCGTTTGATGGCGTCATGAATTTCGCGGGTCCTATTAGAGGTAATGATGACGACTGGTGGTTTTTCTGCTGCAACCGTACCAATTTCTGGAATCGTTACCTGAAAATCTGAGAGGACTTCTAACAGAAAGGCCTCAAATGGTTCGTCAGTTCTATCTAATTCGTCGATGAGGAGAACGGGTGGCAATCCTGTTTCGTCAGCTTCCAGAGCCTGCAACAATGGCCGTTTTATAAGAAACTGTTCCGAGAAAATATCATTTTCAATTTGATCGCGGTTGCGGTCTCCGGCTGCTTCAGAAATCCGTATATCAATCATCTGGCGTGAATAATTCCACTCATATACGGCGGAAGAGACATCTAAACCTTCGTAACATTGTAGCCGTATCAAGCGACGTCCAAGAGTATCTGAAAGAACTTTTGCAATTTCTGTTTTCCCCACCCCTGCTTCGCCTTCAAGGAACAAAGGTCTACCGAGCTTGAGAGCTAGAAATAATGCAGTCGCTAAAGAACGATCGGCGACGTATTTGCCATTTGATAGAAGATCTAACGTCGTTTCGATTGTTTCGGGTAGGGAGGCGCTCATAGCTTAATCTCAGTTTACCCTAATAAAACTGGGAGGCCGATTTACGGCCTCCCTAAAATATTTTCTAGGAAATTCTCTAAATTGAGTATTCCCTTGGAAAAAAACCTAGGCAATTGCCTCCGCTACAGCCCGTTTTGCCATAACCGTAACTAAGTGGGCGCGGTATTCAGAACTCGCATGGATATCGCTGTTCAAGTCCCCATCTGGGATCTTTATATCTGCGACAGATTCTGGAGTAAAACTTGACGCTAGAGCAGCCTCCATCTCAGTAACGCGAAAGGCGCAGGCTCCAGCGCCCGTTACACCGACGCGTACCTCTGCGCCCTTTTGAGAAACCATGACACCAACAATACAATAGCGTGATGCAGGGTTTGGAAATTTCATATAACCGGCGCGGTCTGGGATGGGGTATGTAACCTTTGTGATGATTTCACCTTCCTCGAGGGCTGTCTCAAAAAGATCGAGAAAGAAACTATCGGCAGCAATTTCACGTTTGTTGGTATGAATTGTTGCCCCCAAACCAACTACAGAGCCGGGATAGTCTGCTGCGGGGTCGTTATTGGCTAAAGAACCTCCAATCGTGCCGCGATTGCGTACCATCGGATCTCCAATTCCGCCGGCTAGTTTAGCTAAAGCAGGAATTGCATTTTGAACGTCGGGACTTGCCGCCACCGCGGCATGGCAGGTCATTGCTTTGATACTGACCGTATCCGCTGAGACATCAATTCCAGCCATGTCCGGCACTTGAGCAAGATCAATAACGTTTGATGGACGGGCGAGGCGTTGTTTTAGGGTCGGCAACAGCGTCATACCACCAGACATGAACTTGCCTTCTTCAGCTGCCCCAAATTGAGATGTGGCATCTTCTACTGAGGATGCTTTGCTGTAAGTAAATTCATACATCTTCCATTGTCTCCACTTGCGCCTTGCGGCGTTTTGATATCAAAATTTTTGTAACTTTAAAGGCAGTTTTATTTATTCATAACCTCTGAAGCTGCTAGCACAGCTTTAACGATATTGTGGTAGCCAGTGCAGCGACAAATGTTGCCTTCGAGTTCATGCCGAACAGTTTTTTCGTCAAGTTCTTCGCCTTTATGGCGGTCAACTATTCCGATAGCACTCATAACCATGCCTGGCGTACAAAAACCGCATTGAAGTGCATGATTTTCGCGGAATGCCGACTGCATTGGGTGCAGTTCGCCGTCTTTGGCTAACCCTTCGATTGTGGTGACCTCGCAGCCATCAGCTTGAACGGCTAGCATGGTACAAGACTTCATTGGAATTCCATCAATATGAACTGTACAACAACCACATTGTGTAGTGTCGCAACCAACGTGAGTGCCCGTTAGCCCTAAGTTTTCGCGAATATATTGCACAAGTAGGGTGCGATCCTCGACGTCGCCCTCGACGGGCTTCCCATTAATCGTAAATTTGAACTTAACCGACATCAGACCCTTCCTAGATACAGGGGATTAGAGACCCTGATTAAAATCAATTTTAGCCTACGGTGGGGGGACTAGATCCGCTTCATCCCAAAATACCTTAGACCACTTGAGTGATAAAGTATGACGTGGAATTACCTCTGGTCAACCCGCGTCACAAGATAGTTTTATTTCATATTCTGTCTATAAATAAGTTTAAAATTAGTAATACGACAACAACCGCTGCAATAAATCCAGTTAGCAAGATAGTCGGACTAATTCCATTGGTTTCCTTTTGTTCATCAGTGACAGTCGTTGCGTCTTCGGTCAGTGTTTCTGTTTTCTGTGCGTCGAGTGTCTCCGTATCGGGCGAAGATGCTTCGCCGACTTCTTCGGCAAACTTGCCAAAAAATTGTCCTGCCATTTTCTTAGCAGTTGAGTCTATTAACCTAGAACCAATTTGCGCTAACTTCCCGCCGACCTGCGCTGTTGCGGTGTAACTGAGGACAGTCTCATTACCGTCTTCTTCAAGTTTTACTTCTGCGCCACCTTTCGCAAACCCGGCAACTCCGCCTTGACCCTCCCCTGTAATTTTATAACCCTCGGGAGGGTTTATATCAGAAAGGGTAACCTTTCCGGTGAATTTAGCGGAAACAGGACCGACCTTTGTAGATACCTTTGCGGATAGCTCCGTATCAGAATCCTTATTTAGTTCTTCACAACCAGGAATACAAATTTTCAGAATTTCTGGATTATTTAACGCTTCCCAGACCTTTTCCCTAGGAGCGGCAATCCGGTATTCCCCGGTCATATCCATTCTTTAGTCTCCGTCTATTACGTTAGTCTTTATTTAATCACTATTCTGCGAAAACCTAGTCTTTTGTTTCATTTGTAACAACCCTATGCGATTCAAATTAATCGTCCTCGATGCCGGTTCGTGTTGGAACTCGTGTTGGAGTAAGGCATAGTTAGTTAGGTTTTAATCCGAATAGGTGAAACATGTCTGAACGGTTTGTTTTTCTTTCTGGAAAGTTTGTACCTGAGAGTGATGCCAGAGTCTCCATTTATGACCGTGGCTTTACATCCGGGGATGGTGTCTACGAGGCTACGAGAACATTTGGCCATAAACTCTTCAGGTTAGATGAACATATTGAACGGCTCCTTAATTCTCTGGCTTATGTGAGGATTGACTGCGGTATGTCGCGTCAAGAGTTGACGGAGACCTCTATACAAGTAATTGAACGCAACCTAATTTCTTTAGATGAAGATGATGATTATGCGCTTTGGCATGTAATTAGCCGTGGAGTGAGGATGCCAGGCACGGCGATAATGGCTGAACCAACAGTTGCAATTTTTGCGCAGCCCGTGGATTTCTTGAGATATGCGAGGTCTTACATTGAAGGGGTAAGCCTCGTGACACCGGCTACGAGACGAACGCCTCCACAATGTCTAGACCCGCAGGCAAAAATTACCAATAAGATGAACCACAACATTGCAACTTTCGAAGCTCAGCAGGCAGATCCTAATGCCATTCCGTTAATGCTAGATATGGATGGTAATCTTTCTGAGACAGATACCGCTAATGTATTCTTCATATCGAAGGGTAACCTCTGCACGCCTAAATCACGAACCGTACTCGGCGGCATAACGCGAATGGTAATCTTTGAGATTGCAGAAAAACTTAAAATTAAAGTTTTAGAAGATGATTTTACACCTTTTGATCTATACTCGGCAGATGAAGCCTTTATTTGCGGTACCAGCGGTTCAATTACACCGGTTTGCAAAGTTAATGGTATGGGGATAGGGCTATCAATACCTGGTCCGACCACTCTAAAATTGATGGCAGATTGGAATGAGGTTGTCGGAATTGATTGTGTTGCGCAGTCGCTTCGTCACCTCGGAGACAATGAATCTAAAGAATTATTGGCGATGTGGAAAAACCTACAAGGTTAAAACATCGGATAGGTTTCCAAAATCTCTATGTGAAGACAAAAAGGATTGTTGGGAAACGGGGTTTATTTATTTTTCTGGGTTTTTTATAAAGCCGGCTTCAGCAGTAATAAATTCTCTTGGATAAAGAGTAATCGGTAACTTTATCTAAAGGATCGGTTTAGATGAAGTAGACAACCATATAAATCGCCAGCAGCACCGCAACCCATAACACAGTTGAGCCAGTCGGCCAGGTCCTAGCTAGCAAGCCTTCCGGTCCATGGTGACGGAAAACGCCTGCAATAAATTTGTTAATCCGATCAATGAAAATTGCTCGGACTTTGCGATCGGCTGGCACGAGGGTCCTGGCCAAACCTTTGAAGAGGCGCGGCAGCATTCGGCGATAGGTCCAATCAAAATCAAGATTTGTCGATTTTAACTCTGGTGGATATAGCCATGTCTTCATTAAATAGGTGAAGGCAAGCGCGGAGAATAAGAGAAGTTGTAGTAGGGTGACGACGTGCGTCGTCGTAAACGGCACAAAGTTAGTCTGAAACGGCAAGATTGCGTATAGTGGCGCTGGGTACACCCCAACGGCTATACAGAGAAATGCTGCTATGCCCATGGCAATTAGCATATTTTTTGGCGCCTCCTTGGGTCTCATACCAGAATCATGTTGAAAAAACGCAAAGTAAGGTATTTTTATTCCTGAATGATGGAATACACCTGCTGATGCAAAGATGAGCACTAACCATACAATCCAATGGCCTTCCTCGGCCGCAGCGGCGATTATTAAAGATTTTGAAATAAACCCACAGAAGAGGGGAAAGGCAGAAATTGATGCTGCGCCAATTATACAAAAACCGGCTGTATAGGGCATGCTTTTGTAGAGACCGCCAAGCTCCGACCCATTGATCGTACCTGTACGGTATAAAACTGCTCCCATCGACATAAAAAGAAGTGCTTTGTAAAGGATGTGTGAGACAGCGTGGGCCGCTGTTCCGTTAAGTGCCAACTCAGTTCCAATTCCTATCCCACCCACCATGAAACCGAGCTGGTTGTTTATACTGTATGCGAGAACCCGTCGAAGATCGTTTTCGATTACCGCATAGAAAATTGGAAAGGCAGTCATTGTCGCGCCAATCCAAATAGGCATTTCTGTTCCTGGAAACCCGCGCGCTAGGGCATATATTGCTAATTTAGTGGTAAACGCTGATAGAACCACTGTCCCTGTAACCGTCGCCTGGGG
>CAYZDH010000137.1:0-7035 GCA_964477025.1 uncultured Rhodospirillaceae bacterium | reverse complement strand
GGTCTCCGTGGCTCATGATTAAATTGCCCAGCCTGTTTGTATTCGGGGATATAGCTGTTAATGAGAAAGAGTTCCCCACCTTGCTCTGTGGCATAGGATTCGGAAATCGTCGCTCGGCCTTCCCGCAAAGATTTCACCTCGCTACCGTGCAGGACAATTCCAACCTCAAGACTATCCTCTATCGAATAGTTATGGCGTGCCTTCCGATTTTGCGCGGCTACGCGCACGGCATCAACATCGCTGACCATGGTACCTATTTCAAAAGTCCAGCGGACCTCATTGACTCCTCAACGACCTTTTTACTCGTGTCCGCAATTGGTGCCAATGGCAGACGAGTGTCCGCCTCACATTTTTTCAATAAACTTGCTCCATATTTGACTGGCCCAGGGTTTGACTCACAGAACAAGTTGGTATGAAGCGGCATAAGCCGCTCATTCAATTTCTGCGCACTAGCTAAATCCCCTTCCCGCCAAGCCCTGTGAAAGTCTGACATCTCTTTAGGAGCAATATTAGCCGTAACAGAAATGCATCCAACACCACCCTGCGCCAAAAACCCAATCTGTGTGCCGTCTTCACCGGAAAGCTGAATAAAATCGGCTCCTATTTTATTTTTTTGCAATGTCGCTCGACCAACGTCATTGGTCGCATCCTTTACGCCTGCAATATTGGGTAACTCTGCTAAACGTGCCATTGTATCTACAGACATGTCTACGATACAGCGACCTGGAATATTATATATGATGATAGGCAAGTCTGCGGCATCATTGATCGCCTTATAATGAAGATACATTCCTTCCTGGGTGGGTTTGTTATAATAGGGGGTTACGATTAAAGCCGCATCAGCACCCGCCTCCCTGGCATGCTTGGTCAGCATTATAGCCTCATCGGTCGAGTTCGACCCCGCCCCAGCGATGACTGGGACTTTGCCTTTCGCCACATCAATACAGATCTCGACAACACGTTTATGTTCCTCGTGGCTAAGCGTTGGAGATTCACCAGTCGTCCCGCACGGCACGAGACCATCTGTACCCTGCTTGATTTGCCAATCGATAAATTTCTCATATGATTTTTCGTCAACACTACCATTAGCAAAAGGCGTAATGAGTGCACAAATAGATCCGTGGAACATCGTTCTCCCCGCAATTCTCTGTTTTGCAGCTGCAATAGCTGAAATATTACTGAAACACGAGAGTAAACTGGTAGGCGAGACAGGACAAGCATTTGAAACAACGATGCGAATGCAAAACAAAGACCCCTATTGATAGATAAGACTTGTTAGGAGACTAGAAGAAACATTATTTTTCAGCTCGGAAATAAGACTGGCAACACCATGAACACCCCGGAAACATTAATTTGTCATAGTGACATCGTTGAAGCGGCCGAACGACTGGACGGGAAAGTAAGAAAGACGCCTCTAATTGAGTCCATTCATACAAGTCAGTTCTGTAACGCCCGGGTCTTTCTAAAAGCCGAAACCCTTCAGCACTGTGGATCATTTAAATTTCGTGGTGCTTACAACTTCATTTACCAGCTCTCCAAGGAACAAAAAAGCCAAGGGGTAGTTGCCTATTCTTCTGGTAATCATGCGCAGGCGGTTGCAAAGGTTGCAAATTTTAATGGCATTAGCGCCACTATCGTTATGCCCGAAGATGCTCCAGAAATTAAAATTAGAGCGACAAAAGACTTTGGCGCGAAGATTGTATTCTATAATCGAAATACAGAATCCCGGGAAACTATCGCAGCTGAGATTGCATCAAATTCGGGGGGTACACTAGTGCCACCTTATGACCACCCAAACACCATTGCGGGGCAGGGAACAGTGGGTTTAGAGATAATAGAACAACTAGCCCAGCAAGGCTGCAAACCAGAAATCGTTATGGTTCCGTGCAGCGGCGGCGGACTTGTTGCCGGTATTGCCATTATTATAAAGCACGCGTTTCCAAAGGCAAAAGTTTACGCCGTAGAACCTGAAGGGTTTGACGATACAAGCAGATCGCTTCTAAGTGGCAAAATTGAGAGAATCAGAGAAAACCGAAAATCAATATGCGATGCCTTGCTTGTACCTTCACCCGGCCGCATTACTTTTCCAATTAATAAAAATCTTTTAAGTGGCGGGCTGACCGTTACTGATCAGATGGTAGAGAGAGCTATGGCCTTTGCTTTTCTGCATGAAAAACTGGTTTTAGAGCCAGGAGGGGCTGCAGCATTGGCGGCATTATTCAATCACAGACAACTCATTACAGGCAAAACTGCTATTGCTATTCTTTCGGGTGGTAACGTTGACCCACGAACCTTTAAAATGGCAATCAAAAAAAATTAATTGGTTATTTACTTTTTTAGGGGTCAATTTGGAATTTATCCCTTACTCCCTCCGCCCAACTCAACCCATGGCCAGGAAGATCCGGGGGGCTAATTTCTCCCTCTTCGTTAATATCTACTGGTGAATTAAAAAGGGGTTCAAGAAGAGGAAAATGTTCCAGCCATGTTACGGCGGGAGCCGCCGCTGCCACATGAACGAATAGAGCAGGAAGGAAATGGGGAGCAACGATCAAACCAAAATAATTTGCGACAGTAGCTACGCGCATGGTTTCTGTAATTCCCCCTATCATAGCGATATCGGGTTGCACGACCGCGCAACATTTTGAATTAAAGAAAGCTCCAAACTCGGCTAACCCCTGACAATGCTCACCCGTTGCCAATGGCACAGGTGACATTGATGCGAGCGACATGTAACCACCAATATCATCCGCTCTAAGGGGCTCCTCCAGCCAAGTCAGGTTGTAATCTGCACATGCATTAGCAAGTCTCGTAGCGGAGAGGAGGTCGCACTTTTCATTGGCATCTCCCATAATACTAATATTCTCTGGAACAGCTTCAGAAACGGCTTTGAGTCGCTCAATATCCGCGCTATTACCCGCAAAACGGAGTTTCACAGCGGAACAACCTTGCTCTACATATGACAAGGCTTGCTGAACTGCTTCTTCAGGAGCCTGCGCCGGTCCAAATCCACCGCTACCGTAGACGGGGATAGATCTCGGCACACCACCAAGAGACTCAGCTAACGTCAGATCGTGGCTTTTTGCCCATAAATCCCATGAAGCGACATCAATCGCAGCTATTGCAATGTAACCTGTACCGCGACCGAGGCGATTTAAAGAAGCAGACAAGCGGGTCCACAGGGCTGCGGGTGGAATTTGGTTTTCCCCCTCTACAAATTCCAGCAACAGACGAGTGGTCGCCATTAGAACTGCTTCACCACCACCACCCAACACGTAACTAAAACCCATACCTGTCTCTCCGGTAGACGATTTTAGTTCAACCACAATGAGGTCCACCTCGGTAACACCTGACCCCCCTGTCGCGCCCGGTAACGGGTAACGCCAGAGCTCTGCCTTAGCGTATTCTATAATTCCAGCTCTCATTAAAAATGGCTCCTTACTGCCTCATTTTCGATGAATTTCGATTTCCACGGTATCACCATCTTTAAGGGAGAGCATCTCTCTTACATTTACAGAAGCCACAAGTTCCAACTGATCAACTGGGTAATCTTTGACTTCTGGAAAAATTATTGCAGCGTCAATCTTTCCAGCAATTTTAGCTTTATAACATAGAGAATTACACCAGTCTGGATTAGGAGGTTGAAGTAATTTCTCTGGCAAGGGTTTTAAACGTTCCCATGTCTTCAAATCCTTCTCCGAGGATAAAATCACATTTACCGTCCCGGGAAAGGGGTCACAACCGAGTAACTCACTGAACGCTAGCTTAGCCCATTCTATTTCAGTAAATCCCGCAGCCTTACCCAAACCTGTAACAATTTTACCAGTTAAAAATTCGCTTCGCATTCAAACCGTTCCTAGATTATCATCTTGTAAAATGAATCTTGCGTACTCTTTTCACACATATATAGTCATACCTAAGCTGCGGGTGTAGCTCAGTGGTAGAGCACGAGCTTCCCAAGCTCGGTGTCGAGGGTTCGATTCCCTCTACCCGCTCCAATTTTTAAAAAATATTGCCAGAATTCTGCCGCGGCTTGATTAAGCAAGCCGTTTTGAGATCTTCACCAGCAATACTTAATCAAACTCCTCCAAATTACTTAATAGTTTTGATATCGGAACTTTTTTATTATTTGATATAATGTGAGCTCTAATCTAATCACGTTTCAAAGTTTTAAAATATAATCTTTGGAGGGGTCAAATAATTTTACTAGATCGCAATTGTTTAATGGCTTCCTCGTCCAGATCAAGCACCTCGCGCAACACATCGTCTGTATTACTGCCCAAAACAGGCGGAGAGTGTCGATATGTAACCGGGGTGGCGGAAAACCGCAGGGGGCTTGCCACTAATGGGACCTTCCGACCACTAAGCGCTTCATGTGGCATATTAATTACCATCCCCCTATCCTGGATATGAGGATCAGCGAAAACCTGTTCCACGGTGTTGATCGGACCACAACCGATCGTTAGTTTTTCGAGTTCAGCTAACCACTCTTGCGATGGTTTAGAGGTCAATACCGGCTCCATTGCCTTAATCAGTAGTTCGCGGTTTTTGACTCGAGCACCATTCGTAGCAAAGCGCTCATCTTCCGCTAGCTCTATGCAATCTGCAAATTCACAAAATCGTTGGAATTGTAAATCGTTACCAATAGTCAACATTATATGTCCATCCGCCGTAGCGAAGACTTGATAGGGAACAATATTAGGATGCCCATTTCCGAGACGTTCTGGATTTTCGCCACCAACCAGATAATTCATAGCTTGTATAGAAAGCCAGGCCGCCTGAGTATCTAACATCCCAATGTCGATATACTGTCCTTTACCATTTATTTCCCTAGACCTCAGAGCGGCGCAGATTGCCACCGTCGCGTACATACCCGCCATTATATCAGCGATGGGAACACCGGCCTTCATCGGCTCTCCATCTGGGTCACCTGTCACACTCATAATGCCGCCCATCGCCTGAATAAGTGGGTCGTACCCAGGGCGTTCAGCGTATGGTCCTGTTTGTCCAAATCCTGTAATCGAGCAATAAATCAGACCAGGATTAATTTCTTTAAGGTCATCATAACCAAGCCCGTAACGCGCGAGGTTACCAAGCTTAAAATTTTCAACTAAAACATCGGCCTTGGCTGCAATTTTCTTTATTAGGGCCTGCCCTTCCAATTTGGATATATCAATGGCCACAGATTTTTTATTACGATTTGCACCCATAAAATATGCACTCTCGATCGTATCCTTCCCTTCATCATCCTTTAGAAAGGGAGGGCCAAAACGTCGGGTATCATCGCCTCCACCGGGACGTTCAACCTTGATTATTTCTGCGCCAAGGTCACCCAATGTCTGAGTACAAAATGGTCCGGCTAAAATCCGTGTAAGGTCTAGTATCTTTATCCCATCAAGGGCGCCTTTTTGATCCGTCATTGTCATTCCTGCGCTTGTTCGTGCAATTTCCATCGCTGGTCATACGTTAAGCTACCGACCAGGAAAACCCCGTAGTAGCGTTGACAGACGTATTACCCTATCCCACCTTGAATTTTAAAAAAATATATGGAGTTGACCAATGGATAAAGTTGAGGCGAAGCTTCAAAAAATGGGACACCGCCTACCTAAACCATTTGCCTACCCAAGCCCTAATCGTACCGGCTGCATTCGCACTGGAAACCTACTCTATCTCTCGGGCCATCCACCACCGGCGGATTTCGGCGTTATGGTTCATGGTAAAGTCGGCAGCACTGTTACGGAAGCAGAAGCAGTCGCCTCTGCCCAAGCTACGGCTCTTTGCATACTTTCATCGGTCAAACACAAACTTGGCTCCCTAGAGCGGGTGTCACAGGTGGTAAAAATCAACGGTATGGTCAATTCCGCCCCAGGCTTTCAAAGGCAGTTCGCCGTAATTGATGGCGCATCAAGCCTATTTTATGACCTATTCGGCCCTGACGCAGGTCAACATGCGCGCAGTGCCGTAGGTGTGTTTGAACTACCCCGCCAATTCTGTATGGAGATTGAAGGTATCTTTGAAATCTCCGATTAATTCGGAGCAGCAACCACCTCGTGGCGTTGCTCTCCTAGGCCATCAATTCCCATCTCTATAATATCACCGACTTGCAACCATTTTGGTGGATCAAAGCCCGCAGCAACTCCATGAGGGGAACCGGTCGTTAGAACGTCTCCCGGGTTAAGAGACATAAATTCACTTACATATGAAATTAGTCGGGCAACCCCAAACACCATATCAGACGTGTTTCCATTTTGACGGTCTTCGCCGTTGACCCGTGTCCAAATGCGTTTGGCCTGAGGGTCACCGAATTCGTCCGCGGTAACCAACCACGGCCCCAACGGACCAAACGTATCCGCGCTCTTACCCTTCGTAGTGCCGCCAGATCTTTCACGTTGAAAGGCGCGCTCGGAACCATCGTTCATTATTGCATATCCCGCGACATGATTTAGCGCGTCTTCTTCAGATACATTGATAGCCGTTGTTCCAATCAAGGCAGCCATCTCAACTTCATAATCAAACTTCGTCGACGTTTTAGGTTTAATCATTGGATCATAGGGGCCCGTGAGTGAGCTAATCGCTTTGATAAAAATCACCGGTTCATCGGGCGGGGTGTAGCCCATCTCCAAAATGTGATTCATATAGTTCTGCCCAATAGCAACAATTTTCGGAATACCCGCTACAGGAAAACCAAATCGTGGGCTACCGTCGACCTTAGGCAACGCACTAAATTCGATTGCTGCTATTTCTGCGATACCTTCAGGGGTTATGGTCTTCGGGTTGATATCCGACAACACCCCTGACAAGTCTCTCAAGGCTCCGTGCTCATCAATTAGCCCGGGTTTCTCAAAACCACTATCGCCATACCGTACTAATTTCATTATTAACCCTCAAAATTTATCTGCAACGTTATGATGCTCTGCTCCCGTTATTGCAGTAGGATAGTCCTATGGCAAAGGTGAAAATGATATATTCGTCCAAAGTAATTTTCAGAGAACCTCTCTCAATGTTGGCCCCGTATTTACCTTGGAGATTATTTAATGG
>CAYZDH010000136.1:2445-7120 GCA_964477025.1 uncultured Rhodospirillaceae bacterium | reverse complement strand
ACAGGTTTTCGTAGTGTTGTAGATCCGACAATTTAAAAAACTGGTCTCGTAAAAGTGTTGTATCAATACGAAACCCCTACAGCTGACGGGCGTTACATTAGAAATTCAAACCTTCCAAATCTTCCAACTTGGCTGGAGGTTTACAAAATGAAGTATGGCAAGAATGCCATGCCATCGGGTATGAGATGGCAAACATTGAAGTTTTTGAATACTTTAAATTCGCAGTTGTTCCGTATGGTATTCCTTCCTCCTAAGGCACCGAAAGCAGCGCGTAATGCCTTGCGTAAAGCGTTTTCCGCTGTAACAAAGGATAAGGAATTTTTGGCAGCATATAAAAAGGCTATTAAGGCTGTACCGAATGTTATTGTTGGAGCGAAGGGCGAAAAGATTATCGATGCAACGTTGAAGAACGTTGACCCAAAAATGACAGCTTTCTTAAGAAAATATGTAAAAGCAGGCGGAAAATAGTCAAATATTTTTCCGATTTGACCGCGCCAAGGTTTCTCCTTGGCGCGGTCTTTTATTTTAAGGAGTGGGTTCGTTGCTGGATGCAGTTTTAGGCGGTTTCTGGTTAGTTATCCAATGGCCTGCTATCGGGTATCTTATCCTAGGGGTTTTGATTGGGCTATATTTCGGCGCGATTCCTGGGTTATCAGGGTTGGTCGGTCTTGCCATTTTATTACCATTTACATTTTTTATGGAACCAGCTCCAGCATTTGCATTTTTGTTGGGAATGTTTGCGGTTACGACAACCAGCGATACGCTAGCATCAGTGCTTTTAGGAGTTCCCGGCACGGCAGCATCTCAGGCAACAATTTTAGATGGCTACCCTTTGGCAATGAAGGGGGAAGCCGATAGAGCTTTTGGGGCAGCATTTACCGTCTCTGCTTTTGGCGGCGTGTTAGGGGCGGTTGCTCTGGCAATCTCGATTCCTATTTTAAAACCACTTATATTTTCTTTTGCGAAACCAGAATTTTTTGCCCTCGGGGTTTTAGGTCTGACAATGATTGGTTCTTTGTCGGGTGGAAACATGGTCAAGGGATTATTTGCTGCACTTATTGGTTTGTTGATATCGATTGTGGGGTATTCGTTAACGGGGGGTGTTCCAAGGTATTGGCTCGGCGCGACGTATCTGTTGGAAGGGATACCAATTGTCCCAATGGTCTTGGGGTTATTTGCTATTCCGGAAGTTATTGAACTTGCCGTGAGAAATACTTCAATTTCTAGAGTGCCGAGGGATTCTGTTAGTGGGGGAATGAGACGAGGCATCTTGGATGCCTTTAAGAACTGGTGGCTATTTCTTAGGTCTGCATCGATCGGGATCTACATAGGAATGTTGCCAGGCTTAGGTGGAGTTATTGTTGACTGGATTGCCTATGGTCATGCTGTTCAGAGCGCTAAGGACAAGTCACAATTTGGGAAGGGTGATATACGCGGCGTCATAGCTCCAGAGACAGCCAATAATGCGATGAAGGGCGGAGCGTTGATGCCTACGGTTGCTTTTGGAATTCACGGTAGTCAGGCGATGGCGATACTATTAGGTGCATTAGATATTCAGGGATTTATGCAGGGTATGCAAATGTAGACAACTAAACTTGATGTCACATTTTCGATGGTATGGACCCTGGCAATTGCCAACGTCCTTGGAGCAGTCTTGCTTTTAGTTTGGGCAAAACAAATTGCAAAAATCACCTTTCTTCCAAGTCATTTGATTGTACCCGCAATTGTACTATTTGTGATGATGGGGGCTTGGATGAGTTCTAATACTCTTTCTGATTGGTGGTCTATGCTAGCCTTTGGAATTATCGGCTATTGGATGAAGCAAGGGGGCATACCGCGGCCTCCACTTATCCTTGGATTTGTTCTTGGACCAATTATGGAGAGCGCTCTTTATGTCACCTATCAGGCCTATGGACCAATTTCATGGATGTTTAGACCAATTTGCTTAGTTATATTAGTTTTAGCAGTTTTAACCATTATCGTGTCAGGTCTAAGGGCGAGGCGACAAAATAAAGAGGGAACCGCAGTAAAAATCAAAGAAACGCAAAATGAAGATCAGTTAGCGGGCTTCGTTTTCATATTCATTATGGTTCTAGTTTTCTTCTTGGCGGGTTGGCAATCAATAGGGTGGGATAGGGCGACGGGACAATTTCCTATTGTGGTTTGCGTTCCAGCCGTAATTCTTGGTCTCCTTGCTTTGGTGAGAGATGGATCATCTTTGAAATCAAGCTATCAAACCACAAAGAATGGTTTTAAGGACTTAGTTGCAGAATCCCAGGTAGCCCGAGAGCTGCCAAAGGCTAGTCTTTTATTATTGAGCCTCGCTGGCATCGTTGGTGTAACAGTTTTATTTGGTCAGGCAGTAGCTATACCAATATTTATTCTTGGGTATCTTATAATTAGAGGAAAAACGACCTGGGCCTTTGCATTTTCATATGCCCTAATTTCAGGCGTAATACTCTACTTTATGTTTGGAGAATTGATCGGCATTCTCTGGTATCCATCGATTTTTATTGATTATGGTTAATTCAAATAAATTTAGGATTTTATGAATTTTAGCGGTAAGTTTCTATCCCTGCTTAAATGAATTGAGGTAATTTCAGCCAACATGTCCCTCTTTTTTTGGCAATGCGTTTTGCGGTATGAGGGTCTGATATTTAGCCGCCTTTAGAATTATAAATCTGGAATTATTGGTTTAGTAAAAATATTGGAAGGGAGCTATCTCTATGTTACGGGAAAGGATGATTGGGACCTGGCGTCTTGTAGGATTCCGGTTTATTGATGCCGACGGAACGCAGGGGAAAGAAGAAGATGCCCCAACTGGCGGTCGGATGGAATACACAGCGGAAGGCCATATGGCGACGGCGACACGTCAAGCTAACGGCGATTACTTTAGCTATTTTGGTGAGTTTGAGCTTGAAAACGAAACGGTATTACATCACATAGAGTTATCTGCTCATCCAAAGCTGGAAGGAACAACCACAGTACGTGATGTTTCTTTTGAAGGAGATGATTTGGTGTTGACGGCGTCTCCGCCAGTTATGGGTGGCCCAGGAAGTAAGGCCTCACTAATCTGGAAAAAGATATAAATTAGGCAGCAAGTTTGCCGAGGCCTTGAATGGTTTCGTTAATTCCAGCCATACGCAGAGCCTTCCATATTACTAATTGGTTACTCGTTACCACAGGGGCTCCAAGAGCGTCTTCCATATCTTCTAGGCAGTCTAATGCTAGAATATTGGCGCAGCTAACGAAATAGGCGTCTGCTTTGTCGTCCTTCATCTGAAGCATGGTATCAAACCATTTCGAAGCTGGCATTCCGCAGTAAGCATCAGAGCCATTAAGCCCAAGATTCTTTTCGCCGATAATTTCAAACCCAGCGTCACTAAGAAAACTCATTTCGTGTTCGTGTGACTTCCGACGGTAGGGGGAGACGAGTACTATGCGTTTTGCATCAAGATACTTTAAGGCGGCTAGAGTTGCTGAGGCCGTTGTAACGCCCGGCTTCTTGGAGGCCTCTTCTATCGCTTTCTTTATTCGTGCCTCGCCGCTAATTCCGTCAGACATCGAATTGGCGGTACAATGAAAAACTATTGGGTCACATTTGGCATCGTTCAACAATCCAGCTGCCTCTGTTACTTTGGGAAGCAATTCATCAAGTGGCATGAAGTACGGTCCAGTCATTCGAAGGCGAGTGACGTGGCAGGCAACATGATCGGGCACATAGTTAGCTGCATGTGGCTCGAACATCCGGTTTGAGGATGGCACAATTAATCCCACACGAGCACGAGGGCTCCTGGTATTAAGCTGCATATCTTGATCTCCCTAACACTACCTTGCATACTTTATGTGGGTGTTGTCTCAAGAGTACACCTGTTATGGAAAAGTGGAAAATTTAAAGAATAAACTTATGGGAGGACTTAACGTATGAAGTCACTATTAAAATTTGGGGCCGTTGTTGGTGTCGCCAGCGCTGTGTTAGCGTCGGCACCTGCATTTGCTCAAGACAAATACACCATCCTGATTGGCTATGGTTTTGGTGGCACCTATGGAAAATATGCGCGGACGATGGCCGACCACCTTCGCAACTATATTCCTGGCGGAGCGACAATCGTAGTCCAGTCCATGCCGGGCGCTGGAGGCTTGAAAGCGACTAACTATGCTTCAAAGGTAATGCCAAACAATGGTAAGTGGATTTTAGAGCCGCCGGACACGCTGGTTATCTCTCAACTCATGCGGCCTAAAAAGGTAAAATATGATGCGCGAAAATTCACATGGATTGGTTCAGTAAATCGTACGAACACGATTTTTGTGCTGACCAAAAAGGCCGGGGTTAAAAAGTGGCAGGATATGAAGACCAAGGAAGTTATAGCTGGCGGTACTGGCCCCGGTTCGACGTCGTATATTATTCCACAGATGTTAAAGCATATGCTGGGAGCGAAAATTAAAGTCATAGGTGGCTACAAAGGTTCCAAGCGCACCGTATTGGCGATGGAGCAAGGCGAGCATCACGGGACGGGGTTTAATTGGTTAGCATGGAATTCTATTGCCCCACATTGGTTCGCTCAAAAGTATGGTGGCACAGCGGAGCCGGGGAAGGAATTTGCTGAACCGCTTTTGCAAGTTGGGACAGAGCCAGATCCGTTACTTCCAGACGTTCCGATGATCACTGACTTAG
>CAYZDH010000136.1:0-2435 GCA_964477025.1 uncultured Rhodospirillaceae bacterium | reverse complement strand
ATCGTGAGCTTCATCTCAACTCACGGCATCATCGGTCGCGGGCTTGCTTTTCCGCCTGGTGTTGAGAGAAAGAAAATTTCTTCGATGCGAAAATCCTATGCTGCAATGGCCAAAGATAAGAATTTTATTGCTGATGCGAAAAAGCGTCGTCTGCGGGTTCTTTATTCCTCAGGAGAAGACATTCAAAAGGTAGTCAATGGAGCCTTTAAGAATGCCGATCCCGCAGTTGTAAAGGCGGCTGCGAAGATGGTTTTTGGCAGGAAATAGATTTTAATCATGTAAAAAATTAGGGCCAGTAAGTTTGACTGGCCCTTTTTTTATAGCTGCATAGTCTTGAGTTACCATTGCTCGCGCAAGAGAGCTAATTCATCCATTTGTTTCTCATCGTTGCTGCCGGTGAAGCGAACGCACAAATGTTCGGCGCCCCCTTCTACAAAGTCATTAAGCCAATCCGTGACGCTCGCACGATCTCCAGCAACAGAATATTGTTCACGGCGAATTTCCTCTGCGGGCCGCAGATAATAATTTTCCAGGTAGTTGTCCAGTTCAATATTTGCCGCAGTGATGTCGTCATTAATCGCTGCTGTTACGTAGGCGGCTCCGGTTATATCTTTCGGATTCCGTCCGGCGTCTTCGGCGTAGCCCTTTAGTTGTATCCAACTTTTGCTCCAATCTTTTCCGTTGCCGGGGCCGGAAGGGAACCAACCGTCATAGTAGCGCGCAGAACGTTTTAGTGCCGCAGAGACACCGCCGCCACTCCAGATAGGCGGGCCCCCAATCGTTAGGGGAAGTGGGGCTAGTTCTGCATCCTTAACATTCCATCGACCATTCCATTCCGTCTTTTTGCCACTCCATAAGGCACGGCAAAGCTGGGTTTGTTCAAGCATTGTGCCAATCCGTTTCTCGAAGGGCACTCCGGCGGCCTTGAACTCGTTTCTGATAGCCGGAACGTCTCGGGCTATTCCAATCCCCATAATGAACCGACCTTCACTTATCTGGTCAATCGTGGCGACTTGGTGTGCAAGAAGTACGGGGTTACGTAACATGGGTAAAAGAACGCCCGTTCCGATTTTTATTTTCTTTGTTCGGCCTGCGATTGCGGCAACCATGGATAGAGGCTCGTGGCGCGGCTTTGAGATTAAAGAGTCACCAATCCAGACCGAATCAAGGCCTATATCATCAGCATGGTCGCCTAGTTTTAGGATGGGCCCGGTTTCATGGATGCCAACCATCGCGCGTTCGCGGGTTGGCAACAGGTATCCGAGACTTAAGGGCATAATATCACTGCCTTATTGTTTAGGAACATAGAAGAGACGAATTAAGGGTGCCGATGGCTAATTGTCAACTAATTGAATTGAAGGAGATTTTGGTTCGCTTAACCCGCAAAGACTCGTAATATCAAGTATGACATTTCACCCCGAGGAAAAATTTAATGGCGACGGATTATTGGCTAAATAAACTATTGTTTGACCTTCAGGGACCTGAAGGGAAGTCTAGGTGGGCTCCGGAGAACCGGGA
Source organism: uncultured Rhodospirillaceae bacterium (assembly GCA_964477025.1). Classification (GTDB taxonomy): domain Bacteria; phylum Pseudomonadota; class Alphaproteobacteria; order MPNO01; family UBA2964; genus UBA2964. The sequence goes on along the minus strand of CAYZDH010000136.1, from coordinate 917 downwards.
GGGCACTTTGGAAGCCTATCCAGTCTCCTCAGAAATACGCCAGGCTCTTTTGGACGATGATTATGAGTATCTTTATCCAGTGACTAATCCCTACCTTATGCGGTTCTTTTTATTAATTTGTGGGCATGATGATAAAAAATCAATTGAGATCCTGTCGTCGATTAATGTGAATGAGGAGAAAGCTCATGGCTAAGTTGGTTGGGAGTTTTGCGGCAGGCCATGCGCCAAATGTTGCACGATTATGGGATAGTATGGCGGTTGAATCGAGGGAATGGTTGACCACTCATTACGATGAGATGGGCCGACGTCTTAAGGCCCTGGATCCAGATGTTTTAATAATTCATTCCACAGATCACTGGGTTAACTTTTTCTTAGATAATATTCCTGCTTTCTGTGTAGGTATCGGTGATGAACACGGGGGGCCACCAGAACCCTTTATGAAGCCTGTTTTTCCTTATGAATCCCTTCCTGGCCACCCGGATTTGGCGCGCCATATCGTGGAATTTGCACTTAATGCCGATTTTGACCCTTCCTACTCAATGAAGCTAAAACTGGATCACGGGATGTGTGTTCCGGTCTGGCGTATGGACCTAAAGCCTATGCCTGCAATTGTACCGGTTTTTATGAACCTTGTAGAAAAACCATTTCCCACGCCAAAAAGATGCCTGGCTTGGGGGCATATGCTTCGCGATGCCATTGAGGCCTATCCTGATGATCTTCGAGTTGTAGTTTTAGGGACAGGTGGTCTCAGCCACTCAATTGGTGAAACTACTATGGGTTGGGTAGACGAGCCATTTGATCTGGCGTGCATTGAACTCTTTAAATCTGCTTCAGATGAAAAATTTGCTGACGATCTTAGTAAAATGCTCGAAAAGACAGGTAATGGGGGTGCAGAATTGCGTGCAAGGATTGTCGAC
>CAYZDH010000135.1:0-7130 GCA_964477025.1 uncultured Rhodospirillaceae bacterium | reverse complement strand
CAGAAAATAAGTTCCGGATTTGGTTTGAAATTGAAGCCCACGCCTGTGATGCGCAAGCTGAACTCGGCATCATTCCCAAGGCCGCCGCAAAAGCAGTATGGGATCGCGGTAAATGGGAAATTAACCGAATTGACGAAATAGAACGCGAGACGAAACACGACGTCATAGCATTTTTGACCAATCTTGCTGAACATGTGGGTGATGAAGCAAGGTTTATCCATCAGGGCATGACCTCATCAGATGTACTAGATACCTGCCTGGCGGTTCAGATGAAACAGGCGGCCGATATCCTTATTTGCGATGTAGAGGCATTACTTGCCGCCCTAAAAACGCGGGCACTTGAACACAAAGATACAATCTGCATAGGCCGAAGTCATGCCATTCACGCAGAGCCAACTACTTTCGGTTTAAAGCTAGCAGGGCATTACGCGGAGTTCACGCGCAATTTAGAGCGCCTGAAAGGAGCACGGAAAGAGATATCGACCGTCGCAATCTCGGGCGCAGTTGGCACCTTCGCCAATATTGATCCTGCCGTCGAGGAACATGTTGGCAAGAAGATGGGCCTAACACCGGAACCAGTTTCGACACAGGTCATCCCCCGCGACCGACACGCAATATTTTTTGCAGTCCTTGGGGTTGTTGCAAGCTCCCTAGAACGCCTGGCTATAGAAATCCGACATTTGCAACGGACCGAATTGCGAGAAGCCGAAGAATATTTTGCTCCAGGCCAAAAGGGCTCTTCGGCTATGCCGCACAAACGGAACCCAGTATTAACGGAAAACATCACAGGGCTTACGCGTGTCGTGCGTTCTGCGGTTACTCCAGCTATGGAAAACGTTGCCCTATGGCATGAACGAGATATCTCGCACTCCTCTGTTGAACGCATGATCAGCCCTGATGCAACGGTGACACTCGATTTCGCTTTAGCGCGTATGACCGGTGTAATCGAAAGACTTCTAGTCTATCCCGAAATGATGCAACGAAATCTTGACCAGCTCGGAGGATTAGTCTTCTCACAACGGGTGCTACTTGGTCTAACACAGGCCGGAATGAGCCGCGAAGACGCCTACAACGCGGTTCAGCGCAATGCGATGAAGGTTTGGGAACAAAATGCTGACTTCCTAACTGAGCTGCAAGCAGACGATGCGGTAACACAGTTGATGGGCAAGGAACAACTTGCGAGCCTATTTGACATCACCTATCACACAAAAAACGTCGATAAAATTTTAACAAGGGTCTTTGGCCAGATCTAATCGTGCGGCAATCACTCCGCAAAAACAGCAAAACTGGCCTTGCCGTCGAAGCAGTTATTAACCGCTATGGGGAACTTTCGGGTAATGAAGCTGCATTTAAATCTTCTTTGGCAGAGTCTCTACCCGTGTGTCTTTGGGCTAATACATTAAGGATTACCTCAGAGGATCTGGTAAAACGCTTGAACTCGGAAGGAATTCACCCTGTCCCAATCCCATGGAGTGACGGTGCATTCCGCTTACCCGCGACTGAACGACCGGGAAGAAGCTGGCTGTATAAGGCTGGGCTTTTTCATATTCAGGAGGAAGCAGCCCTTTTGCCTGTAAAGCTCCTCGCCCCGCAATCAGGCGAACTTGTTCTCGATTTATGCGCCGCGCCTGGCAACAAAACCGCTCAAATCGCTATTGCACTTAATAATCGTGGTACCGTTATCGCTAACGATAAGCACGCCGGAAGACTTGCACCCCTTCACGCTGCTGTCGCTAGACTTGGTCTCGTCAATGTAACAACCACAGCGATAGATGGGATAAATTACCCGCTGAACTCTGGTCCTTTCGATTGCATCCTAGTTGATGCTCCTTGTTCCGGCGAAGGGACTATCCGCAAGGGACCCGGCAAACATACTGAGGTACCAGAAAATTTTCGTGACTGGCTGCGGGGGACGCAGCGCGCTCTTCTTCGGCGGGCGATTGACCTTTGCCGTCCCGGTGGGCGAATCGTATATTCGACATGCACCTTTGCTCCGGAAGAAAATGAGGAAATCATCGACAGAGCCTTAAAGGAAAGTCGAGATATCCGATTGATTTCACCAGAGGAACCCGTTCCAGGGGCGTCACCCGGAATTACTAATTGGCAGGGACATAATTACTCAGATAAATTATCGAAAGCGGTCCGGCTTTGGCCCCACAAAACTAACACCGGTGGGTTTTTTGCCGCAATCATAGAAAAAATTGGTGATACCAAGACGTTACCGCCCGCCAAAACGTCTAAATTAGACACAGCATCGAAAAAAATTATAGACGATTTCGTTAGTTATTTCGGGCTCCCGAAAAATAGTTTCGACAACCTCCACATCTTTCGGGCTGGCCGGCGTTTAAAACTAATTTCAAATGATCACCACAGATCCGGTCTACAATGCATACAGGCGTCGGGGCTTACTCTTACCAGGGACAAAGCAAAAATCCCAAAATTCTCTACTGAAGCCACACTAGCGTTTGGACATTCCGCAACCCGCAACACTATTGAAATAGATGCAAATTCCCGACCGGACTATATCGCCGGCAAACCTCTTACCCTTTTGCCAAACCAGATTAAGACCTGCGGTATAGGTGGTTACGTAATAGTGAGGTCAAGCGGTGTCGCGCTTGGCATTGGTATACTTGAACGTCGTGAGACCTTAGGGACACTTAAAAGCCTGTTCCCCAAAAACTGGATCTGAGCCCCTTTCAGGATCAAAATGAAAAGCTATGATGATTAAAATAGATTTCAGTAGGCAAGCAGATGAACACACTTACCAACCCCCAGGAATTCGACGAAACCTTTGACGTAATTGTCATCGGTTATGGGTTCGCAGGGGCAATGACGGCGATCACAGCCGCCGATAACGGCGCCGATGTGCTCCTGGCAGAAAAAGCTGAAAACCCCGGAGGCATTTCAATATGTTCGGGTGGAGCTATGCGCGGGGCAAGAAATGCAGAAAAGGCATTTGCTTATCTAAAAGAGACCAATGGTGGACGCACGCCAGACGATGTAACCAAAGCCCTGGCAGACGGGATGGCTCAGATTGAATCTGATGTTATTGAGCTAGCGCGAACGAGCAACGCAACCGTTGAGACAACGGATAAGGCGGCGAACTACCCACTCCCGGGAACGGAGACGTTCTATCATTCTAACATCACCCACGTGCCGGGGCACGAAACGCAAGAAGAAACATATCCTCATATAATGGCGCGCCCCTCTGCAAATGGCTGGCGCGTGTTCCGGGTACTGGAAGATAACATTGAGCAGCGCGACATTGACGTCCGCTATCAATGGAGTGCAACTCGTTTAATCACCGGCACTAACCGGGAAGTAATTGGCGCTAATTTTATAAAGGGAGACGGCACGGCTATAAATATAAAGGCACGCTGCGGTGTTGTTATATGTAGCGGCGGATTTGAAGCCAATGAGGAAATGAAGGCGCAGTTTTGGGAGAAATCACCGGTACTGACAGCAACCTCCACGATGAATACTGGTGACGGGATCCGCATGGCGCAAGATTTAGGCGCTGACCTTTGGCATATGTGGCATTATCACGGGTCCTATGGGTTTAAGCATCCCGACCCTAAGTATCCTGTGGCAATAAGGGTTAAGCGTCTACCCGACTGGTTTCCCGGCGAGGAAGACAAAGCTGAAGTTCCGATGTGCTGGATTCTCGTCGATCAAAGTGGGCGGCGCTATATGAATGAATGTACGCCCTATACTCAAGACACTTCTCATCGCCCGATGGAATTTTTTGATACGGCAACTCAGACCTTCCCCCGGATTCCATCGCATTTCATATATGACGAAAACGGTCGGAAGATGTATCAGATCGGAGCCCCAACTTACAATCAGCCTGGCCTAAGGTTTTCTTGGAGCGAAGATAATTTAAAAGAAGTCGATATGGGGATTATTAAGAGGGCCGACACGCTCGAAGAGTTGGCTGAAATAACTGGCACCGACCTACCCACTATCAAGGAGACACTTGATCAATGGAATGCTGACTACGATACCGGAAAGGATAGTAATTTTGGCCGCCCACCGGGGACTATGGTGAAGATCGACACTCCACCGTTTTACGTGGGTGAGGTTTGGCCGGTAGTATCAAACACCCAAGGTGGCCCTGTTCATAATGCAAAACAGCAAGTAATGAATGTTTATAACGAAGCCATTCCTCGGCTTTACTCGGCAGGGGAGTGTGGCAGCGCGTTTGGCTTTCTTTATTTATCCGGCGCAAATTTATCTGAATGCCTTATTACCGGAAAAATTTCAGGAAGAGAGGTAACGAACCTTAGACCCTGGGAAAAATAACTACTTGATTAGCTGCGCAGCTCAGCCTGTCTTCTTCACGGTCTCTATAAATAAGCCTCATTTAGAATAGTGATTTAGTTCACTATGTATGCGGTTGCTTCCCATGCACGATACAGTCATAACGCTAAATTATGTGCACTGTTGTTTTCCTTCGCCGTCCTGATCACCATTGGCCTCTTGTTCTAGGTGCCAACCGCGATGAAATGAAAAATCGTCCTTGGCAGGCGCCGGAACGCCACTGGCCCGATCGTAATAATGTTGTTGCAGGTAAAGATGAATTAGCAGGGGGCTCTTGGCTAGGTATTAATGACGAAGGAGTTATTGCCGGAGTGCTCAATCGGAAAGACTCTCTAGGGCCGGACGATAGTTTGCGCAGCCGCGGAGAACTAGTCCTCGAAGCGCTTGATCACAACGATGCTGCCTATGCCAGAGAGGCCCTGGCGGAGATCAATCCCTCCGCCTATCGCAGTTTTAATTTGTTTATAGTTGACAATCGCGATGCCTGGTGGCTACGCAGCCTTGGACCGCAGGCAAAAAAAGTGGAAATCTTTGATATCCCCGAGGGTATCTCTATGCTCACTGCATGGGATTTGAACGCTGAAAATTCGATACGGACGTCTTTCCATTTGCCACGTTTCCTAGAGGCACCCCAGCCCGATCCTGATAGCCAAGATTGGCGACATTGGGAAAAACTAATGAGGTCGACAGAACGAACCAACGGTGCCGCGTCTGGGGAAGCTATGTTCATACAGACTGAACGAGGGTTCGGCACTCTATCGACTAGTCTCATCGCACTCGAAACATCTGAAATTATTAACGCCCGAAAAATTTGGCGATTTATTAATCATACAGAAGAAACAGCGGAATATATTGATGTGGATCTATAGAAAATTTTGGGCCCTTAACTTTTGGGGCTTAGCATTGTTGGGAATCTGCAAACTTGCTATAGGTTCAACCCATAGTGCCGCTCTCAATTAATAGGGATTTTCTGTGAAAATACGCGTCCATGTTACGCTTAAGAATGGTGTACTAGACCCGCAGGGCAAAGCTATTTCCAACGCACTTGGGTCCCTTGGATTTGCTGGGATAAATAATGTCCGTCAAGGCAAGTTTATCGAAATTGATGTGGCTGAAGATAATCCTGATAAAGCCCACGAGGCTGCAGAGGCAATGTGCCGCAAATTATTGGCAAATACTGTTATAGAGGACTACCAGATAGATTTAGACCCATGAAATCTGCCGTCATCGTTTTCCCGGGCTCAAACTGTGACCGTGACGTTCAAGTCGCGCTAGCCGCTAGCACTGACAGGTCGCCTGTTATGATATGGCATGGAGATACCGGCCTTCCTTCGGTCGATTTAATCGTCGTTCCGGGGGGGTTCTCCTATGGTGATTATCTTCGGGCCGGCAGTATGGCTGCTAACTCGCCGGTGATGAGGGAGGTTGTCACCAAGGCTAAGGCTGGCACACCAGTGTTAGGGATCTGTAACGGGTTCCAAATTCTCTGCGAAAGTGAATTACTTCCCGGAGCACTGCTGCGGAATGCGGGGTTGAGGTTCGTCTGCCGAGACGTCTTATTACGGGTAGAAAATACCTCAACAATTTTTACTGAAGGCTATGAGAATAACGCTGTTGTCAGAATTCCCATCGCCCATCACGACGGCAATTATTTTTCTGATGACGCAACCTTAAAAAGGCTTGAAGACAATGGGCGAATAGCTTTCCGCTATTGCGACGCTGCCGGCAAAGCCTCCGCCGAGGCCAACCCGAATGGATCGGCAGCCAATATTGCTGGTGTCCTAAATGAGACAGGCAATGTGCTGGGCATGATGCCACACCCGGAACGGACAGCAGACGGCGCCCTAGGCGGTATTGACGGCAGGCGCATGTTTGATGCCCTTGCAAACAACCTCGCGGCATAGAAACGGAAAAATAGCAGTGGTAGACACTGAAAAAAAAATTACACCGGAAATTATTTTAGAACACGGACTTACGGAGGAAGAATACGACCGTGTACTAAAAATAATGGGCCGCGAACCCAATATGATCGAGCTCGGTGTTTTTTCTGTCATGTGGTCAGAACATTGTTCTTATAAATCCTCGAAACGCTGGCTGCGAGAGTTACCAACCGACGCCCCTTGGGTCATACAAGGGCCTGGAGAAAACGCCGGGGTGATCGATATAGGCGACGGTAAAGCGGCAATCTTTAAAATGGAAAGCCATAACCACCCATCTTTTATTGAACCCTATCAGGGCGCGGCAACTGGGGTAGGCGGCATCTTACGTGATGTCTTTACGATGGGTGCACGGCCAATTGCTAATCTGAATGCGCTGCGCTTTGGGGATCCTAAAACTGCCAGGACTCGGCATCTGATTTCAGGTGTCGTTGCCGGGATTGGCGGCTATGGCAATTGCGTTGGCGTACCAACGGTAGGAGGTGAATGCGACTTTCACTCGTCCTATGATGGTAATATTTTGGTCAATGCAATGACAGTGGGGGTGGCCGAGACTAACAAGATTTTCTATTCTGCAGCTGCTGGCATCGGAAACGCTGTCGTCTATGTTGGGTCTAAGACCGGTCGCGATGGCATCCACGGCGCTACGATGGCCTCCGCCGAATTTGACGATGATTCCGAAGAGAAACGCCCGACGGTTCAAGTTGGCGACCCCTTTACTGAAAAACTCCTGATCGAAGCCTGTCTGGAACTGATGGCGACTGATGCCATTGTCGCTATTCAGGATATGGGTGCGGCTGGATTGACGTCTTCATCGGTTGAAATGTCATCAAAGGGAAACGTTGGTATTGAGCTTGATATGGAACAAGTTCC
>CAYZDH010000134.1:0-7267 GCA_964477025.1 uncultured Rhodospirillaceae bacterium | reverse complement strand
CACTCGAGGACCGTCTAGGTGCTCTATTTTCGCCTATGCTTATAGAGATGACTGACCGCGGTCCTGACAGCGCTGGTTTTGCTATCTATGGAGACGAAGTGGCTGACGGATACGTTAAAATATCCCTACAGCACACTGACGAGAGCTTTTCGTGGAAAAATCTTGCTGTATGGCTAACGGAGAAATTGGGCGAAGAAGTTGATTTGTCGGAGAACGCAACAGCTGCCGTCATCAGGGTAAAGACTACCGAGTCTGCAGCTCGACGATTGATCGAACATAATTTTTCCGACTTACGGATTATGAGCATCGGCCGAAGCATCGAGATTCGCAAGGAAATGGGGCTACCGCAGGTGGTGTCTGATCGGTTCAGTCTTCCGGATTTGAAAGGCACCCATATCATTGGGCACACCAGAATGGCGACCGAAAGCGCCGTGACGACGGAAGGTTCGCATCCATTTTCAACAGGAATGGATTTGTGTTTGGTACATAACGGATCACTTTCTAATCACAATCGGTTGAGGTCTTGGCTGGAACGACAAAATATTAATTTTAAAACCGACAACGACACTGAGGTCGCAGCTGGCTATCTAAGCTGGCATTTGCGTGAGGGGGCGAACCTGCAGGAAGCTCTGGAATCAGCTTTATGTGATCTCGACGGCTTTTATACATTTGCTGTCGGAACGCGGGAGGGGTTTGCGGTGCTGCGCGATCCGATCGCCTGCAAACAGGCAGTCATGGTGGAAACGGTTGATTATGTGGCAATGGCGACTGAATTTCGGTCGCTCGCTGGGTTGCCTGGTATAGAAAACGCCCGTATTTGGGAGCCGGAGCCCGGACATGTATACAGCTGGGGCCGTAAGGCCGCATGAGCGGACAAAGGAATATAGAAATGAATACCGTTGATTTAAAGAGCCAAAGTGTCAGGGATTTGAACCGTACGCTGCATCGATTACCGGAGGATAGCAACAAAATTAGCTGGAAGGTTCTGCATCCTGCCGGGCAACACAATATCGCTTGTGGACTTGATCGGGAATTAAATATTCAGGTTGATGGGCATGCCGGTTATTACTGCGCCGGCATGAATAAGCTAGCAGTCGTTACTGTTGCGGGTAATGTCGGTGTCGGTGTCGCGGAGAACATGATGTCAGGCAATGTGTACGTGCAGGGAAATGCCGGTCAGTCGGCGGGCGCGACAGCGCATGGGGGGCTTCTGGTGATTGACGGCGATGCTGCAGCACGCTGTGGTATTTCGATGAAAGGTATAGATATCGTCGTAAAAGGGTCGATCGGGCATATGGGGGCCTTTATGGGTCAGGCAGGTAGAATGGTGGTCTGCGGCCATGCCGGCGAAGCGCTGGGTGATTCCCTATACGAGGCACGGATATACGTAAAAGGTAGTGTTGCCTCGCTTGGGGCTGACTGCGTCAAAAAGAAAATGCGCGCGGAACACATCCAAGAATTACAGGAACTGCTCGACGCTGCTGGTCTAGATGAAAGTGTGTCTGCGTTTACGCGCTACGGTTCTGAACGGAACCTTTATCATTTCCAAGTCGACAACGCGTTGGCGTATTAGGAAAGGTATCTATAATGACCACCCAGAAGCCAGGAATACGAGAGTCCCGCCTTTTCAATCGTGACGTCATTCACGAGATCCAACGTGCAGCCGAAACTGGTATTTATGATATTCGCGGCTTCGGTGCTAAGCGCCAACTGCCACACTTCGATGATCTCCTTTTCCTTGGGGCAAGTGTTTCTCGCTATCCTCTCGAAGGGTACCGTGAACGCTGTGACACGAATGTCACCCTAGGCGCAGTGAACGCTGAAGAACCAATCGAAATCGATATCCCAATTACCATCGCGGGAATGAGCTTCGGCGCCCTTTCGGCCAATGCTAAGGAGGCGCTCGGCCGTGGCGCGTCAGAGGTCGGTACTACTACCACTACCGGGGACGGCGGCATGACTTCCGAAGAACGCCGACACTCAACGAAGCTCGTATATCAATATCTACCGTCGCGCTATGGGATGAATCCGGACGACCTCCGGAAAGCTGATGCAATCGAAATAGTCATTGGCCAAGGGGCAAAGCCAGGCGGTGGTGGCATGTTGCTGGGACAAAAAATTACCGATCGCGTGGCAGAGATGCGCACTTTGCCAGCTGGTATTGATCAGCGGAGTGCCTGCCGCCACCCAGATTGGACCGGTCCTGATGACCTAGCAATAAAAATCATCGAATTGCGCGAGGTCACGGACTGGCGAGTACCAATATACGTAAAAATCGGCGCGACGCGCACATATTATGACACGATGCTTGCTGCGAAAGCCGGTGCGGACGTCATCGTACTGGACGGCATGCAGGGAGGTACTGCAGCGACACAGGATGTGTTTATTGAACATGTCGGTATACCGACGCTGGCGGCAGTACCGCAAGCTGTTAATGCACTACAGGAAATGGACAAGCATCGAAATATCCAACTTATCGTGTCGGGTGGGATCCGCTCTGGAGCCGATGTTGCTAAATGTCTCGCCTTGGGTGCTGATGCGGTTTCGATCGGAACCGCGGCCCTAATTGCACTAGGCTGTAATGATCCTAAATGGCAAGAGGATTACGAAAAACTAGGTACTTCTGCAGGATTTTACGACGATTATCACGAAGGCAAAGACCCAGCCGGTATTTCAACGCAGGACAAAAACCTCAGCTCACGGCTGGACCCAATAGCTGGCGGCCGACGGCTGGCGAATTACTTGCGGGTCCTCACATTAGAAGCACAGACCCTTGCCCGCGCCTGCGGTAAATCACATGTTCTAAATTTAGAACCGGAAGATATGGTGGCACTAACGATTGAAGCATCTGCCATGGCGCGAGTGCCGCTTGCCGGGACTGACTGGATACCTGGGCTAGAGAAAAAACTTTAACTGGCAGCCCAAAGCCAGCCCGCGGACCGCTAAGGACCCCCTTTAGCCGACAATAGCTCGCTAAAATTCCATCAGGTCTTCGGCAACGACAACTTCGCCGAAGAAGTGTTTCCTTACCTCTTCTGCCCAGGGCTCGTAGTCTGCTGTTTTGGCGCGTCGCGTGAGATGTGAAAGCACTACCTTTCTGACACCAGCCTGAGATGCAAGTTTACCTATATTATCCAGGCCCATGTGTCCCTGGGTAGCTTGCCGCATGATCCCTTCCTGCTCGGCAACTTGCATTTTTTGCCATGTGCCGTCATCAATCATCCGATTTTTCCTTTCATCGCAGGAGGAAGTTTCAGTAACTAAAATGTCAGCATCCTTGGCGAGGGCCGTGACTGCATCGCTGAAACCGGTGTCTCCAGTGAAAACAATTACACGGTCAGGGGTCTCGAAGCGATAAGAGTAAGACTTATAGCGGCCGGAGGCTTCTCCCGCATGGAAACTGAAGTGGGTGTTCTCTGTAGAGGAAACGCGGATGTTTTCATCCTGAAAAACCTCCCCGACACCCACATCGTGACCAAAAAAAACCTTATCTAATGGGACGCTGCGGCCACCGTCGGCAATTCTAATATCCGCACTGATACTGCAATATTGAACTGCGGCGTCAACAAGCTCCTTCGTTCGGGGTGGGCCGTAGACGTTGATGGGTTCGGTGCGCTGCCGATCCCAAGCTAGGGACATCAGAGTACTGAGGCCTGCAGTATGGTCATCGTGATGGTGGGTAAGGAAAATGATACCTACCTCACGCACGTCTGCGCCGGTCCTCGCCAAACGCCTTGCTACCCCGTCGCCAGCATCCACAATGTAGTAGCTCTCATTTACGGTAAGTAGATGGGACGTCTGTGCCCGGCCTGGCGTCAACGAAGGGCCAGCCGAAGTACCCAATGTAATCAGTGATGATGGTTTTTTCATTAGGTTCACCTCGTGTTTTCATCTCTCGTTTTCTAGGAAATAGGCTTCCAACCTTTTCTACCCTTCTCAATCCTACGATGTTTTGGCTTCAGGTTGTGCATTAATTGTGATTTATAATAGTTTTTGTGCTCGAACAGTTACCGAATCTATAGACGCGTCAAATTTTTAATTGGCTTTTCGTGGGGTCTGCTGCAAATTTCGTTAAGTAACCCTAACTCCTCTATAAATATATATGTCATCTACTCTTTAAATATACTTTCCATTTTCTTGGTTACTCCGCCCGCTTTGTGGATCGTTTCGTACATTTAATTAGTAGAGTGTTTAGATTTTAGTTTGATAAACCGTTAACGAAGTTCAATGAAATTAATAGGTTCTTTTTTGGTATTATTTACGATGCTTTCGGGGTGTGTTTTTTCGGTTAGGTTTGATCAATCAACTGATCTTATTCAGGGCAATAAATCCGATGCGCCCAACGATGCGTTAGCATGCCCGTTAAACTTTTGCCAAGGCCGTGCAAATTATACAGTTCCGATTTTTCAACTTTCTAAGGCTGTATTAGCAGTTAGAGTCCAGGAAATAATAAAATCCGAACCCCGGACAACATTAATCCACAGTAATCCAAATTTGGACCAATTGATTTTTGTTCAACGTTCCAGACTGTTCGGATTTCCGGATACGATTTGGGTGCAATTTGTGGATCTAAGATCTGAAAGCTCGCTAATTATTTATAGCCGTTCCAACTATGGTTATTGGGATTTCGGCGTTAATCGTAAGCGGGTCAAGAGTTTGTTGAAAAAGATAAAGGCATTAGATTAGTAGTGCTCCGTCACCAATCATGTTGTTGAATAACAGTGCTTTCCCAATATTAAACTCTTGAGGTTCTGTCCGTTAAGAGTGGGGTTCTTTCTCGCCCAGGCACCGGGCTTTGAACTGTTCGGGATTGATCGGTTAAAAACCTAACGGTCAGGGAAAAAAAATTATCTGGAGTAATGGAATTTTCCTATTCAAATATATATATGTATAAGATAAAAATCGCTTTGGTTCGGCGTGAAAATTTATCAAAAGCTCCTGCCGCATGCCCAATGTAGCAAAACACGGGAGTTACTCATTTGGATCGTTGCGCTGAAAAACCAGGGAACCTTAAAAGAGAGAACAAAAAATGTCAGTTTTGCCCGTGGATGCCACTAAGTTTGCAGGAATGTCAGAGGAGCAGGCGCAGACTTTTCCGCGTCGTACTGTTGTTGGAGAACACCTGACTGATGCCGAATTAGCGAAGATACCAAAAATGATTTCTACCGACTCTCACGTTATGGAGCCTGACGAACTTTGGTTGGAATTGCCGGCACGTCTAAATAAACAGCTGCCGAATGTACCGTTTCGTAATTCACCCCCGGGCGCTTTGAGGGCAGACCTGAGGCTAGAAGACCAGACTAATGATGGAATTGCTGCGGAAATATTGTTCCCCAACTACGGCATGGCGCTTTACTCTGTCGATGACATCGAAACCCAGCAAGAGGCGTTTAAGTTATACAACACTTGGTTACATGACTGGTGTAGTCCTGATAAAAGACGCCTTATCGGTGTTCCACTGATCTCTGTTTATGATCCTAAAGGCGCCGTTAAGGAAATGCACCGGTGCCTCGATATGGGAATGCGCGGTGCTTTGATTTGGCAGGTTCCGGATCCTCAGCTTCCCTTTAGTAACACCGAACACTACGACCCTATTTTTGCTGCTTGCGCAGAAGCGGGCCAACCTGTGATATGTCACATCCTCACTGGACACGGATATATGAAGACGGGTCACAAACGAAACGTCGAGGGGATCAAAGATTCTACAAACACAAAGACGAATGATTCGGCCAACACACTTTTTGATTTCATATTTTATGGTTATTTCGAGCGACATCCTAAACTCAAGTTTCTGCTTGCGGAAAGTGAAATTGGTTGGATTCCATTTCTTCTTCAGCAATGGGACTACTATTTCGAACGTCACCGCAATTCTTACCCAATTCCGATCACTCGTAAGCCAAGCGAAATCTTTGAAGAGCACGTTTATGGTACTTTTCTTGAGGACTATGTCGGGACTCGATTCCTTTCTTGGTGGGGCGAAAAGAATTGCATGTGGTCGAATGACTATCCTCATTTCAACATGACTTTTCCACATTCACGCCAAGTCGTTGAACATCATTTGAAGGGATTGTCTAGAGAGCAGCATCGTCGTTACACTTGGGATAATGCTATGGATCTCTTTCATTTGGATCTAACGGAAGAGGACCGTATCCAATAGGTTAATTATCTATATAAGAATTTCGACAGTTTTGATTTTGCAACCCGTTATTTGTTGAAAGACTAGAACCGAATATCGCCTAAAACATTTTATAGCCCATAGAACTCTCTGGCGTTACTATTTAAAAGTTTCTCCGCCTGCGGAGTACTAATTCTGCCTTCGTCTATCCAGCTTTGGACTCCACCGAAAGCTTCGAGATTGGCTGATATATCGGTGTGGCTGTAATCCGTGCCGATCATCAGGTTGTCCTCTGTGCCGAACTTCAGAATATTCTCAATGTCGTCGATTAGGTCGACTGTGATAAAAGCGCGGTTGTTACGGAAAAGCTCGGGAGCTAGTTCGTAAAGGCTAGGCAGTATTTTTTCTTGACCCCGCTCTGCTTGGCGAATGTGGGCACCCACCTGTGAAACCATGTATGGGATCCATGACGCGCCTGCTTCAATGAAGCCAAAACGAAGATTAAGAAATTTTTCCGGAAGCTTAGAGCGGACAACCTCAGTAAAAGAATGCATGATTGGAAAGCCTCGATCCCATTCATCATCTGAAATCGGGTGCCCGGTATGGATGCACATGGGGAGGTTCAGCGCACTGGCTTCCTCGTAAACAGGAAAAAAATGCGGATCGATTACTGCTCGTTCCAAGTCGAAACCACGCTTAAAGAAGCCGCAAGCACCATTTTCCTTGGCCCACCTCAGTTCTTCGGCTGCCTCGGCAGGGCGCAAAAAAGGTAGTACGGCCGCCCAGCGCAGCCGGCCGTTGGTGTTAGCGCATTTTTCAGCAAGCCAGCGATTATATGTTGTGGTTAGAGCCCATTCCGCTTCGGCATTCTCCGTGGTGTAGCGTATGAAGAAGGTAGGAAAAATGACCTGCACCTCCACACCCATCTCGTCCATATGAGCGAGACGACCGGGCACATCTTCAAGTTCGCGGTATACTCTTAATGGGTGGTTTATTTCATCCCGAATAGCCCGGTTTTGCATATGGTTTTCTACGAGCCACATCCGAGTATCCAAACCGCGATAGCCAGCGTGTTGGTGTACTTCTGATGGCATGTTGACTGTTATGGGTATATATTTTTCGTAGTCAGTACCTTCCAGCTTTGACCACGTA
>CAYZDH010000133.1:0-7272 GCA_964477025.1 uncultured Rhodospirillaceae bacterium | reverse complement strand
TCCATAATCGCGTGGAATTATGGTATTAAAACACTTGGGCCAATAAGGGCTAGCCAGTTCCTGCATCTTATCCCAGCATTCACTATTTTGCTGGCGACCTTACTTCTCGATGAAACGCTGCTACCATACCATTTTGCAGGGATTGCATTGATCGTCCTTGGTATTTATCTGGCTTCCCGGCTCAATAAATAACTGAACCTTTCTGGTTTTCCATTTCGGGCTAATAGGGGTGACCCTGCCATACGGTTACGTTACAAACGGGATAATCATATGAAAAATTTCATTGGGAGTTTAGTAAATAATGAGTTTAAAAGCTCGCTTTCGCCTTGGTGTTGATGTTGGCGGTACACATACGGATTTAGTGTTGCTGGATGTTGAATCTGGTCAAATTGCTGTTGAAAAGGTATCGAGCACCCCTCGTAATCCTGCGATTGGTGTTCTTAACGGAATAAATAATTTCGTTGCTAAGGGTACACCGCCTGGCGAGATTGAATTTTTTTCTCATGGCACCACAATTACTACCAATGCATTGCTAGAAATGCGTGGTGCCAAAGTTGGGTTGATGATTACTAGTGGCTATCGCGCAGTCCAAGAAATTCAAAGCCAGGGCCGCGATGGCAACCCTTTTGATTATTTTTACGACAAGCCAGTGCATCTGGCACCACAGAGTATGACACGAGAGATTCCGGGCAGAGTGGACTGGGAGGGGCTCGAGCTAAAACCGCTGGATAGGGATGCGGTGCGTGCGGCTGCACGTTCTTTGATGGAAGCCGGTGCTAATTCAATCGCAATTTGTTACCTGTTTTCCTATGCTAATTCGGCTCACGAAGAAATCACACGAGAGATCATTCTGGAGGAATTCCCGAATGCGCACGTTTCACTCTCGTCAGAGGTTTTACCGCGTATCCGGGAGTGGCCGCGTTTATCCACTACTTTATTGAATGCATACCTTGGTCCGGTTCTTGTCGATTATATCGGTGATTTAAACAAAGGGCTGGATGATGGAGGTGTGACGACCCAGCAGCGTTTTCTGATGCAGTCGAATGGGGGTGTGATGCCGTTTACTGCAGCGGTGCAGGGGGGCAAGACGGTGTATACATTGTTTTCGGGGCCTGCAGCAGGAGCCCAGGCTGGGGCCTATCTTTCCGGTGATGACGCGGTCAAGGGCATCGTCACGCTAGACATGGGGGGCACATCCGCTGATATCGCGTTTATTCAGGGAGGAGAACCGCTGGAGGTCACGGAAGTAACGGTTGCTAGGCGCCCGTTAGGGGTTCCAGCACTTGATCTAACGACAATTTCTGCCGGAGGCGGCTCGATCGCTTGGATTGATCGTGGAGGCTTTCTTTGTGTAGGACCACAGAGTGCCGGTGCAGAACCAGGGCCGGCCTGTTATGGGAAGGGTGGCCAAAACCCAGCAGTAACAGATGCCGATATAGCCCTGGGTTATCTGAATCCTAAGTATTTCCTTGGTGGGTCTCAGGAGCTGGATAAAGCGGCATCGGAAAAAGCCCTTCAAGAAAAGGTTGCCGACCCGCTGGGTATGACAATACGTGAGGCCGCTGCCGGTATCCGCCGTATTGTCGATCTTCGTATGGCTGATGAGGTGAAGGTCTTCGGCGCAAAACGTGGTGTCGACCCTCAAGATTTTTGTCTGCTTCCATTTGGTGGTGCGGGCGCAGTTCACGCGGCAGCGGTAGCCGAAGAATTGGGAATTACCCGCATTTTTGTGCCGCCCCGTCCGGGCGCGTTTTCGGCGCTTGGATTGCTTTGCACTGATGTAGTCCACGATTATGTCCGGTCCGGATTGCGTCCGATGGAACTCGTGACGCCCGAAGATGCAGAAAAGGTGTTTAGTGAGTTAGAAGCACGTGGCGTTGCGGAATTAAGGCAGGAAGGTATTTCACCAGATGGGGCGCGGTTCGAACGAGAACTCGATGTCCGATACACGGGACAAGGTTATGAACTTCGGGTGTCCCTTGAAGGGCTAGGCGGCGAAGGCGGTTTTAAAACTGATGATATGGGGGCCGCGCGCAATCGCTTCGATGATCAACATGAAAAAATACATGGCCATGCAGCTAAAGACCGTTCAGTAGAGATTGTGAGTTATCGCATTCGTTTAAGGGTCTCCGTCCCGAAATATGATCCTATTCCAACGAGAAATGTAATCGAAAGCCCCGCACCTGCGGAATCTAACAAGGGTACCCGCACAGTTTATTTCGCGGCCGACGAGGCGACAGAAACGAAAATTTATGAACGCGACAAATTGCCATTTGGTGCCCGTCTTGATGGCCCAGCAATAGTCGAGCAGTTTGATTCTACGATTGTGGTGCCAGAAAGTTGGGTAGGCCGGATTGATGGTTATGGCAACCTCATCCTGAGTAGGGAGAAATAGTATGGACCCGGTGACAGTACAAATTCTTCGAAACAAGGTGTCGAGCCTTGTCGATGAAATGCACTACCATTTTTATCGGTCGGGCTATTCTACTATTATTCGAGAATCGCGTGATTTCAGCTGCGTAATTCTCGATCCGCGTGGGCGCCTTATTATTCCTCCGCCGATGTTTTTTCATGGGATCGCTTATAGAACGTTCATAGAGAATTTGTTCAAGAATTACGAACTGGATGAAATTGAAGATGGTGATGTTTTTGTCTCCAATCATCCGTACGAGGCCGGAATGCCTCACGTGTCTGATATGGGGTTTGTTGCGCCGATTTTCTCAGAAGGAAAGCTAGTCGGTTTCTCTGCATCGATTGCCCATAAGGCAGATATTGGTGGAACAAATCCTGGTAGTACATCCGCTAACTCAACCGAGCTGTACCACGAGGGTTTGCTGCTACCGCCTATTAAATTCCACCGTGCCGGTGACCCAGACCCTGATATTTTGAGGGTCATACTGGGCAATAGCCGTCATCCTGACCTCGTTCGTGGTGATATCCATGCCCAAGTTGCGGCGACAAATATGGGCGTCGCGCGAATGAAAGAAAATGCCGATCGGTTTGGTGCTGATACAGTGATTGGCGCTTTTGATGCAATTCTTGATGGTGCTGGAGAGGAACTTAAGAAAGCAATAGCTGCTTTGCCAGATGGAACATCGGCCGCAGAGGGCTTTATGGATGATGATGGCGTTGATCGCGATACACCAGTCAAGTTTGCTGTAAAGATTACAATAAAAGGTGATAAGGCCATTTTTGATTATTCCGATAGCGGTCCCCAGGCACGCGGGCCGGTAAACTTGCGCCCGGCTATGGTTGAAGCCTGTACATTTTATTGTCTCGTGGGGGCATTGGGGCCCCATGAGCTGCATTACAACGGCGGGATGGGCGATGTAGTCGATTTGATATTCGCGCCCAATACAGTGACCAATGCATCCCCGCCTGCACCCGTTTCTTCATATCAAAAAGCTAATTTGCGCTTGGTCGATGTAATTCTTGACGCAATGTCTAAGTTCACCCCTACGAGGGCAATAGCCGGGTCGGGGTCCTCCGGATCTTTGCTGATTTCTTGGCAGGGTGGGGGACGTCCCGGACATTCAACCATGCAGTATGAAATTATGGGATCGGCTTATGGCGGTGGGTATGGTCACGATGGCTGTTCAATGACGGCGACCCACTTGTCTAACCTCCACATAACGCCGATTGAAATTCTAGAATCGGAATACCCCTGCAGGGTTACAGAGATGTCGGTGATCCCAGATTCTGGTGGAGCGGGAGAGTATCGTGGTGGAGTTGTATTTCGCCGTCGATATGAATTGCTTCAGGACGCTACTGTAGTGCGTCGTTATGAGCGGGCTAAGTTTCCGGCAAGCGGGGTTAACGGCGGAAAGAATGGTCATGCCAGCAAATTTAAAAAAATTAATCACAATGGGTCTGAAACTGAACTCGAAGCTGCTGGTAAGTATGAAATGGTAGCCGGAGAAGGTTTTTATATGGAAAAGGCTGGTGGCGGTGGATTTGGTGATCCGTCAAAACGATCCCCAGAATTGATTAAGCGTGACATCGCTGAGGGCTATATCACACCAGAAGGTGCCGAGCGGGATTACGAATTCAAAGGTAAATAATTTTTGAGTGCAGTTAAAAAAAAGGCCGGAGAGTTCCCCGGCCTTTTTGGTTTTAAGTGATCAATTCTGCTTATTTTTTACCGAAGATAAGACCTCTCGCACGCTTAACAGTTGCTTTAGGCGTGTTCATCAAATTAACAACAATTTTCTGAATTTCTTTACCTGTAAGTGGGTTAACTTCCAGACCACGCTTGTATGCGTCTTTGATAAATCGCTTATTTTTTGTGATTTTTGCAAATGCAGCGCGTAATGGTTTGACCAATTTTTTGGGTGCCCCTGGAGGCAAGACTAAACCTCGACCTAACACGGATGCTGATCCAAGCATCATGGCAACCTGTCGGTCTTCTTTATTTGGTAAAAATTCACGAATGAGGGGCACGTGTTCGATACCCTTCTGCTTTACGTAACCGCTCTGAACTAATGGGATCGCGTAGTTATTTGTCCCTTTTTTCATACCTTTGAACCAATGCGGCTTGGCTGATATCCAGGCCGTCCAGCCAAGGGCTATACCGTGGACTTCGCCTTGTTCCATGGCGAGTTGCATTCTCCGGGACCCCTTGTAACCCTTAATAATTTTCATTTTTGTTCCTAGTAAGGCATTAAGAGTTGCCGGAATCAGAAATGTAGGGGAGCCTTTCCCGCTCGATGCCATTGTGATTTTTTTATTCTTAAGATCTGCCATTGAAGTGACACCAGAATCTCTCCTGACGGCTATCGTGCTGTTCTGGCCGAACACTCTGCCAAGCCATGTCATTTGCTTGCATCTATATTTGACTTTCTTGGGGCGTAACAGCTCAGAAACGATAGACATTTCCGGAGGCATTAAGAGAGTTCTGCCATTTTTTGGTGCTACATTATAAAAGAAGTTTGCGGCTTTGATGCCGCCAGCGCCAGGCATATGCTGGACGACCATACTTGGTTTGCCGGGGATTACTTCATCCATATGTTCGCCAAGTAGTAGCGAGGTTCGGCCATAAGTGCCGCCAGAACCGTAACCAACAAGAATTGTAACCGTCCTGCCTTTGTATTCACTCGAGATATCTGCAGCGGAAACCGGCGTTGTAACGGTTGCCATGCTGAGTGCAGCTATAGCGGTAACGCCTCCAATTAATTTATTTAACATTTAACCCTCCAATTAAAATTATTACTTTTATTTTAATATTTAGAAGATAAACAAAAAACTAGTTATTTAGCCAGTTTAATTTTTTCTGAAAAACGTCTGACCAATTGAATGTTTCCAACTGTGATCCGAATTACCTTTTTAGGTATTGAATCATTAAAGGGCTCAGACAAGCCTGAGCCCTTTAACTTCGCTAATTAATGGTTTTGTGAATTACTTATTAGGAAAAACGTGCTTCCTTGCCTTGGTAACAGCTTCCGGAGACATTTTCAGAGCATTATTTACAATTTTCTGAATTTCGGCACCTTTAATTGGGGTTACCGGTAGGCGTTTGCTCTTAGCGTCCGCCCGGAATGTTGCACTATTGACAGTATTCCAGAACCCTTTCCTCATCGACTTGACTTTTGACGAGGATACACCGGGTGGATATGCAAGTCCGCGCCCTATGACGGCAGCTGTAGAGAGCATTGCTGCTGCCGCTTTATCGTCCGCTGATTGCGCTAGGTCTGTTAGTAGCGGCAGATTTGGCAGGTCCGGTTCTTTTACGTAGCCGACTTGCGTTAGCTTGACCATAAAACATTTTGTGCCGCATCCGAGGAACCAATCTCTTCTATTTTTCTTCCAAGAGACCCAAGAATTTGACATGCCCTTCGTCTCACCCTGTTCAACAGACATAGACGTTCTCTTTGAACCTTTATATCCAGCAACAATTTTAAATTTTGTTCCAAGGATTCCATTCATCATAGTGGGGACGAGAAATGTGGGCGAGCCCTTACCTGTCGAGGCGACTATTACTTCATTCTTTTGTAATTCGGCGATAGTTTTAAAGCCAGTATCGCTGCGGATAGACATTACTTGGTTCGCTCCGAAAACTCTTCCCAGCCAAGTGAATTTATTTGCCTTAAATTTCATTTTTTTGGGACGTAGCAGCTGCGACACCACAATCATCTCTGGCGGCATCAAAACAAAGGCACCGTTCTTGGGCATTGCATTATATGCGTAGTTAGTTGCTTTTGAACCGCCGGCACCAGGCATATGCTGAACCACTACAGTGGGGTTGCCCGGGGCAAATTCTTTTAGGTGGCGTGCCAGAAGTAACGATGTCTGTCCATAGGTGCCACCGGCACCATAACCTACCAATATAGTAAGCCTGTCCGCATTGGCACTAAAAGTGCCAAGTGTAAGTATGCTGGCGGCCGCCAACATAGTGAAAATCGTTCTTTTCATAAACTTCTCCTTATTAATAGTTTGCGAGATTGCTAACTAAGATTCTGAGTTTTAGTTGAGGCCGTATAGACGCTTGGCATTATCGTCGAGAATTTTATCGGCTGACTGAGGGGCAACCTTCCCGTCGCTTCGTAATTTTCGAAGTGCTTCAATTTCTGTCGATGTATCGCTGTGGCCGTAGTCCGTTCCAACAACGATATTATCGTCCCCTACAGAATTAAGGATGTAATCCAAATCGTCGGTGACCTGGCAGGCGATAAACAAATTATTGTCGCCGAGTGGGTCAGATGATAACTCGCGCCCAAGTCGATTTATCCGAAGTTCTAAGTCATTGAGGGCATAGGGTACCCATTGGGCACTCAACTCTACAAAACCCCAACGGACTTTTGGAAATTTACTAGGAATTTGATTGAATAGTAAATCATGGAAGCTGCCCACACCGGAAAGCTTAAATCGGTTAAAGCCAGGATCTGTTCGGTAGGCTTCATGGATTGTGAAACTAGCTATCCCTGAATGTAGACAGATTGGCATGTCGAATTCTTCCGCCATCTCATATAGCGGATAGAAGTATGGATCCGAGGGAAGCCGGTCAGTTTCCATGGCGCGGACAAAAATACCGCAGGCGCCGTTATCCTTTCCGAATTTCAGCTCCTCACGGACTTTGTCCATAGCATGGAGAGGTGGGCAAACGACCCAGCGGAGCTCTTGCGGTGCTGCTTTATTCAGTTCTGCCAGCCAACGATTGTAGCCTTTGCAGATGGCGTAGTCGATTTCAGGGTTAGTTGTATGTGGCCTCAGAAAGAGAGTTGGGTATAAAACTTGGACGTCTATTTCAAGCTCGTGCATATGATCTATGCGGGCTTG
>CAYZDH010000132.1:0-7450 GCA_964477025.1 uncultured Rhodospirillaceae bacterium | reverse complement strand
ATCAAAATCAAAATCAAAATCAAAATCAAAATCAAAATCAAAATCAAAATCAAAATCAAAACCAAAAAGAACTAGAAAACCAAAATCAGAACCAAAGGGAAAAATGACATATCGTTCTTTTGTTAAAGGAAATTTTAAAAGAGTACAAGATGAGATGCCATCAGGAACACCAGCACCTCAAATAATTAAACGTATCGCATCCTTATGGAAGAAACAAAAGACAAAAGAACAATCTGCGTGGAAGCCATAATTTTAAGCATGATTTAAAGAAATAAAAATAATATATTCTTATAATGTACTTACAAACATTTGAAAAAATAGAAACTGAATCTTCTGAAGAAACTCCATCAGATTCTTCTGAAGATGAAGAAGAACCATTCATAAAACAAACACATTTTATGAATATGACTACAATGGATGAATATGAGAAAAATAGAGATAAATTATTTACTAAAGACATCCTAAGAAAAAGAATTGTAATTGATTCTCATAATTACTATCAACCCGAAAACTTTAATACATCCAACTTTAATGTAGTTTTTGATTTTGAAACTGATGCTGGAACTTCTCTAGTAACAACTAATTATGATATCTATCATAATGTAATAGGTTTCCGATTAATTCGAACAACAATTCGTACGCCTCCCTATAATGTTAATTCAACAAATAATGTAATTAAATATAAAAGAGGATCAAGTGATACAATTCATACATTTACCATAAATCCAGGTGTCTATACAATGTATGATCTCGCAAATGTTTTTCAAAGATATAATGGAGCATTAACAAAAAATAGTGAAAATACAAGTGAACAATATGCGATCGCAAATTTAGCACAATATGGTACTTACTCTGATTCTGGTATCACCAATGGAGTATATAATTCTGGATCTGCTTCATTCATTACAGGTGATAACACCTTCACATTAAGTTTCCATGGAGGTGACTCTTCTACGACAGCATCTACTAATTCTACAAAAGGTATGATCTTTGAAATGGAATTCAAAAGTAGTTCCGAAGAAGTCACAATACTCTGGGATAATGATAATATTACTCGAGGAGCAGCTCGTTTATTTGGATTCTTACCAAAAGAAACTACATCTTCAAGTCAAAAATTATTCTCTAACAGAACACCTGATGTCTCTTCTCACTTCGTTGATCTCGCGATACCTCAAATTCCAAATATAGGTTGTAAAAGAAATTCATCTGGTCGAGATATCATTGAAAGAATTCAATTAGATAAAGGTCATGGTGAATACCTTCACTATAAGGCCTTGTCCGATGAATCACAAACTCAACACTTTTTTGCACCAATAACCCTCCATCGATTAACAATTCAACTCTGGGCTGTTAATAACGTTCTCTATGATACCAATAACTCAGATACTTCCTTTGAATTCGAAATTACAATGGTTAAAAATAAAAAATTATTAACTTAAAGAATACATTTGTAACTTAGTTAATCACTTAATGGAAAAGATAGATTGTATTTATATCCTTAATCTTAAAAAAGAAAGACAAAGATTAAAACAATGCTTAATGTTACTCGCAGATGAAGAAATATATATTCCGATTAAAATATTCCCTGGCACTTACTGGAATACAAATCACTTTAAAAATGAAATTTATCAAAAAGAAGCTATCCCATCTGAATCATGGAAAGAAAAAGATGGATCCCCTCTTAAAATAGGTCAAGTCTCCTGTTGCTACTCTCATCTAAAACTACTCGAAG
Organism: uncultured Rhodospirillaceae bacterium; assembly: GCA_964477025.1. Taxonomy (GTDB): domain Bacteria; phylum Pseudomonadota; class Alphaproteobacteria; order MPNO01; family UBA2964; genus UBA2964. The sequence goes on along the minus strand of CAYZDH010000132.1, from coordinate 5,718 downwards.
ATGCCCAAAAAAATAACTATAAAACAATACTACTACTACAAGATGATGTATATTGTAATACAATTGGAGAAATAAAAAATGAAATCAGCAAATTTCATAGACTCATCCGGAAATACAATGATTTTGATCTATACTATATTGGTAAAGAAAAAGTAGATCGTGCCGAAAGAGAACAATATTATAAAGATACCAATTATCTACTTACAGGATATAGCTGGAATGCTCATGCAGTAATATTCTCAAAAAGTTGTATCGAAAAACTATTAAATACAACAATCCTACAAAATATTATTCCCTTCGATGAATTTTTACCTCTCTGCTACGGAAAAAGTCAATGCTCCGAAAAAGAATATTATGAAAAATTATTTCCCAAAATAATAACAGCACTATCTTCTGATACATTTCAGAAGGTCTATCAATGTACATATGATTCATCTCGATATAAACACCTAATCAATGAATATACCACAACTGATATAGAAGATTCATACCTAATTCACAAATGATACACATACATATTTATCCCCTTTAGTTACTGGTAACCCCTCATGATAATGTGTGATTCTTCCAGGATGAATTAAAGCATATCCCTTCTTATTTTTAATCTTTTGATCTTTTTTAATAAACCTTACCTCACCTCCTTCATATTCATCATTTAATGATATATTGATTGTATATGCTGAAGAATCATGATGAGGTCCTAATTTATAGAATTGATTATGTTGATACTTTACAACAAAACCAATATTTAAATCATTCGTTTTAAATGAACCCCAATGATATGAAACAATCGGAGCAATATATTTTATTATAATATCCTCCCATATTTTATTCATTTTTATCTCTGTAAAATGTATATCATTTGAGGGAACATTCTCATACCCAATCCGTGAATCCTCATTTACAGCACCAGACCATTTCCCATATTCTTCACATACTTGTATTAATTCTTTACAAAAAATATCATTCACAATAGGGAATTGTAATACATCTGAAATTGGCTCATCAATTGGTAATAAATCTAACTTATTGATCGATTGAACAAAATCAGGATGAAAATACTTCTCTAAATACCTTCTCTCATCCCTATAATAATCAAATATAGTTATTTCGTTCTTTATACCTCCTTCTTTTGGCTTAAACATATACACAAGATTAATACGTTTATTCCAATATCCATCCTTCATTGAAACACCATTTGTTTCATGAAAATATGTTGAATCAAATATCATCCCTCGATTACATTTGTATTCAACGATCTGTTTTGTCGCTTTACTCTCTGTAAGATATTCCTTTATTTTTTCAACATCCTTATTATATTCACGATAGGTCCAATCACTTGGTCTTTTTTTATCCCAAATAATTAATCCATTCTTTGATTTATCCTTCACCGAATCATCCGGTGTTAACCATATATTTATATTCACAGAAGCTGGATCTGAATGAGGTGTTACCCCAGGACACTCATTATCATAAATGAAAAACCACCCTCGGTCAAATTCAAGATCACGCAATATATCACAATATGTATCGGTTAAATATTCCATTACATCCTTTAATTCAGTAATAGGATAATTACTTGAATCAAAACCATAGTCCTGATAACCACCATAATAATTATTACTTGTATTAAAATCTGTTGTAAGAGCAAATCCCCTTAATTGATTTATAACATCCTTCTCCAATATATCATCTATCACCATAATATTATTACCAGACCAATAATTACCCTCATCTACCTCTAATATCTTCTCTTTAATATTATCATCAGTAGATACTATATTTATACTCGTATCATAAAGTTCTCCATACCTCTGCTCATTACATAAATATAAAAATATATTATTATGACGACAATTCTCACAAAATGACATATCACATCCCCTATTCACACTATAATTCAATGAATAATATCCATACAATTGATCAACTATACTCGATTTAATCAAATAAAGATTATTAATATATGGAACATTCCAACATCCCTTATGACGATACTCTATTATATCAAAATAATTAAAAGATTGTCTGTACCAACCATTTCCATCAATATCTCCCCAATAATTTGTCCAATTATTATCACCCAATCGTAATAATGGACAAACAATATCTTTGTCATAAGACAATAAATCATAAATAATCCTTTGATTACTAATTATACATATTGGATCAATATTCAAATAATACTCACATCCACTATTCGTAAATTCTCTCAATGAATTATCACGAATAATATGTTCATCATTATCTATTCTATTTATATCTATATTCCGATATTTATCAGATAATTTATAATCAATATCCACTTTCGAATAAATTGTTAATTGAATATTTTCCTTTGGATAATCAATCAACTCCAATCCTTCGAAAAATAATGAAAGATCATATCCCTCTCCATCACAATAAATAAATAAATAAATTATTTTATCCCGTATATCCTTCCTATATATACGATATTGATACAATGGATTCCATTGCTTCAGTAAATAATTACAATAGTTATTATGAATCACCTTCACATTATGAGAACCATTGCCATGATAATGACATGGCTTAGTCTGATATAATTGATTTGTTAATCGATTTGTTTGATATTGTATATCTATTTCATCTATATTATTTGAACTGGTCTGAAATATCTCACATTTTGTATCAATCTTAATATTTGATCTAAATTGTTCATATCGTGAATGTATTAAATATTGATCATCATATGTATCGTCAAAATCAACATCAATAATTGATCTTATAATATCAACTTTTCCAATAAAACCTCCGCTATTTATATATTTATAAGGTCCATCATCATTAAAGATCTTCTCCATTGATCGATCAGGCCAACATGTCTTTTCGCCCGCAAAGATAACATCCGCTTTAAAATTTAAATACTTCTCCATTATCTCTTCTCCACCCGACAAAAAAATTACATCATAACTATCACTAAATAAAATAATATCATCTTGATTATAATCCATTAATTCCTTCTTTAATAAATTTAACTTCATCCCTCCCCCAGGACCCTTACTCATATTACCACCCGTCCATTCATAGTCTAACCCCAATACCTTGTAACGTAATCCATAATTATTACATGAATGAATAAATCTTTTTAATGGTTCATTTTCATCTGTCGCTACAGTTAAAACCAATAATTCAGAACGATTATTTGGTAAGTAACTCGATATCTCGGTATCACTATTCTTAAATGCATCTTTTTCAGGAAAAATAATATTACAATCAACCGATACCATCTTTATTGTATTATCATAATATTTCCTATATTTCTTATATTCACTACAATCCCCCACTAAAGATAAATATTCATCAATTACAATAATATTCTGTAATAAATTACTCTGAATTACATTCTTACAAAAACTTTTCGTAATTAGATATCCAATCGTCCAATAAGAATAAGATGGATACAATAATACATCATTAATCCTTTCCTCTTCATCATTTGTATTCACTTTTTTACGTCCTAAATAACACATTTCCCAATCAACCCCGTTCAAATGATTAATTGTATTCTTTAATTCATCAATAAATTCATCCGAAAAATCAGCATCATCCTCTAATATAAGTGTTATATCATTACTCCGTTCTAATGCTTGTTTATATACATTATAATGACTTAGTGTACACCCTACTTCCCCTTTTGTTGTCTTACGATTATTAAATGGATCTGTCCATTCTTGTAATATCTTATAATTATTTTGATCCATAGATTCAGGTGTTAATTCTTGTCCATCAATCGCATCATAAAATTCATAATTAATCTCAGGAAATGATTCCATTCTTTTTATCATTCTCTTTCTTTTTTCAGGACATCTTTTCAAATTAATAATAAAACAATTTATATTCATTTACTTCTTAAATTTTTTTTATTTATCTATTTAATCGCATAAATATCATCTTTTTCTAAATAACACATATAACCATATCCTTCGAGATGTTTTATTATATCTATATGACTTACATGTTTATGTTCTATCTTAATCATTTTAACATTAATTTTCTCTAAATCAATACTCTTTAAGACAATTATATCATGTCCTTCGGTATCAATTTTTAAAAAATCAATTGTATCTACATTATGTTCCTTACATAACTCATTCAATGGAATCGTTTTTACCTTCTGCTTTAAACGCTTCTTATAATAATATAATTTATTATTCGTTTCAAATGATAATGGTCCAGACTTACCTTCAATACTACTAATTCCCTTTAACCATTGTTGATCTTGTTTAACAATAAATTTAGGATCGATATAATGTATCTCTGATTCACCTTCTTTATCACTAATCGCAATATTTTCATAATTTATCTGAGGAAATTTAGTTAATCTATCAAAATAATATTTTACAGGTTCAATTACTATTCCCTTCCATCCATTCCGTATTAATTTTTCACATGTATCAAAATCACAGGATCCAACTTCAATAAAAAAAGGCATTTATTTTTAATATTAAGATTAATTTGTTTTTAAATTATAAATGATTGTTACATCGAGGAATGGTTTATTCTCCCTTCAAAATAACAATATTATATTACTTAAAGATCTTCAATGCTTCGGTATTTGTAATTTTCCGGAGAACATTTACTTTGTTTTTCATTTCTTAGGTGAAATTGAGAAAGATACAAAACAAGGAAGAATCACTCGTTTTGTTATTCAAGAAAATAAAATTTTAGAAGAGAAAGAAATAATTAAAGATCTAGATAATGGTGTTCACGAAATAACATCAACTGGTAAAGATATTATCATTCTACAAACATATTATCAAAATATTATTCGTTACCAACTCGATGATAATTACTTTCCAATACTATCATCCAAAGAAATAATTACTATCGAGAATTTCCCTCCATGTCTAAATATTAAATACCTAAACGAAGAAATACATAAATATGATGATTTCTTACATACAGAAAGAAACTATCAACATTTTAATTCAATCACAATTCAAGATAATTTCATTTATCTTTTAGCTCCTCATCTAAAAAATATTAGAATTGATGGCAAAAATACTCAGAATGAAAAATTATCTACGATCTTTGTCTTTAATATTCATTTCCAATATCTATACAAAATACCTCTACCCGATTACTTTTGTCACTCATTAGTAATCCAAGGCCCAAAAATATACTATCTAACAGCATATTCAGAATTAAAATACTATGACTTTAGAGATAAAAAAACACATACCCTCATTCAATATCCTAAAAATCATTCGAAAAAAAGAAACATTACAAGAGGATTAAGTATTACAAATGATTGTATCTACTTTGGTTCTACTTATGAAGATAATGATAAAAATATAATTGTATGTTATGAAAATGATACAATTATTGAATATGATTCTCCATTAAATACAAACATCTGTATGATAACGTCTGAAAATTTTGGTACAGATTATAATCATATCTTAGGTCCTTATAAAAAACCTTTTGTATTACAATTCCCTATTAAAGATACACAATTATCAGAATATATAAATGATATTACCTCTATCCAAGAAGTAATTGATCGAAGTAATATCTCCACAACAATAAAAAAAGAAAGATCATTCCAAAATATATATAAACAACCACCCTTCTTAGAAGTACTAAATGATATTCTATATCCAAAAGACATTATCTTTCAAGATGTATTAAAAAATCAAAGAATGAAAAATCCAGAAGAATCACTTATTAAATTATATAATCATGATTCATTTC
>CAYZDH010000131.1:0-7591 GCA_964477025.1 uncultured Rhodospirillaceae bacterium | reverse complement strand
ATGGTTTGACCTGTTATGAAATCGCTATCGGATGACGCAAGAAAAACACATAAGCCGGCGACATCATCTGGCATTCCTAAACGTTTAATGGAACGGCGACCCATAATTGACTCTTGCCTTTGCTGAAGGTTTCCATCCACTTGAATACTGGATGTCGTAGTTTCTATTGGGCCGGGGGCAATTGCATTTATTGCTATACCTTTTGAACCATGTTCACGAGCCATTGTTCTGGTAATCCCAACAACTGCCGCCTTGGAGGCGGCATATCTGGTGCTGTGACCCTGCCCACTGAAAGCAGCCGTCGATGCAATGTTAATAATCTTTCCGTAACCTAATTTCTCCATATGTGGAATAACCGCTTTTGCAGAAAGCCATACTCCCTTGATATTGACATTCATAACCTCATCCCATTCCTCAGGAGTTTCTTCGATAGAGCTTTTGCGTTCTAAATTCGTATAAAGTCCAGCGTTAGCGACTAAGATATCTATTTTACCAAAATTTGAGATCGCAGCTTCCACCATTTGACTGTTGTCATTTTCCTCTGCAACATCAGTTTTAACAAAGACGGCATCTCGGCCGTTATCGCGGATTGATTGGGCCAATTTAGAGCCATCAAAGACGTCAGCTATAACTATTTTCGCTCCCTCTTCTGCAAACCTCCGACAATACTCCGCCCCAATGCCTTGAGAACCGCCCGTGATTATTGCCACTCGGTCTTCTAAATTTTTCATGTTCCCGCTCCCGAATAATACAACAACTATAAATATCCCTTATCTTTATACGCCTTTAATTTTGCTCACCATAGTAATGCGCATTAAGCCGATCAGAATAAGTACATTTAAAGCCTTAATAGTTAACAACGTTCGCCTCGCGCTTAATTACGTACCCTAAGACCGTTGGTATCAAATAGATCTCGAGGCCATTATCAGAGTTAGTCGCGGTGGCGAGAGTTACATCAATAAGAAGTTTAATTGTTCTCAACATGGTGAAATTGCTGAAAAACAAATGCAGGACGGGGAGTTGGCCAATGGAGTGGCTTCACACATTTAAGTTACCGCCTTTTATCAACCCCCTAACACCAGGAAACATCTCTTCACAATCCCTACAGTTTTAGGAAGATCGGTTGGCAGCCCTTGCCCCGAGGTCGTCGCTGCGTAATAACCAAGCCCATCTAGAGGAGGGTATATGATAGGACAAACGATTTTTGATAAAATTTGGGATAGCCACGTCGTCACCGAAGTGAAGGGGGAAACGTTAGTATATGTCGACAGGCTCTTAATTCATGAAGGATCCCGTCATTCTTTTTCCATGCTTCGTAATATGAAAATGAAGCCATATCGAAAAGAACAAATTTTTGGCTTTGCAGACCACTACATTCCCACCGAAACCACCAAAGGCGGCATTACTGGAGTCAAAGACAAAAAGATCCGTAACATGCTAGAGTTGATGGAACAAAACACCACGGAAATGGGAATACGATACTTCGGCTTTCATGATCCCAATCAAGGCATTCTGCATGTCGTGCCCCCAGAACAAGGTATCTCCCAACCTGGTATTTTTCTTTGTGGAGCAGACTCCCACACGTCAACCCATGGCGCCTTTGGAAGCATCTCATTTGGCGTCGGGGCCTCCGAAGCAGGACATATAATGGCCACTCAATGCCTCTGGCAGCAGCGCCCATCAACAATGCGCATCAATGTGGAAGGAGTTTTGCCCTTCGGCGTATATGCCAAGGATATCATCTTGGATATCATATCAAAATTCGGTGTTGGTATAGGTGTCGGAAAATCCATCGAATTCGCCGGTTCCTGCATCGAGAACCTCACAATGGAGCAGCGTATGACGGTCTGTAATATGACCATTGAAGCGGCAGGTCGTATGGGCATCATCGCACCCGACGAGACAACTTACGAATATTTGGACGGACGGCCCTACACTCCTAAGGGCTCCCTCTGGGACGAAGCTCACGAATACTGGCAGACATTACCGACCGACAAAGAAGCAGTATTCGATAGTGAGATAACACTCACCGTCGAGGAATTAGTCCCAATTGTGACCTGGGGCACAAATCCTGGAATGGCCCTACCTATTACCGGAGCCATTCCCTCCCCTGACGACGCAGAAAACGAAGACGACCGTCGCGAGATTGAGACCGCACTGGATTACATGGGTCTTCACCCGGGACAAGGAATGGAAGAAATAGAAATTGAGCTTGTCTTTATATGCTCATGCACTAATTCGCGAATTGAGGATATACGGGCTGCCGCCGATGTCGCAGCTAAAGGCAAAGCCAAGGTGGAGGCTTGGGTGGTGCCCGGTTCAAAGTCGATCAAACGCCAAGCAGAACTTGAGGGCCTCGACAGTGTTTTCACTGAAGCTGGCTTCCAATGGCGCGAGCCCGGCTGTTCTCTCTGCACGACCCTTAACGGTGACTTGCTAAAAGACGGGCAGCGTTGCGTTTCCACTTCGAACCGTAATTTCAAAGGCCGACAAGGCCCTAACGGTAGAACCCACCTCGCAAGTCCAGCCATGGCGGCGGCGGCGGCAATCACTGGCAAACTAACAGACGTACGCAAGCTTGGTTGAGGGGAATAATCATGAAATCTTTTACTAAGCTAACAGCCGTCGCGTGTCCGTTCGATGAAATAAACGTTGATACTAATCAACTATGTCCAACCCGCTTTAACAAGTTACCGGTTGGAGACCCCTATCTCCAAAAGGTAATGTTCCACGATCAGCGTTACACCCATGACGGCAAAAAACGCAATACGGACTTCATCTTTAACCGAGCCCCATATACTAAAGCCGAGATCATTGTTGCGGACCGCAATTGGGGTATCGGCTCATCACGCGAAAGCGCAGTTTATGCAATGGCCGCCTTCGGCATAAAGTCCGTAATCGCTGTTAGCTTCGGCGACATCCACTACAACAATATGACCAAGAATGGACTATGCCCAATCCGGCTATCACAAGAGGCTTGTCAGGACCTACGTGATCAACTCATAGAAAACGTCGGAGCTCTAATCACCGTCAACCTTGAAGAAATGAAAGTTATCGCTCCGGATGGAACTGAATACGGGTTTCAAATGCACCCACTAAAAAAACGCTGCCTACTTGAAGGCCTGGATGATATAGCTCTTACAAAAGAGTACTTTGAGGAGATTGAGGCGTTCGAGGAGCAACATCATAATACCAAGCCTTTCATGAAGGTGCTTAAAACATAAGATTTGACACAATTAGCCTCATATTACTTATAATTTTGCAGCAAAATTATCTAAGTCGTAAGGTCGAGTAACATAGAATAATTGTAGACCCGTAGATAAAATCTAGCTCCGTCTTAGGAACCAGACCCTATCTATAGATAAAGAGACTGACCTGCTTTGTGCTCCTAAAACGTTTCTACAATTAATCGTTACGTTGTCTTTGCTTGTTAACCTGGCGAAATGTAAGGCTGGTTAATACGACGCCCGCCGCAACTGCTACGTGCCCCACCACCAATTCACCCCAGTATGCGTAGGAACCGATCGCTAGACAGAACAACGAAGACCACATAACGGATAAAAATGTCATAATTTGAAAACGTTGCGCCTTTGGAAGACCCTGTAAGGGGTTTTTGCTTTCATCCATCACAACTGAATAACTGTCTTGCATCACACATTCCTTTACACGTTAATAGCCAAACTTATCTAGGATACGGCGCTATTCGTTTTTTAGATCACTAATCCTCTTTCCTTTTTAAAAAAAATATTAAAGTCGTTTGGTATGCATACGAAGAGTTAGGGAAAACCTTAAAAATGGTGCTGGTTCTTTTCAACAGGAATGGCTTACTATCCCTTTGAGGGTTTAAAGAACGGTAAGGAAAAAATTATGGCTTACACGTTAGATCAAATTGTCGCGGACTGCCGGGCTGCACTTATCAAGGACAAGGGCGCCAAAGGACGAAATGCTGTTCGCAAATTTGTCGAACAGGCTTGCCTCGACGACGACTTCGTTTCTACTCATCTCGGCCCCGAAAATGACAAACCACGACAAGTTCTTTATGAAGATGACGAACTTGGGTTTTGTATTCTAGTTCATGTATCAGCGCCGGAAACTGGCCTGCCACACGGTCATGGGCCTACATGGGCGATATATGGTATTGCCGCCGGAATTACGGAAATGACTGATTGGCAGTGCACCGAACCGCCAGAAGGACGTACACCCGGTAAAGTAGTGAAAGTAAAATCCTACGAATTACCTAGGGGTACGGCACAGCTTTATAACGAGGGTGATTTACATTCATCTCGACGCGAACATGAGGTGCGAATGGTTCGGGTCGAAGGAATAAATCTGATGGGTGTGAGGCGTCCGCGTTACGAAGCCGTAAATTAATCATCGCGCACGAAAATATCGTTAACTCTTCCTTTTGGCGCTCGCTCCGGACTTCAAATTCGACCCTGGCAGGACCATTCCAATGGTGTCACGCCTCTTTTAGGAGCGGGCTTTCCTCCTTTTCAAGTACCTTGCAAACTGCTGGTCGCGCTATCATACGATCCTTCCACGATGTGTAATTTTTAAGATTTAAAACCGGCAAGCCGAGGCGCACGCCCCAGCTGTAAAAAACCAAAGCATATGGGTCAGCGAAGGTGTACTGATCCCCCATCATCCATTGATTGCCCGAGAGCCTTGCGTCAATTTCTTCAAGGCAGTTCCAAAAAATTTTGCGCCCTGTGTCACCAATCGTTTTGATTGCCGCCTCGCCTATGTCAGCGCCGCCCGCCGGACGCTCAGGATGCAAAGCGAGGCCGAATGCTGGGTGTACAGTGCTGGCGAGCCACCCCACTAGCTCCACACAATTAGCAAAGTCGACGGGGTCAAGTGGTAAAAATTTTGCATTGGGAAATTGACCAGCGATATAGGGTAAAATTGCCGCATTTTGGGTTATTACCTTACTGTTTACCGCCAGCGCTGGGACCTTCCCGTGAGGATTTATTTTTCGATATTCTTCGGTTCGTTGCTCACCCTTAGCCAGGGCCACCCGCTTGACTTCATAGTCTGCGCCACATTCCTCCAACAACACATGCGCCGCCATCGAACAGGCGCCAGGGGAAAAATAAAGAATATACATCGATTGATCTCCGTTTCAGCTTAAGGTACTAGCGATAAAAGGGACGGATTGGTTGTTTGAACAACCAAGTTTAATTCTATTTTAAAACATCAACTGATAAACCGCCACACCGAAGCAGAGACAAAGCTAAGTGAATCAAATAGAACCAACCTACCTGATGTATTACCTGCGCCAAACGCCAAAAAAATAAAGGGCCGCCCATTAGGGCGACCCTTCCATCGTCAAAAACGGCCCTAACTTGGACCAAAATGCGTCACATCAGCGGAAGCGAACTCCTGCGAGGCGACGATCCGAATCCTTATAGTCAAGAACCTTGTGACAATGAGACATTGGACCACCTCCTTTCGTTTGTTAAAATCCGAAGGAGTATGAATTTTCATATGAATCGCTACAAGGGTTTCTTTATTTGATGCCCCCAAAAAACCAGATTATTCTATAGACGCGCTCTGATCGGAGTAATTAATAGTAACGCTATAGCTTCCTTCGTTCAGTGACCATTGCCAGATTTCATATTCTCGCACGCCTGAAGTGTGCATGGGGTCATTTTTGGCAATTTCATCGGCTTCCTCGAAAGATTTTGCTCTAACGATAATCATTCCAGTACGCGTTTTGGTTTCATCAAAAGGGTCCATAGGACCAGCAGCGAAAAGAATGCCCTTCTTTTCAAGCTCTACCTGCCTTTTCAAATGTTCCGGTAAAATTTTTCGGATTTCTTCTCGTGGCGCAACTGGTTTTGTAAAGATTACATATAGTTCTTTGCGTAACATTGTATCGGTATAGGGATCTCCGTTAACAGCCATTGTTTACTCCATGATAACGCTGAGATTGGAACGTGATTAATGAACGAAGGGTGACCTCGATTTTGGTTCCAAACAAGAAAATAAGCCATCCTACTTTAGCTTATTCATTGAGAAATTGATCGGAGCACCAGGATTCAAACATACGACAACTTGACACTAGTTTTTATTTAACACTGGATTTAAATATCTTCTTATAAAGAATTGATACCCAGGTTAACCGAGCGATATCCTGACCAAAATCTCTGAGATCGTAAACAGTATGGCTCTTTTTAAATCAAATGCGGCATACGGCGTCTGTATAATGATTTTGGGCGCGGGCGTGCTCTCCATGAACGATGCAGCAACAAAATATTTGGCTGAAACCTATCCTATGGGCCAAGTCCTTGGTCTACGCCAATCAGTCGCGTTATTAGTAATCCTTGCCTATGTTTGGTGGTCGGGCTCATGGGAAAAGTTGCGGATCAATCACCGAAGTGGACAGGCGTGGCGCGCAGCGGTTCATTGCGGTAGTGCGGTACTTATTATCTGGGCTTTGACCTTACTACCCATAGCTACCGTAACGGCGATTGTCTTTTCGTCTCCGCTCGTGGTTTTAATTTTCTCGATGCGATTTTTGGGGGAAGGTGTTTCGTGGCAACGCTGGATTGCGGTAATTATAGGTTTTACCGGTGTCCTTGTTATAGTCAGACCCGGCGGTGTAAGTTTCGAATGGGCACTCCTTGTGGCAGTGTCAGCAGCAATCGTAAGTGGCTTTCGAGATTTACTTACCCGTCGATTATCGCGAACCGACACATCCATCTCGATGTTATTCTGGGCGTCAGCCTTGTTAATTACTCTGTCATTGTTAACGATACCATTTGGTTGGCACCCACTCACTTTAAGTGGCAGCTTTTGGTTTATTATTAACGGACTCCTCAACGCCGGGGCTCATTTCCTTATGATAGAAGCTCTTCGGCTGGGCGATGCAGCGTTGGTCTCACCGTTCCGGTATTCAGCTATCCTTTGGGCTATTCTCACAGGTTTTATTGTATGGAACCAACTACCCGACACCTTCACAGTTGTTGGGGCCGCAATGCTCATCGTAAGCGGGATTCTCATCTCCCGCCCTAGCCGCCCTGATTAATAAGTCAGGGCTTTGTTTTTGCATAATTAATCCCCGACATTCAGGAAGGGCACCCAAAGCCCCACATGGCCTCTTATTGCCATGCCACTCGGGGCTGACAAACGGAAGAACCCACACATGAATGAAGTCACCGCAAAGACGCTCTAACCTTACACCGAGTGAGGAGAAGGATTGGAAGCGGAAGGCTTTCAGGTCTGTTCGACTAAATATCCTTCTCTCCAAGACTATCCAAACAAAGAAAATTCATATATTTTTTTTGTGGTTATTATAGGCGTGATAAATCTTAAAATTCAGAGGAGGCTATAATGAAAAAAATAACAATTTTTGCCGCTGCAACAGCAGCCCTTCTACCAATCTCCATCTCCAGCGTAAGTAATGTTGCGGCAGATGATTTTTTTAAAAATAGGCAACTCGTCCTGACGATTGCTTCTAGACCCGGCGGGGGTTTCAATGCTTATGGTCGTACGCTCGCCAAACATTTCACAAAACACCTGGGGCAAAAATCCAGTATTATTGTCAAAAATATGCCGGGTGCAGGCGGTCGAAAGGCAACAGCGTGGC
>CAYZDH010000130.1:0-7595 GCA_964477025.1 uncultured Rhodospirillaceae bacterium | reverse complement strand
AGAAGAAGAAGATGAAGAAGAAGAAGAAGAAGACGATGAAGAAGAAGAAGATGAAGGAGGAGAGGAAGGGGACGATTTAGAAGAATTACGTAAATTGTTAGGAAGTGATACGGATACAAGTAGTGATAGTGATAGTGATGATGAGATTACGATGGAACAATTTGGTGGTGATCCTGACGAATTATATGAGGTAAAGAGTTATTATTTGAAGCGATTAAAGGAGTATGATCCTGAGTTATTTAAGTTTAAGTCGCGTAAGAAGCAGAAAAATGGACAAGATTATGGATATGCTAAATTATGTGGAGCGACAGATAATCGTCAACCGATTGCGGTAACAAGTGATGAATTGGAACGGATTAATGAATCAACAGAGGACGGATCTGGTCCTAAATCATATTCAAAGGCTATATCGGTATCTAAGAGGGACTCAAATATAAAGTATATATGTCCTAAGTATTGGGATGTTTCACGAAGTTTAAGTATACGTCATGATGCTGTTGATGAAGATGAAATAATACCTCAGAAGTTACCAAAAGGAGCGAAGGGTAAAACAACGAAGACAATATTAGATCGTGAGAATCGTTATTGGATGGATGCGAAGGACGAGAAATATTTTGTTCCAAAGATAACTGAGGATAGTAAGTTATTACATCCTAAGGGATATGGTTTACCATGTTGTTTTAACGATTCAAAAATCAAGAAGAAAGAGAAAAAGGGTACTCCTGTTTATGAAGAGACAGAGAAGGATATAGGTGGATATATTTCGAATAAAGATCCTGTAACGGAGGATAAGTATGCACATATTCATCCCTATTTGATGGAAATATTTGGTCAGGATTCAAAGATATTTACTAAAAAGAAGGATGCTGGATTTTTGCGAATGGGTGTTCATCAGAATGAGAATGATTATACATTTTATTATTCACCATTTTTACAGGCATACTTTAAAATTTTAGTCAATAATGAAAAGACAATTCAAGAACCTCAACTGATACAATTTATTATTCAGAATTTAGAGAATAGTCTTGAAAGGTTTCAGAAATGTTCGATTATACATCAGACTTTCCGAAAACCAATACAAAATGTAACAGAGGAAGATATCATCTATATTCGTAAAATACTTGATAATGAAAATACAAAACAATGCTTTAAAAAGAAAGTAATTGATCAATTAAAAATAGAACTTAATGATAACTACAATCTTAAATCAAATGAAACAAGTTATTTATTTCATTTATTACTATCATTACATATGTATGTTCAATATTTACAGAGTAATGAAAATCGAGATGATACATATATAATACCTGTAGTTGTGAAGTTATTTGATATTAATATTATTATCTTTGAGAATATAGATAATAAGATTAGCATTAAAAAATCAGAATATTATAATAGTAATAAAAAACTAGGATTCATTTATAAAAGAAAGAATTATTATGAACCAATGTTATATCGTTATTATGATGTAAGAGAAGATGATATTCAAGAACTATTTCAATATGGAACAGATACTATGGTAGATGATAATATATATCAAATCATCGAATATGTAAAGGGGAAGATGAAGGATTCAAATGATCTATTATTTTATAAATATAAAGAAAGAATTGAAAATGATGATGATAAAATTGTAAATCTATATATAAATAGTTATTCTCAGGTAACTTATATAATTACGATGAAAGGATATATTATCCCTATTGAACCAATAATGATACCTGATGGTAACTATGAATATATTTATCATTTTGATGAATTTCCAACATATAAGAAAGCAATTCAATATTTAGAGAATTTTAGTGATTATTGTGTTATAAGTGAATTAAATAAGACAGATGATGATGAGATCACAACAATATTATTTGAGAATAGTACATATTTACCCATTCAGAAGATTAAAGAAAGTAGTATAGATACATCCTCACGAATCGTATATGGACATGATTTATATGAGATTGAATGTCTATTGTATAATCCAGAGAATCGTGATGATGAGAAAGATGATTTTATAAATAGTATTAAGTATGAAGATTATATTACAAAATTATCATTTTATCATATTATTAAGATATTATTAAGTGTAAATGAAGAAGTGAAGGGTTATGTAAAAAACCATACATTTTATAAAGAAGGAGAGACAGGATATTTTACATATATACGCGAAGGAAAAAAAGAATATATTCAAAAAATAGATGAAAAGAGCCATATTTCTTATGGTAATTATTCAATATATGGAAAGATAATTAATATTGTAAAAAGTGGTGATAAAAAAGGGGAAATAAGGTTTGAGGTACCATTGATACATAGGATCCGATTTATTTTGAATGATAAGATAATGATACATGAGCATAAAAAAGATAAGATATATTCATTAATAAATGAATATATTTCTGAATTATTTATTCAATTGGATGATGAAGAATATGATAAACAAAAGATGAAAAGGTATATTTCCTTATGTATAAATAAGGATGAATCAGAATGTCGTTATCCTTGTAATTACTATGGAGGATGTAAACTTTATGTGAAAGAGAGAGATAGTAATGGTAATATATTTATTGAAAAGATAAAATGGAAATTGATTGAGAAGTTAATTATTCATGGAATAGAGAATATAATGGATATAGTTGAAGAAAGAGTCGATATGAATGATATACGAAAAAAGATAACGGAAAAAGAGATTGTTTATACTTATTCTGAATATAGGGAGAATATATTGGATGAAATTTTCGAAAAGAAGAGCGATTTTATAATGAAATTTGGTGATAATAAAGAAATTCAACGAAAAAGACATTTGATGAAGAAGATTGATACAATACCATTTTATATTTATCAATTATTTGGTGATCATTCAAATGTTTTATTTCATTTAGATAGTAATAATAATGATCTCTTATCAATAGAGAAAGCACTAAATGAAGTGGGGATTTGGTATAATGTTAAGAAACTAAAATCGATATTAATAAATAGTGTTGATAAAGAAAGTATACTTGAACATAAGAAGATAGGTAATGAGTATACAATAAAAAAATTGAAATCGATGATTCGTGGGAATAAGTATTCTATAACATCTTTTGATTTACAGACAATAATAGATGAAATAAAATATGATGAATCATTGGATGATAATAATATTGGTTTCTTTATAATAACACAGAAGTATTCTATCGGAAAGAACATTGAAAAGTTGTATTTTAGTGGAGAAAAGAACGATGAATGTAAAATTTTATCATTCCATCATACTTATTATAATAATGAATATATCCTATCAAATATTATGGTAGATGGTAAATATTATTCTACATATGGAGAATTAAAAGAAAAAGATAATAAATGGGATAAATTAAAATAATAATATTTTTTTGAACGCAAAGTTAAATGGAATATTTTTCTAATCATATCAATTTTAATCTTTTAAAGAATCATATTCTAAAAGATCCATTAATTGATTGGTTTAATATACAAGAATATCATAATAATCATATTTTTGAAAAGGATGGATCAACATATTATAGAGAGTACATTCTTAAAGAATCAAAAAAATATAAAGAAAAACTATTACAACAGATTATTGATAGATCTCAATTAGATATACCGATATATACATGTTATAAAGAGACATTATTTAAGATTAAGAATAATGAACCTTTAATACTTCAAGGGAAATTATATAATGAAGATAAGAAATTATATACAAAATGTGATATAATTATTCGTTATGATTATTTTACAAAGATATTTCCTAGGATCGATAATATTCCATTCCACTTATTTTGTAAAGAAGATGGATATTTATTAATTAATATCTGTTATTCTTCATTACATTTTAGGATTGACTTAAAGACAATCGCAAATGATGGATTATCATTATATAAAAAATGTAATTTATATTCTTTTCGAGAAGCAATGTATAAGGTTGTTGGTGAAAGATATCCATGTTTTCTATTAGGGAAAGAATATTATTATAGGAAAACACATCTACCTAAGGATAAATTCATAGGTAAAATTGATTTTGACCATACGATTATTGATGCATATAATAAGGCATACAAATGGATTTTGTATCTTAAAAAGAACTATCAAGAAATGAAAATATTACCAAAGCCTTCACATAAGGAGCTTTATCCAAATATGAATTATAAAGATAGTGATTGGGAAAATGAAAAAATGAAATTAGCAAATGAAATAAAGGAGATCACACTGATATGGAATATTTCTTTTGATGAGCGCCATGAATTTTTGAATCGAGGAATCACTTGTTGGGATGATCCTAAATTATTATTATATTTAAAAGAAACAAAGAAAAAAGATATTCAAGAACGTATGATTCATATGAATAAACAGAATGATATATTAATCTATCCTCGAAAGAACATTTCAAATAAATTATCTACTACGATTCAAGATACAAATGGTATTTATTTTGATATCGAAAGTTTCCTTTCATTTGACGAAAAACAAAATCTATTTAGTCATGAGAAAATACAAGAACAACCAGTAATTGGTATTATTGGATTTATTTATAAAGAGAAATATTATGATTTTACAATTGAAGATTTTACAAATCGATCTGAAAAGAAAAATATTGAATACTTTATCAAAAAATTAAAAATGATCACAAAAAAGGATCAATCATTATCTATTTATCATTGGGGACATGCTGAGTACAATTATATTAAATATATACAGAATAAATATCCTGAAATAGAATTTCCTCCTTATCAATTAATCGATGTATTGGATTATTTTCGTACTGAACCAATTATTGTTCAAGGGGTTTTTAAGTTTGGATTAAAATCAATTGGTTCTGCCTTATACAGAAATAAATTAATCAAAACAACATGGGGAGAAAATGATAATGGATTAGATTCTATGATAAAATTTAAAGAAATATGTCAGAATCATAAAAAAAAAATATCATTATAAAGATATATTGATATTAAAGAAATAATTAATTATAATCGCATTGATTGCCAGGTATTATATGAAATTGTTGAATTATTAAGGGATAAATATACTCATTCATAATCACCCTTAATAAGACGTTGATGAAGTTCTTTAATTAATTTATTTTGTTTCTTAAGTTGTAAATTCATCTTTTCAATAATCATTTGTTGATTTTGGATAATTTTTTCATTCTCATCTTGGGATTGATTACATGATTGATTTTTATCTTCAATAAATAAACGAGTCTTATAAAGGTGATTACCTAATTTATCAAAATAAATCAATTGAACAGGATCAATTTTACCTTTATCATTTTTCACAAATATTTTATTATCACCCATCCTAAGGTAGGTTGCGATATAGAAAAATTCTTCATCATTTTTAATAGTAATATATTTAACAATATTATTTAGAATTAATTCATAAGGCGAGTTAATTTCTTCACAATTTTTGAGTTCTTTTTTGATAAATGATATATTTTGTGACATAATACTTATAAAGATTTAGATATTTATTTGTTTAAATTATTAAGCATAGGTGACATTTTTGTTTGATAGTATTTAATTGCTTGATTGATACATTTTTCTGATAGATAAACATCTTCTGTTTGATTTTCTTGTTTATAGATGATGAGAATATTAATTAATTGTTCAAATCTTTCTTGATTCATTCTTTCTTGTTTGGACATCATATTTTTTTCATTCTGGTAGTGTTGATCTGAGTACATTTTGATTAAATAAATATAATAATTTTTAAATAATAGAACATTTCCTAACGATCTTTTTCATATAATATAAAATTTGATAAGATATTATAATAATATTATAAAAAAATGATACTAAGATCTGGTAAAAGAGTTGGTAATGATAATATATTAATTGATTTTAACGAAGCATCTAGAGAATGGAGGAAAAATAAAGTCGATTTGGGAAATGGAAAATTTAGATATAGAATTAAATAATGATATCAGATCCATTTTTATTTGACATGGATATATATATATCACTGATCCCAATTTCTGTTAAAATAATATTTAAAATATAGTTTAATATAGAGAATATGGATATTGAGCCATTAAAAAGTGTATTAGAGTGGTCAGATGATAAAAAAGGAACATTATTATATTATTTTCCACCTGAGGTAAAGGAAAAAGTGATTGGACATGATTATGAAGATACAAATTTTTATATTGGAGAATATTTATATTGTATCAAACGAAATACATTTGAACTTGATACATATGGAAAATGTATTGCGAACGAAAAAGGAAGATTGGGAATAAAAATGACATCAGTAAAGAATGTATACATAAAGCCAAACGATTATTATATTTTTATACGATGTAATAAAAAGATAAATACACAAAGAGATTTTTTAAAGAAATTATTAGATCAATTATAAAAAATATAATGGTCGCACTGTCCTGATACCTTCTCGACAAAACGAACATTTATAAGAATTATTAAATGGTAAATCATATATATTTTCAACATTGATCATTGATTCTAAACAATGTTTACAATACGTATGTCCACATGGAGCAACAAAATTATCAACTTGATTTGTGAAACATACAGGACACATATTACATACATTAAAGTTATTAAGTTTCCGTATTAAGTAGATATATTTTTGAGTTTCTTTTATTTTTTTTTCATAGCTTTCTTTAATCGCGATAATTTTTTTATTATTAGTTACATTTTTACTATATTTTTTCATTTGATCAATAATTTCTTTCATTGATTCGTCATCATTATAGTCATTCGGTAACTTTCTTAGATATTCAATTTGAGCATCAATAATAGTCATATGTTTTTTTATTTCTATCATTTCTTTCTCAAAATCATTACTAATTTTACTTAATTCATCTTGTAACTTTAAGAATTCAGGAAGTATTTTCTGAAATGATTTAACCAATTGATCAACACCTTCATTTTTATAATCTTCATCTTCATTAATTTCTTTTATATCAATTTCCTTCCTTTTAGTGATAATATCTATAATTACTTCTTTCATTTTAATTAAGTTTTGAATATTAGGATCATCATTCACTTGAAATAATTCATCAATCGTAGTACTATTATCAGGAGTAAATTCCAGGGGAGGAAAACTAGAAGTTACTGGTGCCCATGAGGTCATAATAATTATAATTAATATAGATAGATATAATTTAAATCATTTATTTACTTATATTTTTTCGATTCATTAATTTTAATTCACGCTTATATAATTCATCAATAATTATTTTTACAAACGAATAAAAGTCCATTATAATTATAATTAAATATATAGATAATAATTGATTAAAAAACATCCATATACAAATGTATGAATTATATTTTCCCTTGTTTGTGATGAGATATCAATATTAAATTCTTCTAATTTCTTCCCAATATAGGAATTGATTACTTTTCTTCCTTTTTTGTCTTTATTTTCTTCTTCATCATATTTATTTTCAAGTTGTGTTAGGATACATTGATTATTATTAATTAAGAACTGATATTGAATGGAAGGTAATGCTAAGAGAAGATATGGCCTTTGACTCTCAATGACCCATCCAAAACAAAAATAGATGATAAAAATACTATGTATTTTACTGATAATTTCTGACTTTTTCATTTATAGTATCTTTATATTCTTTTTTT
>CAYZDH010000129.1:0-7634 GCA_964477025.1 uncultured Rhodospirillaceae bacterium | reverse complement strand
CCACTAATGCAGCGTAGCAGCCGGATCATCATCGGAAGATTGCGATGATAGCTCGTCACATGCCTGCGACAGTGACCGCGCCCACCCACGGATAATAGCAGCACGTTCCTCCCCTTCTAGGTCTAGGAACTCTGGATCAATCGTAATGCCGCCTTCCCCGCTGATTACATCGTAGGTAAGCTCACCGTACACTTTTTGATACTGGATATCAAACTTTTCAGACATGTCTATGGACCGAAAATCTCATAGTCTGAATGCACGTCGTATGGATTATTGATGCCGTTGTAAGGGTTGCCTGCCCCGTATTGGTTAAAGATAGAGTCTGGATCATACTCATTACCAGCTCCGTATTCATTGTAGATTGAATCAGGATCATAACTGTTCATGTTTAGGTTGCCAAGCGAGCGCCTATCCTCTCCTCGTGGAGTAATAGGCTTCACTTCAATGGGCCTGAGTGATTCAGTGTTAGCGCAGAACGCAATGCGATAACATGAGACATCATCTCGATTGTTTTCTCCTGCCGCTGATGTGCTAGGGAAAGACATTACGAGCAGGATTCCTAAAATAGCTCCAACAATGAATGCTAATAGGAGCGCCGCGTTATTGTGGAGTAGCCTCCATCTCTTTATAGCTGACAGCAGTTTATTCATTGTCATTCCCTCCTAATAGACCTTCGTCTCCGGTGTGGCTCCTAGGTTTTGTAACTGCGACTTGGCTTCCAAGTCTTTGATAATCATTTCGATGTGCCTGATGTCTGGATCGGACTTGGTTAAGGCTGTCAAGAGCCGATCAAGCCCACGCATTTGTATCGCCGCTTGCCCTCTACTTAGCTCACGGTTCACGATTCTCATGCACGTCCCGACCCATGCGTTGTAATGAATCTGTACCCATGGGTTACGCTTCCCAGCATCGGAGTTCGCCTGTTTAGAGAGTAAAATGCTGACCCTGCTGTTTCCACAATGCAAGTTGGACAGGTGTTCCATCGCCGTGGCCCCTGAAAGCATGAAGCAACTAATGACAATCATAGAGATGATAATGTATTTCATGGGGTCGGTACCTCCAGCCCTTCATAATAAAATTGTATACTGATTTCGACTCTTGCACCAGCCCCATCATCCCACTGTTTTTCCACAAGCAGCCTGTGGATATGGCTATCTTCTTTTGGGAAAAGGGAATCCATCACCGCCTTCCCCAAGTTATCCACATCAGGGCGAAGAGTATGTGGTTGCCCTGAGAGGGTCGCGCACTTGCGCTTCCCGTATGATTTGGGAAACCCAAAGAATGCCTTGACCTGCACGGATATTGGCTCACTGTTCCGTTCTTCTGGGAGCTGGGCTGCTTCAGCGGCCTGCATGGCTCGCTTGGCCCAGTCCCAGTACTTCAAGACGATAGGACGCTGCTTCCACCGATCTTGTCGCGTCATCCGTGGTTTGGGCACAGGCGTTCCAAGTACGGTAATTTCCCACGTCATGGAGGGTCTCCTTAAATGTCTTCCTCGTCGATACCGATGTCTCGACGAATCAGCTCCCGCATTTTGTACGACATGTTCCCCGGCGCGTGAGCGCGGAAGGCTTCGTACAGGGCACGGGGAAGGCAGAGGTTAAACCTCACCGTGTCTGACTTCGTGTATTCATATCGTGGCTTTACAGTTGCCTCGCCAAGGGCCTCTGCTATTTTCATGTTCTCTCCTTTCTGTGAATCCGCTGGTCCCTTCCAGCGGTTTGATAAATTTTGCACATCCCCCCTATACGGGATGCGATACGGTCACTCAATTTATCTGCAAGTTTATCGAGTGAGATGTTGCTGGTTACGACAGTCTGCCGTTCGTGTTTCCACCGACTATCAATCAGAATAAACAGGGTCTGAAGCGACCATTCCGTAGCCTTCTCTGAGCCAATATCATCGATGACTAACAGTGGACACTGTTCGTATGGAGTGGTCACTGACGCTTCGGTAGTGTTATTGGAAAAGGTGGTACGCACATCCCTTAAGAACTCCGGTACGCATAAAAAAAGTGGCAGTGCTTTAGCGGCATACTCCCCGTCCGGTGGGGGATGGTCATTGAGGTACTGTGAAATGTAAGCAGCTCCCGCGAAGGTCTTTCCTGTTCCTGGAGGCCCCGTGAGGTAGGCCCCTTTGGGGGGGAACTGGGCTGCCTTTGAAAGACTCCGAGGAAGCTGCGCTATCGTGGCCCCTGTGAAGTGAGGAGGCACTCCACAGAGTTCGCGCATAATGGTGGGGATACGCGCACGATACAACGAGAGGTGTTGCTCAGTAGTTTTACGCCGATGGATCATATCACACTCGTCACATCGTTTGTGCGTAAAATGTTTCCCAATAATCTTTACGTAAATGCCCTGCATCTCTGCCCCGCAGTCAACACACGGAGTAGCCGTCTCATCACTCGTCAGCATCGATCACCTGCGCTAAGTCAGCATATTTGTTTGATGAGGTGCCGACGTTTGGGATCCATCCACGCCAGCGCTCAATCCCTGTGGAATCACGGAGCCAGCGGTGCGGGTCTTGTACCCCTGACACAGGCTTCGAGGCCGCATACGCTTGAACCGCCTCACAGCATAGCCGCCTGTCATCCTGAGAAAGTTTCATGAATTTTGTTTGCGCCTCTTTCTTCCCTTTGCGGTAGCCATTGCGTTTAGGGTAGATAGGCCAGAACCTCATGCGGAACTGTTTCCATCCGTCCTCAGCGTCATCATAAGCCTGAGTGGTTTCCTCATCAGGTTCGGTGCCGCAGGCAAAGGGCAAGTCTAGCCGACGAAGCTTGGCCTTCACGAAGTTTGGGCAATGATCGGCCCATCCATGAACCACTAACCGATGGTCAGGATGTTTGTCGATAAACTCTGTGTCGATGAGCGATTGGATGAGGACGTTTTCATCGCCGATCCATCCCAATGCCTCAGCAATCTCAGAGTTACTAAATTTCCCAATGTCCCCTTGAGATGCATGGCGAGCGGTCTCATGCCACAGCAATTCTAAAATCCCAACGCAAATGGTTTCTAAGGAGACGGCTGGGTGGTTGCATGATTCACGCAGTCTTCGCACCAGCCGCTTAAACTTGGGGCTACTCGGCGTATTCTGTAGCATAGCTACGATCCCTTCTGATCGTTGTCTATAGGCATATAGGTGTTGGCAGTAGAAATAAACGGGTCATTCCATTCCACAATAAAGCGACACTCCTCGTCAGTCTGCGGGCCACCTTCTGGTTCTATGATCGGCACCACCGGAATCACTGGAATGCTCTGCTTGAGGTCATGTAAGGAGACATCCCTACGTTCCTCGTAGTTCATGTTATGGAGGTAGCCTAAGTGAGGTTCATTCAACCGTCCAACAACACGAATCTGCTTACCTAGCCCTGACGCATAGCGCCCATGAAAGTCCTTGATGTTAGCGTACTCTCGATAGCATCCGCACAGGCGCACCACTGAGAACTCTAGCTCTTGTTGATGATCGGACTCACTCAATCTGATATGCGAATAGAGCGCAATCAGGCCGTCGTGGGTAAACCATGATTGATATGAAGGGGACTCATTGAACCCCCTGATAAATCCGAATAGGTCAACGTGTCGTTTCATCCTTCGCCCTCTCAGCGTGGCCTCTGCCTGCAGCAGTAATGGCGTAAACGTAGGTATGATTTGTGGTCCCGTCACCTGCGTCCTTCTTCTCTATTTCTTCAATCATTTTTGCATCCGATAAAGCACGAAAGTTCTGTGGAGAAACTTTCATAATGAGTGAACCGTCCGGTGAAAGTATCTCGATGATGACCCATGTAACTGCTCCAGCTAGCCTCCGATGCAAAGTTACTCCATCCGCACTCAATTCAATGAGCGCAACCTTCTGCAATCGTGTCGGGCTAAACTGTTTCATCATTTGGCTTTCAACTCCTCCAGTTTTGCGATGAAGGCTCCTTGGGCACCTGCTGGGACAGCGGCCACCGACTTATGACCCTCCATCGTCAGCAGTATTTTCACCCTTTCGTCATCATCTACATGGATACGTGGGTCATCAATATAATCGTGGCATAGCATGATAAATCTCTGCGTCGATTCCCACACCGACGCGGATACGGTCGGGCCATTGCAGTATTTCCCCCCAGCCTTCGTCTTGCATCCCCAGAAAGCGGTGTATTCTTTGCCGTTTTTGGACACGCCAGCAGCCTTGAGCTTCATGGGCTTGTCGCATTTCTCGCATCGGGGAGCCGCAGCGATGTCTGGAATCTCTTGCTCGGTTCCTCTAATGAGCCTTGTCAAGACCGGGACCTCGTTGGGGGCAGGCGATGCCTCAAGCGTAAATGTCGCTGGAGCTGAGGAGTAGGCTTCTGGAGAATCTGCCTCTGCGTCGTCGCTCCCACCCACATGAAAACATTTCATGTAGCAATATTTCTGTGCGCCAGTGATGGCTTTGTAGATAGCTTTGTCTCCAGTATCTTTGGCACTGCCCACCATGGCGGTCTTGAAGTTGTCCCCTGTCTCTGGGTCGCAGAAGAGATACTCCATGGTGACGTTGGCCCACGCGCCTTTTCCTCCAGACTCAGGATAATGGATCTCGCTCGCCGTTACCGACGGAAGGATCACGAGACCTTCCTCGACGCATCCTTTCCTGATGGCCTCGGCTGCGTCGAATTCTGTTACGTAGTTGTAATTCGAGAAGCTGTTGTGCCCCCGCTTGGGGAGTGCAGCAATCTTACTCATGATGGCCAGTACTTTTTTATGTGCGCTATTTGGCTTTGATTCGTCCATTAGATTTCTCCCTTCAAACGATTTTCACCCCATCGACTTTGAGGTGGGCGAGCGCTCCGCTGCGAGCGAGTTGGTTTAACGCGGCCTGATTGACCTTGACGAGATTCATATACTCTGGGTGAGTGCCGATCCATCGCACGAATGCCTCGAAATTAATGACATCTGCGCGAAGCGGTGTTTTTCTCACGACGCCTTTCGCACGGACGAAATCAATTTGAGTATCATCTGGGTTCAGGGGACGCTGTTCGTTGAGGATAGCATTAATGAGGGCCTCACTCTCCCCCATCTTGGCTGCCATGGCTGCATCTTTCAGGCGTCGGCGCTCGTCTTCCTCTTTGGCTTTAAGTAAGGATTCTTGCTTTTGGTTTTTTTGATCCATCTCCATCAGATGCTCAAAGTCGGCGCATTTTTTGGTGAGCATTTTTTTCGCATCGACGAGGGGCTTCAGGTACACATCTCTGGCATGCACAGCCTCCCGATGTGCCTTATGGGCACTCTGACAGATAGGGTCAAAGGTGTCTTTGATTTTACGAGTCAGCGCGTCAGCTTGTTTCACAAGGTTGACGTGTCTATCGTAGGTGTGCTGATCGGTGATTGTGAGGTCGCGCACCTCATCAAGAATCAGGCCCGATTCCTGTGCAATCGTGGCGCTCTCACGGGTGGTCAACTGTGGCATTGTACACTCCCTTCTGTTTAGAATTATACACCGTCAAGGCAGATAAAAACACCTCCTGATCTTCGCGCAAGTCGGCCACGCTGTACGGAACTATCTGATAGGTACCTTTGGCGCGTAAATGTAGGGCACAGCGTCCGAGGATCGTTTCTGATGGCATGTTTTCCTGGGCGAGTAGGATATAGGCGGCAGTTTGGTATCTGGCCCAGGGAGAGCTAACACCCGTCTTAATGTCGAGTACCGTCAGGAATTCTTTATCGTCTGGGAAAAACCCAATACGGTCTGCGGTGCCAGCAAATCCATGCGACGAGGAGTGGAAACTTTCTTCTATGGAGAGGCTTTGCCACCCCGTATCTCGCTTGAAGGCACGCCATCCACGAAGATACCCTTCGAGGGCTGGCTGTTCAGGCTCTTCTGGTCTTCCTTCGCAATCGACTTGGCAGAGCCGATGGACCTCAGTTCCTCGCCACGCGCTCACGTCGGTGAAGAAGCGCCCGTCAATCAGGCCGACATCATTGAGGACCGTGGTGGTGCCGGGAATTGCGCACCCCCGCCACTTATACGTGTGGGTTCCAATATCAAGCGTCAGATGACTCACCTTCTGCCGTCGTCCCTTCTTCATGTGTGCGGTTCGCACATCTCAAACATAGAGGTTCCGTGAAGCTGATTGAATCGCATTTGCGTGAATATTTGATGTTGATAATACTGGTACATGGACTCCCCTCTTCAATCGTTTTTCCACAGCTAACACATGGCAGCGCTTTGTGGACCCGATATATTCTTGGTTGCCGTTTCATGGCAAATAGAGGGGAAGGGGTGCGTGATCCCCTTCCCCTATGTGAAGAAGCTACCTAGTAGGCAGACCCTAGGCAACTTCTCCATCACCGCAGCCATCTTCAGACCATGTGCTCGGCCATTTTGCATTGATGTATTGTTTCTGTGCAGGGTCATCAGCATTCACGACAATGATCGCTGCGACAGGGGCACTCCTATGGCAGCGTCCCGTTTTTCCCCCTTGATTCTGTTTCCAGTACTGGCATTCGCCACAGACTACAATCGCCATCACTGCCTCCCCAACGGAAGAATCCCGTTGACTGTTTCTGGTAAGTTCGCTGGTTCTGGATCAGGAGAGATCACCTGAATGATGGTGGCCGTTCGCTCTAGCTGCCTCGGAGGGGGCGTATCTTCCACTACAATATCTATGAATTGCGGGAATATGCTGGGCGTGTCGATTTCTATTGGGGCTGGGGTTTCGTCAATCATCCAGTTGCTTGGGGCCACTGCTGCTGGATCGTCGATAATGACCGTTGATGGTACCCCATTAGGCACGATCAAGATCGTCTCAGACAGTGAGTTGAATTTATTCTGAACGCGATCTTCTATGGGCAGTGGGATACTAATCATGCGGGGCTGAGGTGCCTTAGCTTTTTCTGGAGGAGTGCTGACAGGATAGTGCATGCCCTCAAAATTAAGTTTTATTTTTTTTGACTGCTTCTTTCCCACCGCAAATGGGATTGCAAATGGCGTTGGTACAGGAAATGGGATTGCAAATGGAACAGCCCCGTTAATAATGGATGGAGATTTTGGGGAAGGCGAAGAAGACCAGTTTATGGGCGGTGAAGGCGAGGAAGAACCCTCCGGGCCTAGTAAATGGAACGAGCCATGGGAGCGAAATTCCCAGCATGCGAATACGCGCTATCTTTCATTTACGACTGAATTTGATGAAACCATAAGCGCTGAAGAACTTTGCGATACTGACGAATTGAATCGACTTCGCCATCAACTAGACCAGCAACTTTCAAACCTACACGGTGTTGTCTCCCGCCTGGCTAATCGTCTCCAACGTCGCCTAATGGCCAAACAAACGCGATCGTGGGAGTTTGATTTAGAGGAAGGATTGCTTGATGCTGGGCGCTTATCGCGAGTAGTTACCAATCCAATGCATCCGCTTTCCTACAAGTTGGAACGCGATACGGATTTCCGCGACACGGTGGTAACTCTTCTTATCGATAATTCCGGTTCTATGCGCGGGCGACCGATCACCGTTGCAGCTATGTGTGGCGACATCTTAGCCCGGACACTTGAGCGTTGTGGCGTCAAAGTGGAGATTTTAGGATTCACTACGCGTTCCTGGAAAGGCGGTCAAGCGCGGGAAAAATGGGTTGCCGATGGCAAACAAAAAAAACCAGGCCGGCTTAATGATCTCC
>CAYZDH010000128.1:0-7639 GCA_964477025.1 uncultured Rhodospirillaceae bacterium | reverse complement strand
ACAGCGTTTTTTTGTGCAGATATGTCACATGAGTGAAGTCGAGAAGGTTATCGACTAAAAGCTGATAGTTCCCTTGCATCGGGATATACCCAGTTGCCGCTTTCCATTTGGTATCATCGAGCCAGAAATATTCTGGTATAGTGCTGTCGTCGGCCTGCGACGGGTCTCCCATACAAATCAACACCATGTTCCAGCGCTGGACGGTGGGATAGGCGCGGACTGTTGCGCCGGGGGGTATTTGCGTCTGGCCAGGGATATCAGCACAGTTCCCTGCCTCATCAAATTTTAATCCATGGTACCCACAGCGGATGCCATCGCCGTCACATTCACCCAGTGACAGTGGCGCCGCCCGATGACAGCATTTGTCTGCTAGAGCAACGGGTGTTCCATTAGTTGTACGGAATAGAACAACAGGCTCATTAAGAAATGTTTTGGGAATGGGCAGTGATTCAGGTAGCTCGTGTGCCCATATCGCAGCGTACCAGGCATTTTTTAGGAACTTAGAAGTTTGCTCAGCCATAATATTTCCCCCCGTTACTTTTTGCCTTAAAAGGATAGCTGCAACAGCGGAATTGGTTCAAGTCTGGTATATTAGAGAAGGCCTTTTGTTGCTGTTAGTTCAATAGTGTAGGTTAGAGAAATTATGCCTGATTTTTCTGCCTCATCCGAAAACCTGCGAACGCCCATCCCCTGGCGAGTGCAGATACCAGTTTACGGCGCTGCTTTATTTTCCAATAGTTCCCTGCATCTCTATAACGTTGTAGTGCCGTTGTGGACAGCAACGCTGACTAATGATCCGCTAATCATCGGAATCGTTCTAGGCGCACGCCACATTCTGCCAATGCTCTTTTTGATCCACGGGGGGGCAATGATGGATAAATTTGGCACCCGGCGGGTGATGATGGTTTTTGCTAGCGCGGCTATCGTGATCCCGATGCTCTACCCAGCGGCACCGCTTATTCCAATGCTGATCGTCTTTCAGATGTTTGGTGGCTTGGCAGTTATGACAACCTGGATCGGTGCTCAATCGCTGACCGGTAGCTTGATGCGCGGTCAGCCGGTCTATACCGGTCGACTGACATTGGCTACGAGAGTTGGGACAATTTTTGGTCCACCAACTGTCGGTGCTATTAGGGATGTTGCCGGAGCTTGGTGGGCATTTGCTTTTCTCAGCCTATGGGCTGCGTTGACATTCCTCTCGACTTACTTTGTGCCACACAATTCTGAGCCAAACGGGGGGAAAGCCCCAGCGCCTAATCCCCGGGCAACCCTTAGCGATATTGCACCTAAATTAGCTGACTATCTGGATGCCTTTAGGCTGGTTGCTATCCCGGCGATTGGGCTGGTTTTCGTTGTTACAATCTTACGCCATTCTGGCGTCGCAATGCAGTCAAACTTCTATGTGATTTATCTAGATGGTATCGGTATTTCAGGTACGATGATCGGTATCCTCTTTTCGGTACTGGGGGCTATCGGCGGGGTCGGGGCAATTAGCACAGGCTGGCTTGCGACAAAGTTCTCCAATCGAAGGATCTTATTGTCTTCAATTGCTCTGGGCGTTTTCATGATGGCTATCACGCCTATAATTGGCTGGACGGGCTTCACAATGGAGGTGTCACCCGATGTTACAGCGTTGAAATTATTTGGATTGGATGTCGATTTAGCGCCTGTCGCTGGTGTTTTTGGGGTTTATGTCCTGTTTCTAATTGCTATCGCAATTCGTGGGGCAACTTCCGGCGTAGCGCAGGCTATGGAAATTTCGATCGTAGCTCAGGCGGCGGGCGAAGCTCAGGGCAAGGGTGCAGGATTAAGAGTGACTGCCGGTCGGGTGGCGGCGGTAATTTTACCAATTTTTATGGGAGCTGTGGCGAAGAGCTTTGGTTTAGAGGCGTCGTTCTTTATTGTTGGTGGTGCGATCCTAGCGGTTCTTGGCTGGCTTGCGATCCGAGGCGATAACCGAAAAGCCGAACCAATAATTTAGGCGGGTTAGTGGGGACAAGTCCCATTTTATATGAGGGTATGCTTGGTGCGCTTATACGCGGTGACTATGCCATCGGCTACAAAGTAAATAAATTACACAATTGTACCATATGTTATCTATCCCTGGTTCTAAATATGAACAGATTTTATTTACTATGACCCTTTTTAGTCATTCGCTCGGTTTTTCATAACAGCAACCACCTCATCCACCGTCATAACATCGCCAAATTGCTGGATCATATTTTCCAGTGCTGAGCGATGCTCTTCGTCTGATAACGCTGCGCAACAATCCTCGACCATCACAACCTGATGATCTAACTGCATGGCATCACGGCCTGTGCTTTCGCAGCAAATATTGGTTTTGGTGCCGGCAATTAGAATATTTTTTATATTATGACTTGATAGCGTACTGCGCAGCATAGAGGCCCCTGAACTTAACGCAGAATAACGATTTTTTCGAATATGTAGGTCGCCTTCTTTTGGTTCTAGATCCTGCCAAATTTTCTCCCCACGTCCACCGGGTGCTAAATATTCTTGCCTGTCATTTCGAACATCTTGACTAATGAAATTACTCAGAAACATCTCCCAGTCACTGCGACCATTCGCGAAACTTGTTGCGCTAGTAATCCAAATAACTAACCCCTCAAGAGCACGGACTTCCGCACATAGACGGGTTATATTGTCGCAAATACCCCGCGCCGCAATGACCTCTGCTGGAGCCCCTTTTTCACAAAACATGTTCTGCATATCTATAACAAGAAGTGCGGTGTGCTTTGGGTCAAGCGAGTCAAAAAGATGATGGCGACCGCGCCGTTCTAATACTCGGTCAATAATTTCCTGCCTTATGGTCACCTTATGCATCAGTCAATCCTGTTGGTTTTTCTAGATACGATACCCTATACTTTATAGGATGCGCGATAATCACAGAAGGAGCGTTGTTATGGCGGATGCTGTTGCCCCTGCTGGACCCCATACACCCAACTTTGACGACGACGCTATGGACCCATCGAGCACACGCTATCTTGATGTGGATAGTCTGCCATGGATGGAGACATATTACGCTGGGAGTGAAATGAAGATTCTATTTAAGGATGGAAAGCGGGGAGTCATGACCGCTCTTTTCCGTTGGCAGCCGGGTGCCAAGCTTCCGATGCATGAGCATACAGATATTGAACAAAGCTATATTCTTGAAGGCAGCTTGAGTGACTTTGAGGGCGAATGCAAGGCTGGTAATTTTGCCTGGCGCCCGGCGGGCAGCAAGCATGATGCTTGGTCGCCGAATGGTTGTTTATTGCTGGCAATGTTTCTGAAGCCTAATAAATTTCTTGAGGGACCAGAAGCTTCTGAGTGCTAGGATACTGGTACGAATAAATCGTCAATTGGCACCGTTTCAGCGATAAGGTGTTGTTCCTGTAAGTGCGATACCAGTGCCTCCAACGTTGGCCTGTTCTGTTCAACTCCGTAGGGCCATGGATCGCCATCAAAAATCTCATCGACTTCATCCATGTCTGCAAACATAAAGGGCAGCATACAGTGCTGAGCGGCTGAGATGCGAAGTTTGTTGAGCGCCCAGTTTTTAGAGGCTTCAAGCGCGTTATATAGACTTCCAGCGATCCATGGGTCTCTATCATAGACATCTCGCCGGATTGCAATGATGTGCATAATAGGATGGATTTTTGTGCGTTGATAAAAATCGCGTTCCATTGCTCGGTAATCGGGAAACAACCGAACAACGTCAGGATGTGTGCCCATTGCTTCGGGGCGTCGGGAGCCGAGGATCGCGTCAATTTTGCCACTTGCTAGCAGGTCACTCATTGATTTCCCGGTTGTGTTCGGTTCAAGAATGGGGGGTATGGTAGGGGAGGTCGTTTCTATCTTGGCGTGTTCACCTGCTTGCTCAACAGATCCTTCGACCCAACGCACAGTCGACCAGTCGACAGAATAGTCTTGCTGTAAATGTCCCCGGATCCAGACCGCTGCGGTTTGGGAATGCTGTGGCACGCCAATAAGTTTTCCCTCTAAATCTTTGGGTGAGTTAATACCAGCATTCTTATTTATATAAATAAAACCGTGACGAAAGGCCTTGGATGGAAATACAGGAATACCAACAAATGGGAAATTGCCGCGCAAAGTGCGTGTAATAAATTCGGAACTCGAAAATTCTGAGACGTCGAACAGTCCCCCCCCGAGCATTCCATCAAAAATCTGGCGAGGGGCGTTAATCTCATTGAATTCCAGGTCGATGCCTTCCGGCTTAACAATCCCGTATTGGAGAGCATCAAGCCTATCATAACCACCGGCAGCAAAGCGAAGTTTCAGCATTTCTAGTTCCTAAATCGTCTGGTTTGGGTTTGTTGTCGCACCCTCTTCGATAGTATAGGTGCGTAATGGGATTCGTCTATCGAGGGAAATTATGGGAACAACAGTCGGTCTAAGGGCGTCAGACGGCCATCAATTGAATGCATATCTCGCAGAACCAAAAGGATCGCCGCGAGGTGGAATTGTAATTGGAATGGAGATGTATGGCGTCAATGAGTATCTGAAAACTGTTTGCGATAAATATGCTGTTTCTGGCTATTGTGCGATTGCGCCTGCATTATTCGACCGGACCGAATCCGATTTAGTGTTGCCATATGACGCTAACGGTATGAGACGTGGAAAGGAAATCAGCCATAAAGTTGATCACGGGAAGGTGCTTGATGACGTTACTGCAGCGGCGGACTATATCGGATCAGCAGGAAAAGTAGCTATCTCTGGTTATTGTTTTGGTGGGACAATTACTTGGCTGGCTGCATGTCGCTGCCAGTTTGATGCAGCCATAGCATATTATGGTTCCAATATGTGTGACTTTCCTGATGAGGAAGCAAAATGTCCAATGATCAGCCACGTAGGCGATCTTGATACTGCTGTGCCACCGGGAGATGTCGAAATGTTCAAAGATCGTCGACCCGAAGTGAGCTGGTTCATATATAAGGGGGTAAGACACGGGTTTGATAGCCACGTCCGACCGGAGCGTTATGATGTAGCGGCTTCGATTCTAGCTTGGAACCGGACCCAGTCATTTTTGGCAAAACACATCGGTTAGTAGTCTAAGACTAGTGTGTCTCCCGCTTCCATTCATTGCTACGTCGGCGGTTTTTATTAAGTTCTAGCTATTTAAGATCAAATGCATTGGTATCTAATAATAAAACCCTTCTTTTTCGTTTTTGGGTGACCGATTCATAATCATTGGTTAATACCAGACTGACGAAATTGGTTCCGCTTAGGGGCCTCATCACGATGTAAAAATTTTGCCTGTAACCACAAGGTTTTGGATAGATTGATAAGTAAAAAAGCTAGCCGGGGCGGTCTTGCCGGCGCCTTTTCACACCGAAATTTTGCGATATTTGCCATTGGTAATTTCCCATCGCAATGTGGTGTTTGGGCCCAACGCCTGGCGATTGGGTGGCTTACCTGGGAATTGACGAAATCCCCTTGGTGGCTAGGTGTGATGGGATTTGCCGATTTAGTTCCTGTCGTCTTACTTAGCCCACTAGCGGGGTATATGGCGGATCGCTTCGAGCGGATCACACTAGCGCGGCTCATCCAGTTTCTAAACGTAGTAGTGACTGCATTGTTGATGGTAACAGCGTTTGCGGGATTGTTGAATATTGAACTTCTGCTTTTGTTTGCATTCATCACAGGGATGGATCATGCGCTTTTCCAGCCGATTAGAAGCTCTCTGCCGCCTGCACTTGTGCCACGTGAGGATTTGCCCGCCGCAATCGCTTTTGGGGGTTTTACTTGGAACAGCGCTCGCGTAATCGGTCCTGCAATTGGAGCAACTATTCTTAATTTTTGGGGTGTGAATGCTGTCTTTTTAATCAATACAATTCTGTATTCTTGGTTTTTTGCGGCCTTATGGTTGGTGCGAGTCCCTCCTATGGCTAAGCCTCCGGCATCCGGGCTATCTATTCTGGGGGATATAATCGCTGGATACCGTTACGCCGCATCCCATCCCGTCATAGGGCCATCTCTGTTAATTCTTCTGGGCTCATCTTTCTTGACGAGACCATTGGTAGAGCTACTTCCCGGGTTTTCATCAGGTATTTTCAGCCAAGGCGCCGAGGGACTAGCTATTTTAACGTCGGCCATGGGTATTGGTGCGGTTGCTGCGGGAATAACAATTGCTCAACGTGGGCGCTTCGAAGGATTGGCTCAAATTACCGCATATGCAGTCCTGGTTGGGGCAATTGTCTTAGTCGTCATTACCAACACTACCCATTTTGAGGTGGCAGTAGTCTGTATGGTATTTTTTGGCATTCAGTACTCGCTTGTGGGCACCTGTATTCAGTCGCTAATTCAAGCTGTCGCTGAGGAAACTATGCGTGGAAGAGTTCTCGCACTTTATGGATTGATTTGGATTGGTGGAGCTGCAATTGGATCCCTCGTCATGGGCGCTATTTCTGAAATTTTTGGGCTTACCCAGCCTATTTCAATAAGCGGGATACTCTGTCTAGTTGTCTTTATCTATGCATGGCGAGTTAAGGGGTCGATCGAAGCCTCAATCGTTAAGCAAGGTAGTGGCTGATTAAGCCCGCTAAAATTCCATATCTAGATTAATCAGGTCTTTAGGTTCATCAACATCGAAGCCTAAATTTGGATTGTTTAAAACTGAGACTTGGCAGCCGAAATTGATCGCCGTTGCTTGATGTCTTTCAAAGCTTTTTGCGCCAAACAAAAAGTTTATGGAATCCGGTGGTCGAATAAAGAGTGCGTTAGTGCCGCGCTGGCTTTCGTCCGGAGCAATAATTACGAGTGAGGTTCTTGGCGCGTGGTCATCTGCACTGGTGAGTATGTCTATTAGGTCTTTTGGTTCTAACTTGGCTAGATCGGCGGGAACAATAAGTAATGCCGTTGCGTTTAGTGCGGAGCTCGCTTTTCTAGCAACATCAAGAGCGGCGTTAAGATTAGAATTATGGCCCTCTAATATAGCGTGAGCACCCGCTTCTTCTGCGAGATTGAGAGCGTCCTCATCCCGGCTAATAACGAGAATATCATTAATACCTTGCGCAGCGAGCGCTGTCTTGAGCACATGACGGAACATATTTCGGTTAAGCGTGTAGCGTCGCTCATCTGACAAGAAACCTGAAAGACGACTTTTGCCCTCAGCAAATGGTTTGACAGGAATAATAGTCGCCACCGACATAATTTTTTAGACCTCTTTGTGCGAAAGAGACATCGCAAATTGGAGAGTTTCCT
Source organism: uncultured Rhodospirillaceae bacterium (assembly GCA_964477025.1). Lineage (GTDB taxonomy): Bacteria > Pseudomonadota > Alphaproteobacteria > MPNO01 > UBA2964 > UBA2964. The sequence goes on along the minus strand of CAYZDH010000128.1, from coordinate 418 downwards.
GAGCCAGGTTGCTCTCAGTTCTTGCTGAATCCATAATCGTATTAGTGACGCGCACATCTATTCCTGTAGCTATAATTTCATCGGCTAGGTGCGTATCCTTTGTGTCGATGACTAAACCATTTATAAATTTATGATAATGCCGTGCTATCCCAAGTGGCGATACAGGTAAGGCGAGCTCTGCCATCATCTTGGCAGCTGGGCCCTTTACTGCACGTCCACCAACAATTGGGGAAATTGCAATAATAGGGACGTCGGTTTGGCAGATGGCCTCGGTGACACCGGGAACATTGAGGATGGGGCCGATACTTACAAATGGGTTGGAGGGACAGATTACGATTGCTTTTAATTCCGAATTTTGCAAAACCTCACTGAGTAACGGCGCTGGTTCTGCATCCTCCAAACCTTTGTAATGAACCCC
>CAYZDH010000127.1:6859-7718 GCA_964477025.1 uncultured Rhodospirillaceae bacterium | reverse complement strand
GGTGGTTGCAGAGTTCTGAGGGATGAGTTCGTCGGAATTTCGACACTATTGGGTATAGACCGCCTAGACAATGACGCTGAAACTCAACAAATCGTTCTGATTTCCAAACCACCGGGTGGAAAGGTCCTGCCGAAAATAATGGAACGGATTGGGCAAAGCCTTAAACCCTTTACCATTTGTTTTATTGGCGCGGCTGATCTTGATTTGCCCGCTAATGCAACAGCAGCGAGAACTCTAAAGGATGCCGCGCAGGTCGCCCTAGGCGAAATGAAAATTAGCCAATTTACTCCCTCATATACAAAAATTCCTGACGGTCGGACCTCCATAAGAGGACTTTATTCCGGCGGTACTTTAGCGGCAGAAACTCAACTAATCCTTTTAGACGCCGGATTAAGTGTGGAGTCAAACGCCGCCATACCCGGCGCCAAAAAACTATCAGATGGGATCAAAACCCATAAAATTATCGATCTCGGCGACGACCAATATACCCAAGGCCGTCCCCATCCAATGATTGACCCGGAAATTCGTCACGAACCTTTAGCGGCAGCCCTGATGGATCCTGATGTTGGCTTAATATTGATAGACTTCGTCATTGGTTATGGAGCTCACCCTAATCCTGCCGGTCATCTCGTCGATATGCTGAGTTCTATGCGAGGAGAGAATGACCCAACAATCATTGCCTCAGTGACTGGAACGGAGCAAGATCCGCAGGTTCTATCCAATCAAATTCAAACGCTCCAATCATCCGGAATTGATGTTGCAGAATCAAATGCCGACGCGGCAGTTGCCGCCCTCAAACTGCTGGGGGTCAATAGTTAAGGGAGATACGCGATGCCATACGGTAAAGTAATTCCCAATA
>CAYZDH010000127.1:0-6840 GCA_964477025.1 uncultured Rhodospirillaceae bacterium | reverse complement strand
GTCCGATGAGCTGGAAGCTATTGCTGCGAATACAGCTCAAGCTTTGCTGCAGGTCGGACAATAGGTCGTTCAACTCAGCATCACCCATGGTAACGGCCCTGTTGTTGGGAAGATTTTGATGCGCCAAGCCCTTACCCGTGACCGTATTTCCCCAATGCCACTAGACATTTGCGTGGCGCATAGCCAAGGCGGAATTGGCTATTTACTCATGCAGGCGATGGAAAATGCTCTGCGCGACGCCGACAACCCTCGGCATGTCGCATGTCTATTAACTCAAGTCGAAGTCGATGAAAATGACCAAGCCTTTAAGACCCATACCAAGCCTATAGGTCCTTTCTTCAACGAGACGGATGCCAAGTCTATACAAAAAGAATTAGGTTGGCAGATGATGGAAGATTCGGGGCGCGGTTATCGACATGTCGTCCCCTCACCCGTTCCGAAACATGTGTGTGATATATCGCTTATCGAGGTTCTCTCCCAGAGAGGAACAATCGTCATCGCCGGTGGCGGGGGCGGTATACCCGTCATTCGTGGGGCCAAGGGTATCCGACATGGGGTCGCAGCAGTTATCGACAAAGATCTCACCTCGGCCCTGATAGCGAATATTCTTGGGATCAAAGACTTTATGATTTTAACTGCTACCCCAAAGGTAGCCATCAATTTTGGTAAGCCTGATCAAAAGTTTCTCGACCGGGTAAAGCTATCAAAAATAAAAACCTTGAACGCTGAGGGACATTTTCCGCCTGGTAGCATGGGCCCCAAAATTGATGCTTCTATTCAGTTTCTTGAACGTGGCGGAGAACGGGTCATAATCGCTGATCTAGAGGAAGCGATGGGCGCTCTGGCTGGTGAAACAGGAACCCACATATTTCGCGATGATGCCTAACGAAAACGGCTACAACCAGTTTGTAATTACCTCGGCCGGAGAGCTCGCCCTTGAAGCTATCGATTATCCAAACCAGGGTTATATAGCCGCCTTGTTCGAGCATAGCTTTTACGTAAAGATTGTTAGTAATTGGACCTGTATCGGCACCTCATCACTTCCCCTTGGACCACTCAATCTAAAGACAAATGCGCCCAACAATATCAATTGGCGGGCAGGTGGTTTTCAAATAGACGACCCAGTCAAAATTTCAGCAACTCACATTCATATCGGAAATCATTACATGTTTTCCTACCGTGACGCTGAACCATGGCGTCCGGATCCTATTTTTAATTTGAACAAGACAAGTATACAAGCCTGCTTAACTGCATTGGAATCCCAAGCGTGCGATATGGCACCTTCGGAAGGCCTCGCGTCCTTAATATTTTCGGGTAAAAAATTAAACGCAAGGTTAGACAGCGTAGCGCAGGCTATTATTGAACTTAACAAGTTTTTCAAAGCCCAAGGCAATTCGCCCGATAGCGTTCTAAAACCAGTTACTGCATTGATTGGACTGGGTCCCGGACTTACACCATCAGGCGACGATTTTTTAGGTGGTATAATGATTATGCTAAGCTTGTTAAAACAAGATGATAAGATCGACCACTTAGCGGGTGCAATCGAAATAGCTTCATCCGGCACCAACGAGATCAGCAGGGTACATCTGAAAGCAGCGGCGCAAGGACTAGGCGCTGAACCTCTTCACGCGGCGATTGGTGATATAACGTTGAATCGGGATCGGGAACTTCAGGTCTCCTTAAAGCGACTTAATGCTATCGGCCATAGCTCGGGATGGGATGCCTTAGCGGGCGCGGTGATTACACTGAGAGCGTGGTTAACCAAATAGGTTTACCTAACCGGCTATCGCAGCGCCATCGCAGCGCGGATCGGAGGCCCCATTTATAGATCCATCGACTTGGCGGGTTATTGCCCCGGCATGGCCCATCATTTCATCAAAATCGCCAACAATTTCAAGATCATGACCTGCATATCGCAGAGCCTCAATAACGGTAGGGTTAAATCGATTTTCGATACGTAATTTAGCCGTTTCTTCCCCCCAAGTGCGGCCAAGAAGCCAGCGCGGCGCGGCTATTGCATCAGCCAAATTCTGGCGGAAATCGACATGGCGCGTGAAAATTGCGGCTTGGGTCTGCGGCTGTCCTTCGCCCCCCATTGTTCCATAGACCATATGTCGTCCATCAGCCAAGGTCGCCATAGCTGGGTGGATGGTATGAAACGGTCGCCGCCCCGGTATTAACAAATTTAAATTACCAGGTTCCAAGCTAAAGCTAACACCCCGATTCTGCCAGACAATACCGGTTTCCGGCAGTACAACTCCCGATCCGAACTCCCAATAAATGCTTTGAATCAAACTGACTGAGCAACCCTCACTGTCCATTGTCCCAAGCCATACTGTGTCCCCAGACTGGGAAATCTCTGGCCACGGCAACGCCGTTTTAGAATCGATTTCTGCCGCCACCTTATCGAGGGTTTCAACCGTTAGAAATTGAGCTGGATCAATCGTCATATAAGTAGGATCAGAAACGTATTTATCTCTTACCCGAAAAGCGCGTTTGCTAGCCTCCACGATAGCGTGGACGAATTCAAAACTATCCGCTTTCGAAACACTTAGACGTTCGTACAATCCGAGTATCATCGCTGACGCGAGCCCCTGCGTCGGTGGAGGCATTGTGTAGACTGTTCCGCTCTTTAAATTGATGGATAACGGTTCAACGGTAAGGGCTTTGTGCCGCGACAAATCTTCAATGAGGAGCGGGCTGCCCGCAGCGCCAAGTTCCCGTGCAATCGAATTGGCGATGTCACCAGAATAAAAATCATTAAGTCCAGCCAAGGCCAGCTGCTCAAAGGTAGATGCCAACGCCGTAAGTCTTAAATTATGGCCTTCTGGTGGAGCCGCTCCTTCCAACAAAAAAGTCTCCGAAAAGCCGCTCACATTTTTTAGTTCATCTAGATTTTCCTTAGTATTACGATGCAATGTGGCTGAAACGATGGTGCCGTTCCGCGCATGTTGAATAGCATCCTCAAATAATCGAGAAAGAGGCATTTTACCGCCCCGACGTTTGCTTTCCCTGAGTGCGAGCTGCCACCCTGAAATAACTCCTGCAACGGTCAGCGCAGCGAGCGCTCCACGAGACGGAATGGATTTCAATCCCCTGGACGAATAGAACTCAACACTTGCCCGTTGAGCAGCTGCCCCGCAAGCATCGATTGCTAGGGGTTTGCCACCATCGCTAATTAAAAGGAAATTATCGCCCCCTAACGAATTCATATGGGGATAGGCAACCACAATTGTCGCCGCCGCCGCGATAGCTGCCTCAATTGCGTTACCGCCTTCGGATAATACGCGCCCGCCCGCCTCAGCTGCCAAAAAATGTGGGGCGACCACCATTCCTCCAGAAACAGTGCTAGCATATTTCATACAGTTAGTGTCGGTTGTTGGCGATTGGTTCAACGAAACTAAGTTCTGTATCCCATGGGAAGAAAATCCAGGTGTCTTGGCTTACCTCGGTCACAAAACTATCAACCATAGGGCGCCCTTCGGGCTTGGCATAGACTGTTGCAAAATGAGCATCTGGGAGCATTTCCCGCACCACCTTTGCTGTCCTACCTGTATCCACCAAGTCATCAATTAGAAGAACACCTTTGCCGGAGCCGCTCACGCCCTTAATAATCTCAACACCGCTTTGACTTTGGTGCGCATAAGACGCCACGCAAACGGTATCAATCATACGAATTTCTAGCTCTCGGGCGATAATCGCTGACGGCACAAGCCCTCCTCTCGTAATTGCTACAACAGAATCCCATGGTCCTTTCTCCGCAAGCCGCCAGGCGAGCGCCTTGGCATCGCGATGGAGCTGATCCCAAGAAACGGGAAATGATTTTTGATAGCGGTCTACAGAGTTTTCCATAATGTCATTCCGGCATTTAAAGGCATTTTTCGATATCCTATTACATACGGCACTTAACTTTGGATCAACTGTTCAGCAATAATTGCTTGGCACACACGATCCAATCACTAAAACGTTATTAACCGGGTTCATTGGCACGAATCATAGATCACTTGCTTGGCATACCACTGCTGATCCACCGGCCAATCACAAGGCGTTCTTCCTTAGTCATTTTCGTCGCGTTACCGAGCGGCATACTATTTGTCGTTACCGCCGTTTTCTGGATTTGAGTAGCGTGTTTTATAATTTCTGCCTCAGTCTCTAGCTTGATATTCATGGGAGGCTTATCAATGCCTTCAAATGTCGGGCTCGCTGAGTGACAAGTTGTGCAGCGAGTTTTAATAATTGCCTGCACCTCAGAGAAAACAACCTTTCGTTCTAAACTCTTTTTTTCAGTGCCCGTAAATCCGGGCACTGATACGTACCCGGCCAGCATAATGATTGCTATAACTGCCACTGGTACTGGCCAGATCGCATTCGATCCGGAATTCCGCAAATTAAACCAGTGGCGCACCAAAGCACCGATAATGAACAACACGATTAAAATGGCCCAGCTATGCTGGTGTCCAAAGGTCATGGGGTAATGACTGCTAATCATCACGAAGACAACCGGCAGAGTGAGGTAGTTGTTGTGAACGGAACGCTGTTTTGCCCGGACACCATAGGAGGGATCAGGTTCCTCGCCATTTTTCCGCGCATTCACTAAATTATACTGGCCCGGAATAATTCTTATCCAAACATTTAGAACCATGATAATTCCTATCAATGCGCCAACATGGATATAAGCCGCGCGGCCGGAAAGGACCTGACTTAAACCGTAGGCAACGAGACACAGACCGAAAAATCCAATAGCCGCCGAGATTTTAGTATATTTGTTCCCCCACCCCGACATGTATATGCCATCATAGAGAAACCATCCGACGACTAACGTCGCGATGCCTATGCCAACGGCTTGCAGCTTAGTAATCGCCGCAACATCAGGGTCAATCAAAAACGCCGAAGATCCAAGATAATAGACTACGGCTAGCAACAACACACCGGTTACTCCCGTCCACCAAGCTTCCCACTTAAACCAGTGCAGATGCCTCGGCATAATCTTCGGGGCCACCATAATTTTGTCGACCCGATAAAATCCGCCGCTATGGACCATCCAGAGCTGACCCTCTACGTCATCATCTGGTACCGTGGGCTCTTCAAGGTGGGAGTCCAGCCACATAAAATAAAAAGACGAGCCGATCCAGGCTATACCGACAATAATATGGGCCCAGCGCAATACCAGCCCTAGCCAATCTAGGACGATCGTCTCCATCAAATTTATTTCTCCATTACCGTGCCGAGAACGCGAGTGCTCACAATTCTGCCAATATTTTTAATAGCCTCTTCTATTTGATTGTCCCGATCACCCTCAAGTCGTTCCTCAAAGGCCTCCAAAATTGACCCCTTCGTTTGGTCGACTACAGCTATTATAAATGGGAACCCAAACTTTTTCTTGTATGCGTCATTGAGCCGCGTGAACCGTTCATACTCCCTATCAGATAGGCAGTCGAGGCCAATACTAGACTGTTCTCGCTGCGAGTGATCAGTCAGACTTCCTTCCCGGGCGGCTTTTCCAGCGAGATCTGGGTGTGCTCGAATTAATAGTAGCTTTTCTTCCTTAGTAGCTCCGTACATTGTTGCCATCAACGCATCGATCAATGCATCACGAGATACGAAGGGTCGAGCGGATGCGGTGCGCTTTACCAGCCATGGAGATTGTTCAAAAACCTCGCCGAGGGCAGCAATGAAGTCTTGATCCTCTCCTTTATTGAGTTCCTTAAGACACACTATTCTATCGGTCATAATGTCATGTCATCCCAAATTTTATCCGCGCCACACCCCTTCAACAAAGCATTCCTGCGTAACTTACAGGACCCAGTTCTTTTATGATTGGTGGAGCATGGTTATAAACAAAAAGGTTTTATACTCTTTTTATAGCTGAAAATGAGCCAAAATTCCCTTTAAAGCACTTTTTCTGGCGCCTTCCTTCTTTATTGACCCTCCGCCCGATATTCAGCTAGCGCGGCAGCAACACCATTACCGGCGGGCATTGACACATTATGTTGACGCAACGTTGCCTCAAGTGCGGCTAAACAAGTTAAAATATTTTGTTTTTGACAGTTATAGCCCATCGCCCCGATACGCCAGATCTTGCCATGTAACGGACCAAACGATGTACCAATCTCGATCCCGAAATCATGAAGCATCTCCGCTCGGGCGGCTTCCCCATCAATCCCCTCAGGGATATAAACGCCCGTCACGTTAGGCATTTTATGTTGTTTATCACCGAATATTTTTAGTCCAAGGCCCTCAAGGCCTGCGACCATCGCCCTGCTTGCCAAGGCGTGCCGGTCAAAACCCGCTTGTAGGCCTTCTTTGAGAGCCACCCGCGCGCATTCCCGCGCTGCATAGAGCATTGAGGTTGCCTCGGTATGATGATTTAGCCGTGCTTCCGACCAGTAATCCATTAACATTCCAAGATCAAAATAGTTCGATGCCACCATTGGTCCTTTAGCTGCTTGAAAACCCTCGGGGCGAATACCTCTTTCAATATGTTTGCGAGAATTTATAATTTCTGCAACATGATCATTAAAAGTAATGGGTGCAATGCCCGGCGGGCCTGCTAAACATTTCTGCAGGCCAATAGACACACAATCGATTTTCCATTTATCAACAGGTAAATCCATCCCGACAAGGCTTGCAGTTGCATCAACAAAAGACAACGCTTCATACCTCGCACAGATTTCTCCAATTTCTTCCAGCGGCTGAGCTTGTGTTGTGGAAGTGTCCCCCTGACAAATGGCAACGAGTTTTGGTCTTATACGCTTAATGGTGTCTTCAATTTGTTGAGGATCAAACACCTCTCCCCATTTAACCTCGATTATCTCAACATCAGCGCCACAACGTTCCGCA
>CAYZDH010000126.1:0-7720 GCA_964477025.1 uncultured Rhodospirillaceae bacterium | reverse complement strand
CAAGTGTGACGTTGAAGAGCCGATATCTATACCGACGCTAATAAGTGATGTTTTCTCAGCAGAGGCTAGGTTGCGTTGTTCGGTGAATACAACACGACCACCTTCTTCATCGCTATCGTCCAAGGTTTTCTGCGAGGCCCTTCACCTTATTGAATTTAACCACCCGCAAAAGAGTAAGTTGTGTTTTTGTCATAAAACTTCTTATCCATACGGTTCTCGGTCCCTTCGGCTTTAATCATTTCAGCAAAATTGGAACGCACCTGCGCGTCTTCAAGGTAGTATGGGATCGACGCACCGCCCGGATACGTAATATCCACCATTCCAGGGTCAACGACAGTTTCGCCAGGAATACCAGCTTGCTGAGCTATATGATTATTAGGGCCATACCAGCCGAGTAGCCGGAGTGGTTCATTTCCCATAGAAAAATGTTGATGAAACCAGTCACCAGACATTGGTGAAGCCGAAATCATACTGATTTCACTATATTCTTGCCGCAGAACACTCTCGCCCTGGCCATCTTGCCATGGTGTCGGGCCGAGCCCCTGGGGCCAGGTGTAGGAATACCCTTTCCCACCAATACAAATAAATGCCGCAGCCGGTCCAGGGGAATAAGCTCGTGAATACCGTCCGGCAGGATGTTCGCTAATAAATTGATAAAAAACATTCTCTGCCATTTGGGGTTCCATTCGCCGGTACCCAGGGGTTCGCCTGTTGTCGAGATAAAGATCTGTCTTGAAAACATCCGCAACAATATTAGTTCTGCACATCGCTAGACCACGAGTAGGGTCAGGTTGTAATCCTTCCGACGGTACAAAGTTTTTACCAGCCGGGTCATAACGGCTCTTCATCTTCAAAGAAGTTCCGAAGACAACGTCTTGGTCTTGCAGGAGATTAAACATATTTTGCGCTTGCGTTCCTGCCTGAAGAATAGCGGGATTTCCAGATGAGTTAACAATCCGATGGATTGTATTCATTGGAATTGCAAAGAGAGACCCCCGACTCCATTCAAAGACGTCCGGGCGCTGCTGTCCGTCATCCCATATTTCGGTGGTGCCACGCCCTTCGAGAACCAAATGAACTTTCTCGTATAGGTGCCGTTCTTCATTGAGAGCCCCGGCTCCAGGGACCTCGACAAGATAACTGCCCCATTTCCCTTCGGTTCCAAATAATTGAATAAAGCAGCCACGACCGCCGAGCCTTTTCCAGGGGCGCATTGGAAGGTTCAGAAGGTCAGTGACCCCAATTTCTCGGACTATGGGAACTTCCTGTGCTTCCATAAAGTCATCGTAGGGAGTAGCAAGACGCGGCCAAGAGGGTGTCCCAGCATATAGATCGCGTCCCGGTTCGTGCCAATGCGGGTCACCCGCGACATCATGGGGCATTGAATACTCTTAGGTATAAAAGGTCCAATTATTGATGCTGAACATGGTCAAACGCTGCAGCTCTGTCAAGCAATCGAGATGGATAGCCTTGGCATTCCCTTTATTCATGTAGTAGCGCATATTGGCTAAAAAAAGTTATTTGGAGGGTCAAAATATGAAGTGGTTGGAGAACAAGGTTGTTTTTATTACCGGTGCTGGCGAAGGCATAGGTAAGGCAGTGTTGGAACGGTTTCTGGAAGAAGGTGTTGCCGGCATTGTTGCCTTTGATAAGGATAAAGAGCGGTTAGCCGCGCTGCATATTAGTGACCCCAAGAGAATACTGACGGTTCGGGGGGATGTTCGTAGCCTTGTTGATAATCAAAAAGCGGTCAAACAGGCTGTATTAAAATTCGGGAGGCTCGACGTCTTTGTTGGTAATGCGGGTGTCCGCGATGCCCGCATGCGTCTCGAAAAAATGGGCGAGAAAGAGCTAAATCAAGGGTTCGATGATGTCTTTGGAGTTAATGTGAAGGGGTATTTGATCGGCGCAGCGGCAACGCGGGAAGAGCTTAAAAAAAGTAAAGGGTGTATAGTTTTTACTCTATCAACATCTTCCTTTTATATCGGGAGTGGACCAATTTATACCGCGTCTAAACATGCCGCGCTTGGTCTTATGAGGTCACTAGCCCATGAGTTAGCACCAGACATTCGAGTGAATGGTGTTGCCCCCAGCGGAACACCAACTTCTTTCAGCGATGCCGAGAGTCTTTTAGAACCAGAAACTGGACGCATTTCTAGTCGTTCCGGAGGGCCGGATAGTAATATTCTTAAACGGCAGACAGAACCCGAAGATCACGCCGGCGCATATGTTCTGCTGGCGTCAAGTCAGGCTGCGGTTATGACTGGCTCAGTCATTAACAGTGATGCAGGACGCGGCGTTACAGTTGCATCCCAAACCTAATCCCCTAGGCACCCCATGGTGTAATCGTTTCCTTTAGAGCCTTATAGCCTTGGAGATAGCCGGGTCGCTCACCACTGTAATAGATGTCGTCGAATTTCTTGAGGGCATCATCGAGGAAACTTTCGAGGGCTCTATTATCTTTGTTAGCGTCGAGGTATGCGTCGCGTATTAGAACAAAATGAATACGTGGGTCGTAGGGCTGTTTCGTTCCCCCTACCCATTCATCGCCATCCAGGAGGCGTAATAGCATGGCATCAGCTGAACCCAGCGTTTGTTCATGGATCGCAGGCCCTTCCATCCGGTGCATTATGGAGGTCATATCACGACCATTCCCAGTCGTGTAGCCCATATCGTTCCATACTTTTCGCATATCAACGTCTTGGCCAAGATGTTTAGCAACCATTCCACCAAAAGCGCGTAGGGGGTCAGAAATATCGGCCATAAGGTCTGTTAGCCGGTCCCCATCAAGGTCGGTGGCGAGGACAATACAATCGCGCTGTTCGATTAGATCCCAAACAAGTAGGCCATAATTTGTATCAGAAATATGCTGCTCAATCTGACCGCCCCAATTTTCCATACCCTCCTTAAAGTTGGCTGGCAGGAGGGCTATAATCTTATCAATTTCTTTCTTGAATTCATCATAGGGGTCAACGGCGTATTTACGGCCTACTTCAAATTTTGTTCCTTTTAATAGCCAGCTGTGAAGTCCGGCATTGATCCCGTCTTCCTGAGCCTGAGTTGGCTTGGTAGCGACGCGGCCAAGGCGCCCGGTTTCGTGAACCATCTGCAGGAACAAGCGGTTTGCGTAAGCAAGTTGTACGCCCGGAGTGTTCATTTCCGAGTGGATGTGACCAGTTTCGGCACTTACCCCAAAAACGTTTTTATCTTGTGAGTATGGGAGGCAAGGCATACACCGCACGGCGGTGATAGGACCATATGGACGAACGTTGCAATAAACACCGGCTTGTGTCCGGAGGGGCGCATTACCAGATTTACCCATAACAACGACTTTTCCACCATTGCCATCATTGACATAGGCGTCCCCTGCCGTTGACCATTTTATTGAAATACAGGGCATGTTGCCGAACCAAGAAAGGGGCTCAAGTTTGTGGTCATGGCGGTATTGTGACCACATAGGAACGGCGTAGAATGGCAAACCCAATACATCGATAGCTGCCATGGTGCCCAAAAGGGCAAAGGCGTCTGTCATGGAATGAGCAACGGGCTCTATTTTGCCATCATGATTTCCGCCCTGCCAGACAACGGCGTCTGGATAGCCGTTGGGCCGCACATCTGTGGGTTCGTACAAGTCGTTTAGAAGCCCAAAGAGGTCTCCGCCTTCCGCTTCGGTGCGGGCGATATTCATTAAATCGAGCATAGGTGCCTCATAAAATTAGAAAGTCTGTCACGATACAGGGGCGTGATATCCCCATTCCTAGAAATTTGCGCTAAACATGCTGATTTGCAGGCTAACTGTAAAGGGGGAGTTGGCGGTATTTTCTGGGTATCAAGATAACAAGTTAGAATTTTTCCGTGATCCATCCAAAATAACTAATTAAATTCTAAATCGATCTGGTCTGAAGGGTGTAAAGTTGATGTTGGTCGTCTTTTCTTCAAAAAGGTCTGCCAAGAGCTCTGCGCTTGCTGCGGATGTGGAGAGCCCGTTGTGTTGGTGTCCAAAGTTAAACCAAAGTCCCTGGTGACGTGGGGCGGGTCCAATCATAGGAAGGCTATCGACGAGGGTCGGACGGCGACCCATCCAAGGGGTGTCTTCCACCTTATTGCCAAGCGATGTAGCCTGGCGTGCTGAGAGAATTGATTGTTCTATTTGCCGGTCATCAATAGGCGCATCACGGTCAGCCAATTCTACACCAGAAGTAATCCTTACACCCTGTTGCTGGGGGGTCATCACATACCCTGCATCGACGTCATGCACTGCTCTGTTGAGCGCTGGTCCGTCTCCAGGCTCTAGATGCCAATGGTAGCCTCGTTCCCAAGCCATCGGTATTTTATAACCCAGATTTTTAACTATTTCAGCAGACCATGGTCCCGCGGCAATCACGATTGCGTCAGCGAGCAATAGATCTGACGTCTGCAACTCGACTTCCCATTTTACTTTATGCCGTATCTTCTGAGCGGAACTAAGGACGACTTTTCCGCCTGCTTTGATAAAGAGCTTTAGATAGGCGTCGCAAAGTGCGGCTGGGCTGGAGACGCTGCATGCATCATGCAATAAGACACCATATCGAAAAATTTGATTTAGGCCTGGCTCTAGCTGTTTTAATTCTTCAGCGGTGTAGATTGTATGACCTACACCCGTACGTTCAAAAACTTTAAGCTCCATTCCGTATGCTTTGTAACTCGCCTCACTACGGAAAACTTTTAACCAACCGGTTCTACGAAGTAAATTCTCAACTTTCGCATCTTTGATAAGATCTAGATGAAGTCTCAACGAATGGGCTTGCAAAGCTCTTAAGGCCTGACTGCTGTGATCAAGATGTTGTTCGGTACAGTAGCTGAGAAAGCGGGCCACCCACGGCAGCCGCCTAAGAACGAAACCTAAATCGTAATTTAATGCATTACTTTTCTTGCGAATGAGTTTTGGAAGCCGTTTGCGTAGGCCGGGATTATTGGAAATTACTACTGAACCGTCAGAGAGAACACCGGTGTTGCCATAGGACGTTTCACGGCCTGGTTGCTTTGGGTCGACGAGTGTAACTTGATTTCCACGCCGCTGAAATTCCAAGGCAACAGTAATTCCTACAATGCCGCCTCCAATAATAGCGATGTGCTTTGAGGGCTTCAACGGGCTCTCAGCCGATGGTTAGACTGCTGGACCAATTGATTTGGGTGTTTTGATTGGGCCAGTGAGCTCACTTTCCGGGAGTTCCATGATCGCGGGCTCATCGAAAACGTCGCTCATATTAGATCTAATACCATTTTCAGCAATTGCCTCTAACCACTTGCGATGAATTCGAGGATCTTGATCTTCATATTCAACCTGACGTCCACCTTCCTGGATAGATGTGGCGCCCTTGCCCTCCGCACTTTTGCGTCTAAGGGCAATAAATGGGTAGCGGCGGCTCCCCATACTGCAGGCAAGATAACGGGCGGGTTGATCGCAAGTGTTAAAATGCTGATGAAACATCCAGAAGGGTGGTGTGTACATGAAGCCGTGTTCCCAAGGAAACTCTTTAAACTCCTGGTCACCTTCATACCAAAGCAGAGTGTAGCCAGTCCCGCTAACAGCGTGAACATGGGTTCCAGCCGCATGGCGATGAGCTTTTTTGTAGCGGCCCATGGGAATTTCAGACGAGTGGGCATGCATCGTGCTGTCTGCCAGGATAAAGGAAACGTTTAATGATCCTTTGCCACGTGAGTCCATGGCGTAGAGCTTGAAGTTTGTAAGATCGTTTACAAAATTAGTTTCCCATAAATTAGCCTCTGCGACGTTATCGCCGCGATTGACAGTAAGGTGATCGCCTTCGCCGTCAAAATGCTTGCTGTCACCAATCCGTTCAGAAAAGTCGAAATCATTTTCAAAGACGAAGCGTTCGTTATGAAAAAGATTAATCACGAGAGGTGCATCGTTCGTGCAAGATAAACGTGCCGGTTCTTGGCCTGAGCCATTGAAAATTTGGTATTCACAGTTGAGAGGAATTGTAAAAAGAGATTTCGGTCCCCACTCAAAGGTTCTTACATCACCGTCAGGGTAGGTGACAGTTGTCGACCCATAGCCAGAGAGAGCATAAAAAAATGCTTCGTAAATATGTTTGATTGGAGCAGTTTTCTTGCTTGGAGCTACCTCTAAAACATAGTTTGCCATAAAATCGCCATTACCATGGGTGTGGGCAAAGCAACCGCGCGCATCCCAGCGATCCCAGACCTCTGTTTCTAAGGCCAAAAGGTTGTGACCAAAGTCAAGGTGGACAGGTATTCCCTCACCCTTAGCCCAATCCATGTATGGGTCAACCAGGAATTTTTTACTTATATCGATTTCTTCGGCGGGTGTGTTTTCGTCAGACATAGGAATCCTTTTTGAGAAGCAGGCAGCAGTTACTGTGATCAATTTTGCCGTGATAAGGCCTTAGACCAGGCCGGCCCATTCTAGCAGGAGGCCGGGTGGGAAGGGAAGATGCAGGAGATGACCAAATAAGTACCAAGTGGCTAAACCTGTACCCAGGGGTAGAGAAATTTTCATGATTACCGTTTCTTTGTGCCGGATCATATAGGCGAGTACCATAACTGGCACTGCGATATAAAATCCAATTAACCAAAGCAAAAGTGCGAAACCATACATCCATGCAAAGAGTTCTAGAGCACGGCGTTTACCTTGTTGGGATGATTCTTCCTTGGTGAAGTCTATGTCGACCCCTGTTTGGTCAGTCTCTGTAATAGAGGGTGGTAAAAGTTCTCTGATTAACTGATAGGCCAGCAAAACTAGAGCGATTATGCCAATTGTCCAGGGGTAAAGTTTAGCCTGAAGCGGCATTTCATAGGATGATATGACGACATACGCAAACAATGCGATTAAACAGAGAGTAAGAAGAGACCTCGGTTGAAAACGCAAATTCATCCTAGGTATCCGTTTCCTGTGCCCGGCGCTTGAAATACCGATCCTGGAACATTGGATAGGTGACGCATATGACTAGTATCGCAAAGATAATCAGGACGCCTGGTCGCAACAGAAAGTCCGCACCAAAGAGTTGCCAGGATGTCCACATATGGCGCTCGGCGATTGGACCAAGGACTAGTCCAAGTAGCAGTGGTGGTCTTGGCCAACCGGTGGCTCTCATAAAGTAGCCAATCGTTCCAAAGGCGAACATAATCAGGACGTCTTCAAATCTACTGGATGCCGCGAAGCTACCAATTACTGCCATAGCTAAAATGATTGGTATCATTAGTGATGGACGGAGTTTAGTAGCCATTGCCAGCTGGCGGGTAAAAGCAAGGCACAAAATTGAGGTAATGATGGTGCCAATAATTAGTAACCATATCATAGAGAAGGTTAAATGAAGGTCCTTGGTAAGCATATCTCGGCCTGGAGTTATGCCTACGATAATCAGGCCACCAAAAATTAGCGCTAGCGTGCTGGAGCCGGGTATGCCGAAGGCGAGGGTCGGAATTAACGAGCACCCTACTTTAGAATTTGTTGCAGAATCTACCGCTATAACACCCCGCACATCCCAAATACAAAAAGTCTCTCTGGACCCCGGACAGGTTTGTTTGGAGCAGCCAAAAGCAAACAACTCCGCTACTGCGGAACCTAGGCCTGGAATAATACCAACCCACACACCAATTAGACTGCTCCGGACCACTAACCAGCGGTGCTCTAAAGCGACCTTGATGCCCTGCCTGCGGACTATGCCGAGATCGCCAAGTGGTAGGTCGGAAATAC
>CAYZDH010000125.1:3667-7738 GCA_964477025.1 uncultured Rhodospirillaceae bacterium | reverse complement strand
AGGTCAACTACGACCATATTTGCGAAAAGGAATACGCCTATAATAGATATAAAAAAGATCGTATCTCGAACATCTATCACACCCCTTATTATCGCGTCATAATGCACAAGGAAGCTAAAGGAGCGCACTAAATCAATGACTAGTTCAGGTGCCCAGCCTCGAAAGGCAGACTGCACCAATTCAAGGCCACTCATCATGAAAAGAAAAATAACTGCAGCCCCGATGACAAACGCGATTACTTGATTGCGTGTCATGGCAGAGACAAATCCACCGATGGCGAGATAGGAACCCGCCATCAAAAAGCCACCAAGATAGCTCGCGATTATAACACCGTTATCAGGGTTACCAAGATAGTTGACTGTAATCCAAACGGGGAAAGTTAAAGACAAAGCGATACCAGCGAAGATCCACGCTGCCAGAAACTTCCCAAACACAGCGTCAAAGGTCGATACCGGCAATGTCATAAGAAGTTCAAGCGTACCCGCTTTCCGTTCTTCTGCCCAAAGCCGCATTGCAACGGCAGGAATGAGAAAAAGATAAAGCCATGGCAAAAAACCAAATAATGGCTGCATATCTGCCTGACCACGGTCGAATAACGCGCCAAAATAAAATGCTGTCACCCCATTGAGTGCAACAAAAATAACGATAAACACATAGGCGAGCGGCGTCGTGAAATACGCCCGCAACTCTCGTTTACTAATTGCCCAACTTTTTCCCATAACTATCTCCGCTAGGCCGCAGTCGTTATACGGCGAAACACCTCATCAAGGCGTCCGCGTTCGGCCTGAATTTCCTGTACATCGATGGAAGCGCCCTTTAGCGCTCCACTGATTTCATCTATTATTGATTGACTGTCAGACGGATACGCAATGTAAGTTACCGAACCGTTTTCCGCACTTTTTTGAACCACACGATCAACATTCGAAATGGCTTCAATTGATGCTTTGCCCAGGTCAGATTGGGCAACAGAAAGCCTAAATGTTACAGCATTGTGTAGCTCTGATCGAGCTTCGAGTTCCGCTGGTGTCCCATCAGAAACAATTTTACCTTGGGCAATAACAATAGCCCTACTGCATACCGTGTCGACCTCGTCGAGAAGGTGCGTCGATATAACAATTATCTTTTCCTTAGCCATTTCATTAATTAGCTTCCGGACCTCATGTTTTTGATTGGGGTCCAGCCCATCAGTCGGCTCATCAAGAATAAGGATCTCGGGATCATGAAGGATAGCCTGCGCAATACCGACCCGGCGTTTATAGCCTTTAGACAGGGTCCCGATGGCTTGATGCATCACATGTTCGATATTAATACGGCTGGCGGCATTCCCAATGGCCTCCCGCTTCGTAGCACCTGATAAGCCCCGCACATCCGACACAAAGCCAAGTAGCTCAAGTGGGGTCATATCCTCATATAGAGGAGCGCCTTCTGGTAAGTAGCCAATGCGGCGCTTAACTTCTAATGGGGAAGTCGTCACATCATGACCCGCCACCAGTGCTGTGCCGGCAGTTGGCATCAGAAAACCTGTAACCATGCGCATGGCCGTCGTCTTGCCCGCACCGTTTGGTCCTAGGAAGCCAACCACTTCTCCCCGGTTAACGCTAAAGCTAATATTATCGACCGCCGTAAACGAACCGAACTTCTTCGTCAGCCCCTTAATCTGGAGCATTAGATCCATTCCCTGCATATCTTCCCATTCTCACTATTCAAACACTGGTTATTTTCTGGCCTCAATTGGAAAGGTTACTAATTTTTAAAATTTTCTAGGCTTAATCAATCCAAATTACGCCTACATCTACCTTGCCAGACCTAACCTCCCAGAAAGGCCCGGTAGGGTGTGGACATTCATGAAATTTTTGTCAAGACCGTTTAATCAAGGAACTAATAAAAATTTTATTCAGATTTCTGCTGAAAAATTAATTCCAAGCAGTAAAGCGACACGATCAGCAATCGCCAAAGATGCTGTCAAGCCAGGTGACTCAATCCCATATAAATTTATCAATCCAGGAATACCATGCTCATTGGGCCCCTGCACCATAAAGTCTCGTGCAGCTTCACCCGGCGCCTGAAGTTTTGGCCGAATTCCAGAATACCCAGGCTGAATAGCGCCATCTCGTAAATCAGGATAATATGCACGCACTGCAGAATAAAAGGCATCGGCGCGCGCCGGGTCGACGTCGTAATTAAGACCATCTATCCACTCAACGTCCGGTCCAAAACGAATTTGGCCACCCAGGTCAACCGTCACATGAACACCCAGTCCAGCCTTTTCGGGAACGGGATAAATAGGCCGCTTAAAGGGTGCTTTTCCAAGCAAGGAGTAATAGTTTCCCTTTGCATAGTAACAAGGTGGTATTGTTTCCTTTGGGACACCGACAATATTAGAGGCCATTCTCTGCGCATGGAGACCCGCTGAATTTATAACAAATTTAGCTTTGAGCGTTGTTGGTGTCGCTCCCCCTATAGATAAATTTACACCATCTCCTTCAATAATTCCGCCTTCAACGGGCGCATGGAAGGCGATCATAGCCCCCGCCGCCTCCGCATCCCCCTGATAGGAGAGCATTAGTCCGTGACTATCTATGATGCCGGTCGACGGAGACCATAGTGCTTTTACACAAAATACTGCCGGCTCTTCGACACTCACCTCAGCTGGAGTGCGCCACTCCAAATCCGGTACACCGTTCTCTGTCGCCGCCCGTTTTAACCGTTCAAGCTCTGAAATTTGTTCTTTGTTAGTCGCAACGATAAACTTTCCACAGTTGCGGTGCTCAACGCCGTGCGTCTCGCAATAACGATAGAGCGCCTTTTTCCCTGCAACACAAAACTGGGCTTTCCAGGAATCTTTTGGATAATAAATCCCGGCGTGGATTACTTCGCTATTTCGAGAGCTGGTCTCCGTTCCAATTGCCTCTGCGGCCTCCAAGACAACCACTTCCAGACCCGTCATTGCGAGCCGCCTGGCAACTGCAAGCCCGACAACGCCCGCACCGATAACAACGGCTTCAACTGTATCGACCATACAATTAACCTACGTCAAACTTCTTTCCTTTGCGAGATTGTTACTGCGTCGAAATTTGAAGCGCAAGGTTATGCTCTGTTTTTGTATTTATTTAAAAGCCAAAGGCGTCCGATCCTGCAAACCATTAAAAGTTTTTAAGCGAAAAAACAAAGTTGCAAGAAAGTTGATTTTTGCTCACTCTTGGACAAATACCCTTTGCTAGTTTAGTAACCTTTTCGATCAAAAACCTGGTATCGAAATGTCCAGAAACCCAATAACGCCACCAACGCAACTGCGACAACTCCAATAATATAAAAACTGTGCTCACGACCAAAAATCTCCGCCACAAAACCCATTATCACAGGGACGGCAAACCAGGTCATTTGATTAAGCGTGACCCGTAACCCCATTGCCTTGCCGTGCATTTCACTTTCTGCATAACGGGCAATCATTGAAATTAATAAAACTAAACTCCCAGCCATCGCCCAACCGCGCAAGCCAGATGCCACCATCAAAAACGTAACCTGATCTCTAAGGAGCGGTGTAATCGCAACAAATATAATTGACCCTGTAACAAGGATTAGTAACAACCAATGATCTCGAAAACACCGTTGCAATGGTGCCGCAGATAACGAGCCCACTAGACCAAAAGCTCCGTTAATTGAAATCAACAACCCAATAGTGGTTGCTGAAATACCAATATCTTTTAAATGGACGCCGTAAAACGAGGCCTGTATGCCACCCCCTAAATGTCTCAGCAGAGACATCGTCATCACGAAAAAAATCGCCGATATAGCAAATAATTTAAAAGCGATAATGTAGTCGGCAAGCCGAGGGATAAAAACGCTAAAAGATATTTCGCGACTTGGTTTTTTAGTTTGGGGATTACTTTGATCGTCAACATCTGACGGCAAGAGCAAAAGAGAGAATAATATCCCCGTCGACCATAGACCAATTAAACCAAAACCACCCCAAGGGCCTAGATGGTCCCAAGCAACACCGCTAATCGCAGGACCAGTTAATAGGCCAAGACGAGTACAAAATGACATCCGGCCTGTATAGGTTGCATCACC
>CAYZDH010000125.1:0-3567 GCA_964477025.1 uncultured Rhodospirillaceae bacterium | reverse complement strand
TTAATAGGCCAAGACGAGTACAAAATGACATCCGGCCTGTATAGGTTGCATCACCTTTCATAATCCTACTCACCAGGGTCTGAGCCCCTACCCAACCGAGAGCGTCTACGAGACCGGTGATCAATTGCAAAACTATGATCGCCCAAATGAATGGCGTGACGGGATAAAGGAGGGGCGCAGCTGCACCAACGGATGCAAGAAAAATCATTACACGGCGCGCTCCTAACCGATCTATCACTGCACCACCGTGAATTGCCAGTAACATTGGCCCGATATGGCGGCAACCAATCGTGATTCCAATTAGCCAGTCCGGCACCCCTTGGAGTAATAGCCAAATCGGAACGACTACCCACCCCATATTGGGCATCGTGTTACTGAATGCAGCCGCGCCATAGACACCCGCCTGAATTCGCCAGGGAACTCTCTCGTTTATTTCACTCACCCCCTGCCATTAACCACTGGTATCACCGATATCCCGCTGTCGTGACAACCAGACACCCGTGAGAACGAGCAAGCCGACAATAATAACACCAATTGCATAAAACCCATTCGCCAATCCAACAAAGTCGATCAAGACACCCATTAATAATGGAATTATAAAGCCGGTAAGTCGATTTGCAGTATTACGTAATCCAACACTCGTTCCTTGAACTTTTGATCCGCTTGCCTTTGCCAAAATGGAAATCATAAGGGGCTGACTTATTCCCAAAGAGGCTCCCCGGAGCGCGCTCGCAATCAACAGAAATACAAATGTTCCGAGCAACGGAGTGATACAGATAAAGATTACCGAACCCGTTACAGTTGCCATCAACAACCAATGGGCCGAGCAAAACCTTAGCAAACGGCCAACAGACAAAGAGCCAATGCCGCCAACAATTGCGGCTGCCGATGTTAAGACCCCGATTAACGTACCAGACAGACCGAACACTTCATCGAGATACACAACATAAAATCCCGTCTGAACTACGTTACCAGCATTTCGCATCATTGTGACAATCGCTACAAACAGAACGGCGGAGATTGCTAACATCCGAAAGGCAGCAAGGTAATCACTCAATCTTGGCATTAACGTCGAAAACGTAATTTTGCTATGTTGGCTAGTCCCGTTGCTGTTGCCAGGTAACGCCAGCGCTGAGAGGAAGCCAAACGACCCCCATACGCTCATTACAATGAAAGCTGCCCAAGCTCCGCCAGTGTCCCATGTGAATCCAATCATTGGTGGGCCAACAAGGTGACCAAGTCTTAGCGCAAGGGATAGACGTCCAGCATGGATAGCACTCCCTTTCATAATTTGGCCAATAAGGGCCTGCGCACCCATCCAACCCATCGATGTTGCTAAGCCAGCCAGCGTTTGAAGAAAGCTAGCCGCCCAAATATATGGAAGAGCCGGAAACAAGAGTGGGACCGCTGCGTTGACAACGGCAAAGATCAACATAACGCGCCGGGTCCCAAGCCTATCCATGAGAGCTCCTCCATGAATAGATAGAAGAAGAGGCAAAATATGACGAGCACCAAACACCAGACCAACCAATGTTGCTGACGCGCCGAAACTTGAAACCCTAAGAGGAACGATTAGGCCAGAAATTTTTGACATACTATTGGCGAACATTCCAGAACCATAGACCGCAAGCTTGGTTCTAAGTGGGATTTTGACTTCAGACACCTCCGTTATCCTCAACCGCTTCCATCACGACCAAGGTCTCGATTACGTTTTACGAACAAGGCAGAAAATCCAAGAATTATCAAAAGCAGGGCGCCCATAATAAAAAAGCTATTCCGTATGCCAACAAGCTCGGCTACAGCTCCCATTAAGGGCGGCACGACACTACTCGCAAGCCTGTTCACAGTCGTCCTCAAACCAGCACCTACCCCCTGTTCGGTAGTTGCTACCGCCTGCCCAAGGACCGAAATCTCCATCGGCTGGCTGATCCCCAAACAAAGACCCCGCACCCCTATTATCGTCGCCAGCAGTAATAGGGTGATCCACGTTGATGCGCCAAAGACCAAAATTGGTGTAATCGCGATTGTAATTACCGTCATAAAAACTGCGTAGATGACTAGCCAATGAGGATGAATCATTCGAGCGATCGACGATGCTGACAATGAGCCTACGCTTGCAAGCAGCTGGGCAATACCAATAAGGACACCGATTATTGCTGCAGAAATCTCAATATCCCGCAAAAATACAACATAAAATGAGCTTTGAATCCCAGTACCCCCAATTCTAACCATTGTAACCAGGAGAATAAGTGCAACTGCCGGAATAGCGATTAGCCGAAAGGCAGCAATATAATCGCTCATTCGCGGGATAATGTCAGAAAGGTTTAATTTTGTGTTTTTTGGGGTGATTTCTTCTTGAGATGTTGAAGGAATTTTAAGGACACACCAAAATCCCAAAGCAGACCAGAGAGCCATGAGGACGAATGTTGTGGTAACACTGGTTTGCTCCCATATATACCCAAATATAAATGGCCCAAAAAATGCACCCAGCCTGACAATCGCTGTCATCCTTCCGACATAGAGCCGGTGGCCTTTCATGATATGCCCGCTGAGGGCCTGTGCCCCAACCCAGACCATTGCGTCAGAAACGCCAGCAAGCATTTGCAGCAGTATGATCGATATTATTGCCGCGCCAAACGGCAATAAAAGTGCCAGCGGAAACAGTAGGGGTGCCACGACCGCGACCAGAGCGAATGCAATCATTACACGGCGTGTACCCAGACGATCCATCAGGGCGCCGCCGTGGATCGATAATGCTAGTGTCAGAAAATATCTAGACCCGACAATCAATCCAATCAGAAATTCTGATTTTGTTAATTGACCGGCCAACAACGTAACGATCAACGATGATATGAGGACCATCGTGAAACTGAACAAACCGGCACCATAAATTGCTGCCTGTGTCTGCCACGGAATTTCAGGGGCCGAAGTATCTTTCATCTACCTTAGAAATTCCGTTTAATTATAACTTACTAATCATGCCACTACATCGCTTGACAGTAGACAGGTGGTCCAGGACACTTATTTCCAACAATTTAAAGAAATGAGCAAGAGCCCAGAGAACAGCCACTGGCTAATAGGAGTGAATGAGGATGGATACTCTATCTAATTCAGCAGTAGAAGTCGCCAAAATAGAGGTGGCCGCCTGTACGCGTCTCCTTAACCACGAAGGCGTCCTAGGATACAGCGGACATGTCAGCCAACGTCTCCCCGACGGCGATACCCTGCTTATTCAAGCGTTTGCTGCTAGTCGCAACAATTTAACGCCGGAAGAGCTTTACGTTATTGACCTCGACGGAAACGTTCTCGAAGGGAATCCGGCCGCCCGCCCCGTTAATGAATTAGAAATTCATTCAGAAATTATGCGCGCCCGACCCGATATCAACGCAGTACTCCATTGGCATCCAGAAATAGCTACACTATTTACACTTGTCGAAGGGGTTGAACTCGTACCGATGAAGAATCACGCATACAGATGGTCAAGCGGGATCACGATACACCCTGAATCGTGGAACATTGATACTCAGGAGCGCGGCCGCGCAATGGTTGAGACTATGGGAGATCACA
>CAYZDH010000124.1:0-7776 GCA_964477025.1 uncultured Rhodospirillaceae bacterium | reverse complement strand
ACGCGATAAAGAAACATACGATAAAACCAACAACTGCCCAAATTAAGCGGCTCCGTAGTTCCACTAAATGGCTAAGTAGAGGCATTTTTGTTTCGTCTTGAGTGTCCTCAGCCATTTTACCTTTCTGGGAAAATTTCCAATTTTCTAAACGTCATCATCAGAATACTTCTTAGGATGTTCTCTCAGAGACGTTGTATTTAGTTTATTAGAGTCAGGAGAATGTTTTTGATGTTTTATTTCCTTCTGAACAATCTCTAAGTCGTCTACAATTGTTTCCTTCGTGTTTCCATAGTCTGCAAACAGTTCCCCGCTCGGGTCTATGGATTGACCAATTTCTTCACGAATTTTATCGCCTATATTATTGCCTCCATCTAGGCCAACTTCATGACGAAATTCTTCGCTAATTTTTTCAATTTCTACCTCTTGGGCAAGGTCATCAATCCCACTCTGAAACTCGCTTGCAAGCTCTCGGGCTTTCCGGACCCAACCTGCGACTGACCGGATCATCCCGGGTAGGTCTTTCGGTCCAATAATTAAAATCGCCACTACAACAATAATCAAAAATTCCCAGCCACCGATATCAAACATGGTGCGCCTGCATCCTCAAACAATGCTAGAAAATTTTAGATATTTAGCCTTTAGCGGCTTCATCTTTACTAGAGGTATTGTTTACCGTCACATTTTCGTTTTCGGTTTCGATAGTTTTCTTTTTTTCGTCATTTTCATCGGAGCTGTTGTCTTTTAGCCCCTTCTTAAACGCGGTAATGCCCCGCGCGGCATCACCCATCAGGCGTGAGAGTTTGCCTCCACCCCCAAACAAAACAAGGACCACAACCAGGACAATGACCCAGTGCCAAATGCTGAATGTTCCCATAACTAAATCCTCGCCAATAAGCCCGTGGGCTGATTTCAATACAACCTAAGATTGATCTAGGTTTATCACAGTTAAAAAAGAGGTAAACAGTTAATCGAAAATCAATATACGATTATTTATAACGAAATTAATCCAAAAATACCTTTTTACTCAATTCAGATGATCGCGGCTGACTAGGTATTATAGTTTTTTTCTTCAAAATTTAGCGGTTCAGGACCTTCGTCATTATTTTCATCGGTTACGCCCAGTAGGGCCGGTTCATCAATGTTAACGTTAACTTCTCCAAAAATACTCCGAGTAGGTCGAGGGTCAAGAAGACCCGCAGCTTTAAGTTCATCGGCACCCGGAAGATCACTTACCTTATTGAGATTAAAATGATTTAAAAACTCTTGAGTGGTGCCCCAAGTTACCGGACGGCCCGGCGTCTTACGTTTCCCGACAGGCCGGATCCAACCAATTTCTAACAAAAGATCTAGGGTGCCCCTACTCAAAGCAACGCCCCTTATTTCCTCAATCTCACCACGAGTAAGAGGCTGATGATAACCTATAATTGCTAGGACCTCTACGGCTGCCCTGGAGAGCTTGCGTGGAATTTTGATCTCCATTTCAAGGACACCAGATAAATCAGGTGCGGTACGAAAAGCCCAACGACCCGCCACAGCCTGTAATGCAATACCCCGGCCCTCATATTGACGAGACAGCTCTTGAATTAAAGAGGGGATATTGGCCCCCTCAGGTAGTCGGTTGGCCAGTGCCTCTTCTGTCACGGGTTCAGATACCGCGAACAAAATAGCCTCTAAAGCCCTGAGCTCTTCTCTCTGGTCTCTCATATTACTTTCCCGGCAGTCAACAAAATCTTTATTATCAATTAAACCATCCATACTGATCACCCAGTTTCTGCACGAGAACGAACATAAATAGGACCGAATTTATTAGTTTGACGAATTTCGAGTTGTCCAGTTTTTGCTAGTTCTAAACTTGCTGCAAATGTTGACGCGACAGCAGATTTAAAAAACAATCCGGCCTCCGCGGAATCCGGCAAAAAACCCTGCAAAATGGTCCAATCTGGTATTTTCCCAAGTATGGCGCCTAAACGCTCCAACGCATCGTCAACAGAATAAAACGCGGTTGGGGCTATTTCTAATGGGTCAAAAGTCCCTTTACTCTTGTGGTCACCATAAGTTCGGAGAAGTTCGTAAAGCGTCAACTCATAAACCGGGGTCCGAATTACTTTAACTCCTTCTAATGTACCACCAGGGAATACATCACGACCTAGCCTGGGTAATTCCATTATTTTTTTACCGGCGTTTTGCATCGCTTCGAGTCTACGAAGTTGAAAGGCAAGGGCCTCAGCCATTTCTGGCCCATTCAACTCCTCACCCTCTTCATCATCTGGGAGAAGTAAACGTGATTTCAAATAAGCCAGCCATGCAGCCATAACCAGATAGTCCGCCGCGAGCTCCAGCTTTAATCGGCGGGCAGCTTCAATAAAATCTAAGTATTGCTCCGCAAGGTGTAGGATTGAAATATTAAGCAGATCAACCTTCTGCTCTCGCGCTAAAACTAGCAGCATGTCAATTGGACCTTCGTACCCCTCTAGGTCAACGACAAGTGCATTATCAGGTCCTTGCGGCCTAAGATCTAACTCAAAATCATCAACGATCTCTGACATAATTTTTAAACTAAAAGTGACCTGCTAAAACCATTATAAAACGAAACAAAACATCAACTGGGGCCCCTAGTAACCAAACTAGTAGGTTCCAATCTAACCCAAATACATTGCCAACTAGGGGCACCACGAATAACAGTAAGAGTACTATTAAAAACCCGACTCGCTCCAGCCGCGCTAGCTGTTCACCCAATCTTTTAGGAAGTAAACCGACGGCTACTCTGCCGCCGTCTAAGGGTGGAAGCGGAAGCATATTAAAGACAGCTAAAACTAAATTAATAAGAATAGAATTCCCTAAATTGTTAGAAATCCATTTTCCTGTTTCGTCCCCAAAAAAGGGGACTATATGCAAAAGGATTGCAGAAATTAGGGCCAAAAGAAGATTGGTGCCGGGACCTGCTGCGGCCACCAAGACCATGTCTCGCCGGGGTTTTCGAAGGTTCGTAAAATTTACTGGAACTGGTTTTGCCCATCCGAATAAAAATGGCGCACGAAATATGAGCAACACCAAAGGAATAACAATTGTCCCCATAAGTTCAATATGTCTTATTGGAGAAAATGTCACACGACCCAAATCCTTCGCCGTATGATCTCCTAAACGCCACGCAACATACCCATGCGCAGCCTCATGAAAGGTAATAGCTACCAGAACCGGAACAATCCACACCGAGACTTGGTAAATTACCGAGCTCATGCGCCTTCAATCTGATGTTCCGAAAGAATATTCTTAAGCTCTTCTAATAAATCCTCATACGCAAGGCCGTCTTCAGTCCTCTTATATTGCCGAAGGTCTTCTGCCTTGATCGCCCTCCCTATCGCTTCCTCCGTCATCACGGGAATAATAGAAGCGACTTCGGTCATGTCTTCAATTTTTCCAGAACATTCAAGGGTAAGGTCGCAACCCGCATCTAAAATCATAAGGGCACGCTCACCTTTTGTCCCGGAAAGGGCTTCCATTCCGATATCATCGGAAAGTAACAGACCTTTAAATTTGATTTTGTTTCGAATAATTTCTTTAATTATTACCGGAGAGATGGTCGCGGCTTTCTTGGGATCAATCGCCTTGTAAACGACGTGAGCAGTCATCGCCCATGGCATTTCATTTAAATATTCAAAAGGTAAAAAATCTGTAACCTCCAGCTCTTTTAACGGCGCACTTACAACAGGTAATTCCTTGTGACTGTCAGATTTCGCTCTCCCATGCCCGGGAATATGTTTTATTACCGGCAGAACTCCCTCGACCATCAATCCTTCCGATAGCACTCGGCCAAGTTCTGCAACTGTTGTAGGACCCTCACCAAGTGCTCGATCACCAATAACCTCATGGGCTCCCCTAATAGGAAGGTCTATGACAGGCAGGCAATCCACTGTGATACCAACCTGCGTCAATTCCTTACCAATTAAACGAGCGTTTAGATAAGCCGCTCTGCTTGCCGCTTCGATGTTATTTTTAGCAATTCTAGCAAAAATATTTGCGGGTGGTGGTTCCCGCCAGTGCGGCTGCTTCATGCGTGTTACCCGTCCCCCCTCCTGATCGATTAAAACGGGGGCATCATCACGCCCGACCGTTTCCCGAAATTGCAAAATCAAATCGGTAAGTTGGTTTGGGTCGATACAATTATGCTCGAATAGAATTAACCCAAATGGATTACAGGAGGAGAATAGATCAACTTCAGCTTGTGTTAACGCCGTATCTATACACCCAAATATTACGGCGCCTGGAACAGGCTCAACGGAGTTTGACAAT
The DNA here is from genome assembly GCA_964477025.1 of uncultured Rhodospirillaceae bacterium. Classification (GTDB taxonomy): domain Bacteria; phylum Pseudomonadota; class Alphaproteobacteria; order MPNO01; family UBA2964; genus UBA2964. Next base: position 3,486 of record CAYZDH010000124.1, on the reverse strand, counting down.
GAAACAACCTATATTTTTTGTCTTGGCTTTCTTGCAAAGAGCTCGAGCTGACTCTGAATTGTTAAAGATGCCAGCTTGAAGTCTGTAGTAAGTGCCTTTTCCAGCAATTACCGTGCGTTTAATACTCGGCTTCAAGTTTGCCAAAAGAGCTGGATATTTATTTTTCAGTTTTTTCCATGAAGCAGCAGCGTCCCTTTTCTTCCTTAATGATGCAAATTGAACCCGATAACCTGACTTTAAGGGAACACTAGCTTCTGAAACTAATTTTTCTTTACCTATCTTAATATTTTTCTCGACCAGATTCTTCTTCGGCGAGCCGCCTCTTGCTAAAGACCTGTCAGGAGGCGGGTCTTTTCCTAAAACAGGTTTAGATGAATTCAATTTATTAGTTTTTTTGTTTTTTTTGAGTTTTTTAGAACCGGGTTTTGACATTACTGGATCCGGAGGTGGCAATAATTTTTCTACCTTTGACTGCCTCGCCGTTGGATCAATTCTATTGTAAACATTTTTGTCTTGATGATGTATCGTCATACCACCGGGTTTTTCGGGTTTTAGTTTTGTGGGCCCGTCTCGAGCTGAAATGATTGGAATAACTGACGATTCTCTATTTAAGTTGGTTTTGTCATAGCCATATGACAGCGCCATTACCAACCCGCCTAATCCGGCAAGAGTAATCATCCCGGTTAAAATTTTCGTTCCCCATCGAACCCGGGGAGTAGAACCAGAGGTAGGCGACCTATCTTCTCCAATCAGCTCAGGCATCACCGCATTTCTTCCAATGGTTCTACACCAATAACTGCAAGGCCAGATCCTATAACTATTCCGACAGCGCGAGCCAATGCCACACGTTTTATAGTTTTTTGAGAGTCATCTAAAACAATAAAACGTAACGACTCGTCTGAATTTCCTCGGTTCCAAAAAGCATGAAATGAGGCGGCAAGATCTGATAAATAAAATGTAATTTTATGAGGTTCTCGTAACTTGGCTGCACGCTCAACCACTTCTGGCCAACTGGCCAATTCCCTAATCATTTTAAGTTCTCCAGGGTCATTCAATTCTCTCATATCAACCTTTGAGAGACTAGAATCGTCAAGCAAGAGATCCGGAAAGGAAAACGCCGCATTTCTTATCACAGAACAGATTCTGGCATGGGCATATTGAACATAAAATAAGGGGTTATCCTTACTTTGTTCTAAAACCTTTTTAAGATCGAAATCAAGAGGTGCATCGCTATTTCGGGTCAGCATCATAAATCGAACAGCATCTTTTCCAACTTCGTCAACAACCTGCCGCAGGCTTACGAAAGAGCCAGCCCTCTTAGACATCTTGGCCGGTCTCCCATCCTCTAATAGACTAACTAAATTACAAAGCTGGACGTTAAGGATACCCTTATTTTTTGTAATTGCTTTAACTGCGGCCTTCATGCGTTTGACATACCCTTTGTGGTCAGCGCCCCAAACATTAACCATTGAATTAAAACCGCGTTCAAATTTATTTAGGTGGTATGCGATATCCGATGCGAAGTAAGTCCATTCTCCATCTGCCTTTTGTAGGGGCCTATCCACATCGTCACCAAATTTAGTAGAACGAAAGAGGAGTTGAGGGCGTTTCTCCCATTCTTCAAGTATCTTACCCTTCGGCGGTTTAAGGGTACCAATATAAACAAGGTCAAGCGATTTCAGCTCACTAACCACTTCGCTATTACTTCCATTGGAAACAAGCCCCGATTCTGCCGTAAAGACATCATGAATTACGCCTAACGCCGTTAAATCATCACGTATTAGCGACATCATCGATCCGATTGCGAAGTTTCCTAGCTCCGGCAACCAAACCTCTTCTGTTAATTCGCGCCATTTACTTCCGTCCCGTTCAACAAGATCTTTGGCGGTTTGTTTTAAATACTCACCTGGGTACAAACCGTCCGGAATTTTATCAATTTTCTCGCCCAGGGCTTGAAGATAACGCAGATGAACGGAACGAGCTAAAACATCAATCTGCGCTCCAGCATCGTTAACATAATACTCCCGAGTAACTTCATACCCGGCCTTAGAAAGTAAATTTCCTAGGGCGTCGCCAATAACGGCCCCCCTTGCATGTCCTATATGCATCGGCCCGGTCGGGTTTGCCGAAACGTATTCAACATTAATCGTTTGGGCCCTACCCAAATCGCAATCGCCGTATTTCAGACCACTTCCTAAAACTGCTGGTAAAAGTTGGGTCCAAAATTGTGGTACCATTTTTAAATTGATAAACCCAGGGCCGGCCAACGAAACAAACTCAAATTCTGGCCTCTTTACCAAACGATCAACAATTAGTTCGCCTAATTCTTTGGGGTTTTTTCTCGCTGATTTTGCGAGAACCATAGCTGCATTTGAAGCTAAGTCTCCGTGTGCGGGATCTCTGGTTGTTTCTAGGCCTACCTGCCCTAAGTTTAAGTCAGAGACTAACGTACCCTCATCAATAAGGTTTTGAACCTCTGAACGAATTATTTCTGATACGACTTTAAAGTAATTCATAATTATTTATAAACATCGAACTGCCGTTCATGCTCTTGTAGAGCAAAACGGTCAGTCATTCCCGAAATATAATCTGCTATCACCCTCGCTCGGCCCGTATCATCCATTCCCTTAACCTTGCTGAGCCACTCTTCAGGCATAAGCTCATTTTCTGCTTGAAATAATTTAAATAAGTCATTGATAACCTTAGCGGCCTTGTTAGTCATTCTATTAACCCTGGGGTGGCGATACATCCGTTCAAATAAGAACTTCTTAAGACCTATATTAATTCGCATCATGTCATTTGATAAAGCCACAACAGGGCCCCCGAGCTCCCTTACACTTTCCACAGATTTGGGTTGAAATTTTGTTAAACGCTTTTGAGTCTCTTGTAAAAGGTCTCCAACCATTTGATCTATCATGCGGCGCGTTGTCTCATGAATTAATCGACCCTCCTCTAAATTTGGATATTTTTTATAAACATCTAAGATAATTGGTCCAACTAGGGGCTGTTCTATCAAATCATCGACTGTAAATAACCCGGCCCTTAAACCGTCATCAACATCATGAGTGTTATAAGCAATGTCATCAGCTAACGCTGATATCTGGGCCTCAACTCCTGGTTGGGTGTGCCAATCAAGATCCTGAAGTTTATCATATTCAGCTAAAGCCCAAGGGAGTCCGCCCTTATCCTTCGAGGAACGAACGAGTGGCCCGTTGTGCTTAGCTAGGCCTTCAAGAGTTTCCCAGGTTAAATTTAGGCCGTCAAAGTTGGCATATCGGGCCTCTAGCTGTGTCACTATCCGAATGGCCTGCCCATTATGATCAAATCCACCGTAGGGCTTCATAACTGATTGCAATGCCTCTTCTCCTGCGTGCCCAAAGGGTGGGTGTCCTAAATCATGCGCGAGAGCAAGTGCCTCCGCTATATCTTCATTAACTCCAAGGGTCCTTGCCAAAGAGCGTGCTATTTGTGCAACTTCAAGGCTAT
>CAYZDH010000123.1:5002-7803 GCA_964477025.1 uncultured Rhodospirillaceae bacterium | reverse complement strand
GCAGACATTCGGTGCGAGATCCAAATCCGCCACCAATGTGAGGTTTTATGACGCGTATTCTTGACCTTGGCATGCCAAGCGTTTGCTCGAGCATTAAATGCACGTAGTATGGAACCTGCGTGGTGGCATGGACCGTAAGCTGGTCGCGCTCTCCATCATAAGCGGCAAGGGCTGCGTGGGGCTCCGTCTGCACCTGGCAGACTTCGGCGCATTCATAAGTTTCCTCACATATCAGATAGGCGTCTTTAAAACCTTTGTCGACTTCGCCAATATCGTATTCAACATGGCGTTCAACATTATTAGGCCGTTTTGAATGCAGCGGTGTAACACCCTCTGCGATCGCCTCCTCAGCTGAAAAATAGGCGGGAAGCTCTGCGTATTCGAATTCGATTAGGTCAAGTGCTTTTTGCGCGGTTTCGACATCGATTGCCGCAACGGCCGCAATTGGTTCGCCGCGATATCGTACCCGGTCACGGGCAATCGGCCATTCGGTGCGGGCAATTGGCAGCACGCCAAACGGGCTGACAAAATCCATGCCGGTTGCAACTGCTTTGACGCCGGGTAGCGCTTCTGCGGCGGTAGTGTCGATATCAAGAATTTCCGCGTGGGCGACTGGCGAACGAAGAATTCTTCCAATCAATGCGTCATGTTTTATAAAGTCTGCCGTGTAGCTTGCTTTACCGGAAACTTTCTCGGGGCCGTCGACGAGAGGCATCGCCACGCCAATGGATTTAACTGGTGTGACCTTTTTGTCCTCGATGGGCGTTGTCCCGCTCATTTGGGAATTTCCTTGGAGACGATCTCCTCGGCGGCGGACTGGACGGATTCAATAATTTTTACATATCCGGTGCAGCGGCAAATATTGGCAGCCATACCTTTTCGTATTTCATCTACGCTTGGGTTAGCATTTTCTCGGAGCAGCCCCTCTGCGGCCATCACCATCCCAGGAGTACAAAAACCACATTGGGCGCCAAGCTTTTCGTGAAAACCGCGTTGGATTGCGGAGAGACGACCGTCGGTTTCAAGCGACTCAATCGTTTCAACCACCGCGCCATTACAAGATGCCGCTAAAGTAAGGCAGGCATGGCGGGGTTTTCCATCGATCAGCACGGTGCAGCAACCACATTCACCTCCATCACAGCCGATCTTCGTTCCAGTCAAGCCCACCGTTTCGCGCAGAAAGTCGACAAGTAGCATGCTGCCTGGCACAGCATCATCGCGACTACGGCCATTCAGGGTTATTGATATAAAATTTGTCATCGGTGCCCACCTTTTTGGGATAACTAACGGCGTTTTCGAGTTATTCCAGCCAAGGAATACTTCGGTATCATATTGTTGGGTAGTAAACAATAGGATACGCAATCATTTTTACTGGTATTTTATAGAGTACCCATGTTTGGGTGACGGCTTTTATATTTAAGCGTGTTAACGTACTTGAGTATTAATAGGGTGGGTGACACAAATGTTGGGAAAATATCCCGAGGGTCGAGCAAAAACACCAGCGCCCGAGGTCACCTTCAGGGAAGCCCTTGGCGCTTGGATCAAAATCGCCTTCCTTAGCTTTGGCGGCCCTGCCGGGCAGATCGCCTTAATGCATCGTGTATTGGTTGAAGATAAGAAATGGATTAGCGAAGGTCGGTTTTTGCACGCCCTTAATTATTGCATGTTGCTACCTGGCCCCGAAGCCCAACAGCTCGCGACCTACATCGGCTGGTTACTGCATAGAACGTGGGGAGGAATAGTGGCAGGGACCTTATTTATCCTACCCGGTGCCTTGGTAATTTTGGCTCTCAGCGTTCTCTATGCCGGATTTAATGATCTTTCGATTGTTCAGGCAGTCTTTTTTGGTATCAAGGCTGCGGTATTGGCGGTCGTTGTTCAGGCAGTTATACGGATTGGCAGCAGGGCACTCACAAACGGCCTTATGATTTCTATAGCGGGCGCCGCCTTTGTAGCCATTTTTTTCTTTGCTGTCCCCTTTCCGGTAATTGTAATAGGGGCTGCGGTTTTTGGGTATATTGGGGGGCATCTTTATCCTGCAACTTTCTCGGGTGGGGAAGGGCATGATAAGGAAAAGTCAATGGACGGCGACGTAATTGACTCCGCCGAAGCTGCGGGACACTTGGATCATACGAAACCATCTATGGTAAGGGCAATAAGAGTAACTTCGTTTTGTCTCGTGATGTGGTTGGGGCCGGTTGCAATGCTGATAGCTTGGCTCGGGTTGAATAATGTCTTTACTCAAGAAAGTCTGTTTTTTAGCAAGATGGCCGTCGTCACTTTTGGTGGTGCCTATGCGGTTCTGGCATATGTTGCCCAGCAGGCGGTATCGACATATGGCTGGCTAGCACCAGGGGAAATGCTCGACGGTCTCGGTATGGCGGAGACTACGCCAGGCCCGCTAATTATGGTTGTCCAGATTGTTGGATTTATGGGAGCCTACCGCAATCCTGGAATGCTAGATCCGATGCTTGCTGGCTTTGTCGGCGCAGCCATCACGACTTGGGTGACATTTGTACCCTGCTTTCTATGGATCTTTCTTGGAGGACCTTATATCGAAAAACTTCGCGGCAACAAATCACTTTCGGCCGCCCTTTCTGCAATTACTGCTGCCATTGTCGGCGTGATCCTCAATTTGGCGTTATGGTTTGGGCTTCACGTTTTATTTGAAAAAGTCATCCAACAAAGTTTTGGGCCTTTGCGTCTCTACGTGCCCGTCTGGAATAGCGATGAAGTTGCTGCCGTAATTCTTGCGGCTTCTGCGATGATTGCTATGCTGCATTTTAAAATTGGGATGATTC
>CAYZDH010000123.1:0-4992 GCA_964477025.1 uncultured Rhodospirillaceae bacterium | reverse complement strand
GCTTTCTCGCTACCCCCCCTTGCGCTACGGTATAAATATCGAAAACTTCTTTACGAAAGAGTTTCTATATGTCCGATCCTTTACTTCCTCTGCTTGTCGAACCTACGGAGCTTGAAGCGGCGCTGGGGACCGACGGCCTATTAATTGTTGATTTGAATGAGCCTGAGCGTTACGCGGAAGGCCATATTCCGGGGGCGGTTAATTTATCTTTCGCTTCCTTAATCGGCCCAAGGCCTCCGGCCATGGGCACTATTCCCAGTGCAGAGCAACTTTCAGCGGCATTGTCGAGTATTGGACTAACACCTGAACACCATGTCGTATCCTATGACACTGAAGGTAACGGCAAGGCCAGTCGGTTTTTATGGACACTTGATGTGGTTGGCCATCCAAATGCATCGTTACTCAATGGCGGCTTTCACAGTTGGCGCGGGGAGGGTCATCCTGAGGAAACTGAAGCGAATCTTCCCGTTCCGAGCGACTATTCGGTGACGATAGAAGATTCTGCCCTGGCCGAAAAAGACTATATTCTCAGAAATTTAGATGATGACAGTATAGTTATATTGGATTGTCGGACGCCGGCGGAATTTTGTGGTGCGGATGTCCGTTCGGCGCGAGGGGGCCACATCCCGGGGGCGGTTAATTTTGACTGGATGTTGGCTATAGATCGCGATCGCAATTTCCGGCTTAAGGCCTCTGATGAGATAACAGCGATGTTGACCGAACGCGGTGTCACTGCGGATAAGGAAATTATCGCTCATTGTCAGACGCACCATCGATCTTCACATACCTATATGGTGCTCAAGTCGCTGGGTTATACTAATATAAAAGGCTATGACGGCTCATGGTCTGAATGGGGCAATGATCCAGACGTACCGATAGAATTGGGGACTTAAACAATGGCAAAACAATTCAAACGGGATTTTGTTGATCAGGAATCTCTTGACGCACCTGATATGCAGGCGCTGCGAAAAATGGGGCCACCTGCTGATATGCCGTTCGACATTACCAAGATTGGCCATGTGGTTCTAAATGTTAAAGAAGTTGAGAGATCGACCGAGTTTTATACTCGGGTGATGGGGTTTCGCGTTTCGGATACCTATCCCGAAAGCATGATGCCGGGCCGTATGGTATTTCTTCGTTTCAACAACGATCATCATGGTTTGGCACTTGTCGGCGGGTCCGAACGCGTGGTTGATAATACTGAGATGCATCACATGGCATTTCAGGTTGAAACCCTAGATGAGGTTTTTCGTGCGCGCGATTATCTTGAAAAAAATAAAGTCTGTATTGAATTTTCCGGACGTCGCCGTGGAGGGTGTCAGGTGGCAGTTGAGTTTCGGGATCCCGATGGCCACTTCCTTGAAATTTATTGTCTTCTGGATCAAGTCGGCCCAAATGAGGAAGCGCGTTCCGCGGAAGATTGGCGTCCGGTTGCTTCGCTGGAAGATGCACTCGATAACGCACCGCCCGGACAGAATATGACATTGCAGGATCCGGGTCTGCGGCGCTAAATGGAAGAATAGAATGGGCGGCGTAAGCCAACCCGACAGAACGGCACTGGATCCAAGCAAGTTTAAGGATCCCCACATTACCGCAGCTGGCGAAACGCGCGCGCGGGTTTCACTCGATGTGCTTAGGACTCTGTGGATTAATACGGGCACGCTGTGCAATTTGACGTGCGCGCATTGTTATATTGAATCCAGCCCAAGTAATGATCGGTTGGAATACATCACCGTTGATGAAGTGTGTTCATATCTTGATGAAATACGGGATCAGAACCTAGCTACCGAAGAAATTGGTTTCACGGGCGGCGAACCTTTTATGAATCCTGACATCATAAAAATGTTGGAAGTGACGTTGTCCAGGGGTTTCCGAGTGTTAGTTTTAACCAATGCCATGAAGCCAATGTGGCACCACAAATCATCACTCGAAGCACTAAAATTACGGTTTAATGACAACTTGGTTATTCGTGTTTCCGTGGACCATTATACGCAGCAACGCCACGAGGAAGAGAGAGGTGTTGGAAGCTGGCAACCCATGCTCAATGGTTTGATCTGGCTATCTCAAAATAAAATCAATTTTGATGTTGCGGGCAGAACACCGTGGGGTGAGGAAGATACTGCTATCCGCGAAGGCTACGCCAAACTATTCGCTAAATATAAAATTCTGCTAGATCCTAAAGATCCGTCTCGGTTGGTCTTATTCCCAGAAATGGATGCAAACCAGGACGTGCCCGAAATTACCGACCAATGCTGGTCAGTCCTGAATATCGACCCTGGTGGGATGATGTGTGCAACTTCGCGGATGATTGTAAAACGGAAAAATGCAGAAAAACCCGCTGTGATCGCTTGCACCTTGTTACCGTACGATGAACAATTTGATCTTGGTACAACGTTAGATGGGGCTTCCAATGATGTGTCGCTCAATCATCCGCACTGCGCCAGGTTTTGCGTTCTTGGTGGTGGGGCTTGTAGTCAGGGATGACAATATTCTTATTAAGAATATGGGAATTAACCCTAGACCGGTCCGCCTGTCCGGTGTGAAATTGTGAAAATCAATTCACAAGGAGAAAAATCATGGTTGACAGTAATCTCGAGCCAGAAAAATCTTTTGTCTTCGATTTTGTTGATCGTAACGCCGAGGCTGTGGCTACCATCGGCGACTCGGTTTTTTATTTTGGTGAGCTCGGGATGCAGGAGCACGAAAGTGCTAAGCTGATGACCTCACTGCTTGAGAAAGAAGGCTTCTCAGTTGAACGCGGTATCTCGGGCTTTCCGACCGGCTTTTGTGCAACCTTTGGATCAGGTGGCCCGGTAATAGCCATGCATACGGAATATGATGCCAACCCAAATAACAGCCAGGCATCGGGAGAAACCGTACAAAAAAACATTACGACCTATGGCCCTGGCCATTGTGAAGGGCACAATTGTAATGCCGCGGTAATGGTCTCCGGCGCAATAGCTACCAAACGGGCGATGGAAGAGTTTGGCTTAAAGGGTACACTTAAAGTTTTTGGTGCGCCGGGGGAGGAACAGCTAATTAGCCGACCATATTATGTGCGTGATGGTTGGTTCGATGACGTCGATGTTGCGATCCACGACCATATTGGTGGAGATATGAGTACGGTTTATGGATTAACCCATGCCGCTGCTGTTTCGGCTTATTTTACGTTTAGTGGCGAGACGGCGCATGCATCGACCGCACCCTGGCGCGCGCGCGATGCGCTTGACGGCGTAGTTTTAATGGATATGGGAATGGCACAATTTCGTGTACATATGGAACCCGATATGCGGGCGCATCGTGTGATTAAGGACGGTGGTGATCAACCCAATACAATTCCTGCAAAGGCAACCGTTTGGTGGACCTTTCGTGCGCCCACGGCGGAAGGGGCACGGAAAGTGTTTGAGCAAGGAAAAAAAATTGCTGAAGGTGCGGCAATGATGACCAATACTGAAATCAAAGTTGAGGTCATGAGCGCCGTCTGGCCTGTAAGAACCAACCAGGGACTTGCGGAGGTTATCCAAGGCAATCTGGAATTGGTTGGGGTTCCTGAATGGACAGAGGAAGAGCAGGCATATGCCGAAAAGCTACAAAAGGCAGCTGACGTTAAGCCGGAAGGACTCAAAACGGAAGTTAAGCCTTTACTTGGTCCCACGGCGCAACGTGCGCCGTCAAATGATTGTGGAGATGTGTCATGGAAAGTACCAATGGGGCGCGTTGGGTTTCCATCCAATGTGCCGAACGTACCGTTTCATCACTGGGCAGGTGGGGCCGCCCTGGCGACTACCATTGCCCATAAAGGTTCCGTTGCCGGGGCCAAGACACTCGCCGGGACAATTGTAGACCTACTATCCGATCCGGATTTAGTAAAACGTGCCAAAGAGACGTTTGCAAAAGAGATCGGCGATGTTGTCTATAAACCACTAATCCCTGCAGACCAGAAACCCCCAGTTGATCTAAATCGTGAGATGATGGAGGCGTTTCGTAAACCGATGAGCGAGTATTACGTCAAAGAAAAGCCAGAATTTGTTTAAGGGAACGTCCCTGACTTTGGGATACTTGCACATATTTAATTTGCCTGGTTGATTCTTGGTGGGAATCTAGAGTGGGGTGTGCATGGGTGTCTGTGTCTGGTAATACTTTAAATGAGAAGAACTGTGGTTTGAGCGCGAATATATCCATGGGAGGATGTTATGGGTTTTAAGAGGTTCAGGATTTTAATTGCTGCGGTTGGAATTGCAATTATTACAGTGGTTACCATTCCGGGACAGTCTTTAAAGGCTGCTACTTTCTATAAAGATAAAGTTATTACGATTGTTATCGCATTTGGTCCCGGTGGCGGATATCACCTTTATTCTACCACCCTAGCAAAACGTATGAAGCAGTATATTCCAGATATGCCGCATATCATACTGCAGTTCATGCCGGGTGCCGGTGGTCTTAAGGCAGCTAATTACATGTATAAAGTTGCCCCGAAGGATGGGACCTATATGGCCCTCCTTTCGCAGACAGCTGCCTTGGTTCAACGTTTGAATACGGGCAAAACAGGTTATCGTTATGATGCTTCTAAGTTTAACTATATTGGGCGACTTGTTAGCATGGACGCCGCCCATATGCTTTATAAATCCCTTCCAAGTAGAGATCTTGGCGCGCTGAAGAAGCAAAAACCAGGAACTGTTATCGCCTGTACCGCTGGTAAAGCGGCTCAGGGTTATATTAACGCCCGTGCACTTTCTGTTGCTTCGGGTTTAGATATCAAAATCTTGACCGGTTATCAGGGTTCAGCTCGCCAAAATATCGCGATGCAACGAGGCGAATGTAATTATCAGCCCGGTGCGTGGAATAGCTGGAAAGCACGGCGTGGTGACTGGATAAAGAAAGGGCTGATTAAGCCTGTGGCATTGACGGCATTGGAACGTCACCCAGATTTGCCAAAAGTCCCGACAATCGTTGAGTTAGCTAAGACTCCTGAAAAGAAAAAGCTCATGACCT
>CAYZDH010000122.1:0-7834 GCA_964477025.1 uncultured Rhodospirillaceae bacterium | reverse complement strand
ACTATTGACCCGGTAATTAGGCGTGAAATAACTTTGGTGGAAGGAGACGCGTTTAACTCTTCAAAATTACGCCAAACGCGCAAAAAAATACGAGATTTAGGTTTCTTTGAAAAAATCGACGTCAAAACTAAAAGAGGCTCGAAACCAGATCAAACAATTCTCGACGTAAAGGTAAGAGAACAGTCAACTGGAAGTGTCTCATTTGGGTTAGGGTTTTCTTCAGCATCAGGGGCAATGGGCGACTTTAGTATTCGCGAACGGAACCTTCTCGGAAAAGGACACGATCTCCTTCTGAAGACAACTGTTTCAGCGGAATCAAGCCAGATCGACCTTAGGTTTACCGAGCCATATTTCCTCGATCGTAATCTATCTGCTGGAATTGACTTATTTCAAACAACCCACGATTTACAAGATGAAAGTTCATTTGAAAAAGAATCTCTAGGAGCTGGACTGCGCTTTGGTTTTAAATATTCCGAGAAACTTCAACAACGATTAAGCTATCGCGTTAGTCGAGATGAAGTAACAGACGTCAAAGCCAGCGCTTCGCTCGCCATCAAGGAGCAAGCCGGTGCTGCTGTGAAGTCAGCGATTTCTCAAAGTCTATCCTATGATAGTAGGGATGACCGCTTTCGACCAACTGAAGGGACTATTGGACGATTTACAACAGATATCGCCGGCTTTGGAGGTAGCGTTAAATTTATTCGTACGGATATTAGAGCAACAAAATATTTACCAGTCACTGAAGAAGTTGTTGGCAGTTTGCGGGGGTCATTGGGTTATATTGTCGGACTGGGAGAGGATGTCAGGATTGTAGATAGGTTTTTTCTGGGTGGTTCAAATTTACGCGGTTTTAAAGCAGGAGGTGCGGGGCCGCGTGACCAGTCTACAGAGGATTCCGTCGGTGGAAAGCTAAGGTATACGGGCTCAGCTCAATTAACCTTTCCTCTAGGGCTACCAAACGAGTTAGGTATTAAGGGAAGAATGTTTACTGATATTGGGTCACTCATTGATGCCGAATCTACTCTTGCGAGTATTAAGGATGAAAAATCTATGCGCGCATCAGTAGGTTTTGGACTTTCTTGGAGATCCCCTTTTGGACCAATAGTATTTGATTTTTCAAAAGCTCTTTTAAAGAAGGATTTTGATAAAACGGAAACAATTAGATTGGATTTAGGAGCAAGGTTTTAGGGTGGCAAAATGAAAATTTACACTACCTTCAAGTTCAGCATTTTAATTTCTAGTATGGTATTTCTGGTAAGCGCTGCGCAATCACAATCTTCTTCGATTGGTGTGATTGACATACAGGCGGTACTTAAATCTTCAGTCGCGGCTCGTTCGATTAGGCCTCAAATGGATCAATTGAAACAGAAATATCAGAAAAAATTTAGGAAGGCTGAAGCTAACTTGCGCAAGCTAAAACAAGACCTGCAACGGGAACGTGCACTTTTACCAGAAGGTTATCCTGAAAGATTAAAAGCATTTCAGCTTCGAGTTAGGAAAACCCAGCGCGAAATCCAAACAGTCAATAGAATGATAGACAGGGCGTTTGGCAACTCGATGCAAAAAGTTAATCAAACATTACGGGATATTACTATGAAAGTGGCACAGGAAAGGCTGTTGCAATTTGTTATCCCCAAACGGGGTTTGATTTTTTATGACAAGCAGTTTGATATTACAAAAATTGTTTCTGAGCGTTTGAATAAACGGCTTCCTAATGTCTTAGTTATAATGCCTAAAATTAGGCAAATACCGGCAAAGAATTAGATCATGCCGGACCCCCGGTTCTTTTCTTCTGCAGGACCTTTTACGGTTTCACAATTGGTGAAGCTCGCAGGGGTGGCGCTCGCCGAAGGCCAATCGAGCCAAAAATTGGTGTCAGATGTAGCTCCCTTGGACGTTGCCAAATCCGATGACATTAGCTTTTTGGATAATCCTTTGTACACCGAAACCTTTTCTAAAAGTTTAGCCGGGGTTTGTGTTGTCCATCCGAATCGGGTCAGTGAAGCTCCAAAGGGCATGACATTACTTTTATCTAATGAGCCCTATCTAGCATATGCTAAAATTGCTTCTGCTTTTTATCCAGATTCAACCAATGTGGATAAAAAGGATGTCTCTAAATTTATTGATACATCGGCATCCATTGGTTCAAATACAAATATTTCACCAGGAGTTGTTATTGGTGAACGTGCAAAAATAGGGTCAAATTGTATAGTTGGAGCAAATTCTGTTATTGGTGACGGTGTTGTTATCGGAAGTGAATGTCGGATCGGGCCTTCCGTTTCAGTTCAGTATTCTATCATCGGGTCGGGCGTTAGTCTCTTTGCGGGGGCGAGAATTGGTGAGGCAGGATTTGGCTTTGCATCAGGTAAAGAAGGTCATGTTACGGTGCCGCAGTTGGGTAGAGTAATTATTGGCGATAACACGGAGGTTGGTGCAAATTCAACAATTGATCGTGGCAGTGCGGGAGACACTATTATAGGTAGAGGGTGTCGAATTGATAATCTTGTCCAAATTGGACACAACGTGATTCTTGGTGATGGGTGTATCATTGTTGCGCAGGTCGGGATATCTGGTAGTACGCAATTGGACGACTATGTAGTTGTCGGCGGTCAAGTCGGCTTTACAGGTCATTTAAAAATAGGCAAAGGTGTCCAAATTGCAGCTCAATCGGGTGTGATGAATAATCTTCCTGATGCAGGTAAATATGCGGGGTCTCCAGCAGTTCCAATGCGGCAATGGATAAACCAAGCGGCGTTTTTAAGGACAATGGGGAGAAAAAAGGTAAGAAAGGATGGATAGCGTCAATAACACTTCTGACGTCCGGGAAATTGATATCCAACGGATTATGGAACTGATTCCTCATCGGTATCCTTTCCTTATGATTGACAGGATAATTGATATCGTAGCGGGAGAGAGTGCAACGGGTATTAAAAATATAACAATGAGTGAACCCTGTTTTCAGGGTCATTTCCCAAAAAAGCCAATTTTTCCAGGAGTGCTAATAATTGAGGCAATGGCGCAAACATCAGCAGCGTTAGTCGTACATACTTTAGGTGAATCGTCAGAAGGAAAACTCGTTTATTTTATGTCCGTGGAAAATGCGCGCTTTCGAAAACCTGTTACACCTGGGGATCAATTGCATATCCATGTCAATAAGCACGCTAGGCGCGGTAATGTTTGGAAATTTAATTCAGAGGCTAAAGTCAATAAAGACATTGTTGCTCAAGCAAGTTACGCAGCAATGATCATGGATGATTAAGGGTATGGCCGAAATTCATCCTACGGCGGTAATTGATCCGGGTGCTAAAATTGGTGATAAAGTTTCTATTGGCTCATTTTGTAATGTAGGTGCAAATGTTGTTCTCGGTGATGGATGCCGTCTTCTGTCTCATGTGGTCATAGATGGCAATACGAATGTGGGGGCAAATACCCATATTTATCCATTCGCTTCCGTTGGGCATCCACCGCAAGACATGAAATATAAAGGCGAGCCATCTACATTAGAGATTGGCGCAAACAACATTATTCGCGAACATGTAACCATGAATCCGGGGACTGAGGGGGGCGGAATGGTTACGCGGATAGGTAATAATTGTTTGTTTATGGTTGGCGCCCATGTAGCGCACGATGCCATTGTGGGTAACCATGTTATTTTTGCGAATAATGCTACGATTGCGGGGCATGTTGTCGTCGAAGACTATGCCGTTTTGGGGGGGCTGTGCGCAGTGCATCAATTCGTACGTATCGGTTGTCATGCGATGATAGGGGGTATGTCGGGTGTAGAACAAGATGTAATTCCATATGGGTCTGTATTAGGTAATCGCGCAAGATTGGCCGGTTTAAACATTATCGGCATTCGTCGGCGTGGATTTTCACGGAGTGAAATTGCCGATCTCAGGAAGGCGTATCGCTTGCTTTTTGCCGAAGAAGGATCAATGTCGGAAAGACTGGTGGACGTCTCGGAGATGTATAAAGAGAATGAGGCCGTGATGGAAATCGTGGATTTTATACGCGGAGATTCAAATCGTTCTATTTGCCAACCTCGAACGGAGCATGGAACCTAAACTTGCGATCGTCGCAGGCGGCGGCGAACTTCCATGGCTATTGAGGGAAGCTTGCAAAACGATTGGCCGTGATTCTTTATTCCTCGCACTTGATGGCGAGGTTGAAGAAAACCGTTTGCCTGAACCAGATGCATGGCTGAAATTGGGTTCCTGGGGTAAAAATCTTGATTTTTTGCATACGAATGGGGTTAAAGAGCTTGTCTTTGCTGGTTCGGTAGGTCGTCCTGATTTAAAGAAACTCAATCCAGATCCACGAGGTGTTGGGTTTTTGGCTAAGTTAGGCATGGCTTGGTTAGGTGATAATTCAATCTTAACCTCGGTTTTAAAAGAGTTGGAACATGAGGGTTTTCGAATAATTTCGCCGGAATCCTTATTAGACAATTTTCTTGCTAAAGAAGGGAATTATGGTCGAAGAGGGCCTTCCGAAAATGATTGGAGAGATATACGACGAGGCATGGATGTTATCCGAAAAATAGGGGAAGAAGATATTGGTCAGGCAGTTGTTATTCAACAGGGCATCGTACTTGCGGTAGAGGCCGCAGAAGGTACTGATGAGATGATAAGGCGATGCAAACAATTAGGAGATCAGGGGGCCGGCGGAGTTTTGGTTAAGTTTCCAAAACCGGGTCAAGAGAGAAGAGTTGATTTACCAACCATTGGAGTGGGAACTGTGAATGCGGTAAATCAAGCGGGCTTAGCAGGGATTGCAGTTGAAGTTGGTGGCGCCTTGGTGATTAGGCCGGACGAAACCACGCGCGTCGCTGACGAAACCGGTGTATTCGTTATCGGTGTCAAAGGAGATTAAAATTGGGAGGTTCTGACGCTCATCGGACCCGTCCCACTGAGGAATTGGTAAGAGTTTTTGTCATTGCTGGAGAGCCGTCAGGAGATGTTCTCGGTGCGGGATTGATGGCGGCGTTGAAAAGGAAAAGATTAGACAAAGTAGAATTTGTTGGTATCGGCGGCGAGTGCATGTCTGGGGAAGGGCTGCGTAGTCTTTTTCCTATTGCAGACCTTTCGGTTATGGGCTTGCTAGAAATTCTACCGAGAATATTTAAACTACGCCGTCGGGTTTGTGAAACAGTAAATGCAATTAATGAGTATTCACCGGATCTTTTAATAACTATTGATTCACCAGGTTTTAGCTTGGGTGTTTTGAAGCGCTTGATAAATTCTAAAGATACTAAGCGTGTACACTATGTTGCGCCCAGTGTTTGGGCATGGAGACCTGGAAGAGTGGACAAGTTCGCCCGAGAGTTTGATCACCTACTTGCCCTCCTTCCCTTTGAACCAGAGTATTTTGAGCCGAGCGGTTTGCCTACCACTTTTGTTGGGCATCCAGTAATTGAATTTGATATGGCGTCTGTAAGTGGAATGGATTTCCGTGAAAGACATGGTTTGGAGATTTCGACGCCACTTATTTGTGTTTTGCCTGGGAGCCGCAAAGGAGAAATCCGGAGACATCTTAAACCATTTCGTGAGGCGGTTGGATTGTTGCGGGTTAGTCGGCCGAAAATAAATGTGGTAATTCCAACAATATCTACCTTAAAAGATGAGATTATTCGCGCCGTTGCTGGTTGGAATGTTAACGTAATTGTAGTTGAGGGAATTACCTCTAAATATAGCGCGATGGCCGCCTCCAACGTGGCCTTGGCAGCCTCTGGAACCGTTGCTCTAGAATTAGCCCTGGCTCGTGTTCCATCTGTGATTGCATACAAGGTAAACATAATCACTTCCTGGATAGTTAAGTTTTTGGTGAGTGGTAAGTATGCGAACCTTGTAAATATTTTATTAAATAAGGAAGCCGTCCCGGAATTTCTTCAGGAACAGTGTAACGGTAAGAATCTTGCCGCAAGTATTGATAAACTTTTAAAAGATGAAAAAGCTTATAGGGCGCAACAATCTTCGGTAGACGAGGCAATTGCCCTCCTTCGTTCGAAGGAGGGAATACCTAGTGATGTGGCGGCATCAACCGTTTTATCTTTGATTAAATAAACAACGGTGCTAACAGCCCTGTGTTTATACTTTCAAAGTATTATTCAACTTCTCTCAGTTATTGGCACAAGGTTTCTTTTGCCAGCCCCGGTATAAAGTTGCCGGGGACGACCGATTTTTTGACTCGGATCTTCGATCATCTCGTTCCACTGTGCAATCCAACCTACAGTTCGTGCTACGGCGAATAAAACGGTGAACATGGTTGTCGGGATGCTTAACGCTTGAAAAATTATTCCCGAATAAAAATCAACGTTTGGGTATAGTTTGCGTTCGATAAAATATTCATCTTCAAGGGCAATTCGTTCGAGTTCCATCGCGAGGTCAAGAAGTGGTTCATCACGTATATCCAGTTCGTCAAGAACAGAATGACAGGTCTCACGCATAATTTTTGCGCGTGGATCGAAATTTTTGTAGACCCTGTGACCGAAACCCATAATTCTAAATGGATCGTCTGGGTCTTTTGCCTTCTTGATATACCTTAGGATGTTATCTTTATTACCAATCTCGTTGAGCATATTTAGAACAGCTTCATTTGCTCCACCATGGGCAGGACCCCAAAGACTAGCAATGCCAGCAGAAATACAAGCAAATGGATTGGCGCCGCTTGACCCTGTTAGCCGAACTGTTGAGGTGGATGCATTTTGTTCGTGATCTGCATGGAGGATTAGTATTCGATCCATTGCTTTTGCAATCACCGGATTTATTTCATATTTTTCGCAAGGTGTTGCGAACATCATATGCAAAAAATTTTCAGCAAAGCCTAGGTCATTTCGTGGATATATAAACGGTTGCCCAAGTGAATATTTGTATGCCCAGCCCGCAATTGTCGGCATTTTAGCGACCATCCGATATGAGGCAACCATACGCTGATGAGGGTCCGAAATATCTGTGCTATCATGGTAAAAGGCTGAAAGAGCCCCCACGACCCCACACATTATTGCCATTGGGTGTGCATCGCGTCTAAAACCTCGATAAAAATTTGTCAGCTGTTCGTGCAGCATTGTATGGAGGGTGATAGCGCGATCAAATTCAGTTTTTTGATCGAGATTGGGTAGTTCACCATAAAGAAGAAGGTAGCAAACTTCTAGAAAGTCACTTTGTTCAGCAAGTTGCTCTATTGGGTACCCGCGATGGAGTAAAATCCCGTTATCACCATCGATGTAGGTAATTTTAGACTCGCAACTGCCAGTGGCAATGAAACCAGGGTCATAAGTAAAATACCCGGTCTCTGCATAAAGTCGGCGGATGTCTATAACAGGTGGTCCATCAGTTCCCGTGAATATAGGGAAGGTAGCTTCCTTACCTGAGGCGTTATCTGTAAGCGTAACGTTTTTATTTGTATCCGTTGCCGCAGCGGAGGTTTTTTGGCTCATACGGTCTATCCTTTTCGGCGCTGGCAAAAGCTTTAGCTCATATGCAATGGCGCAATATGGTTGAAATTTCAGTGTGGCGGGAAGGTACCTGAAAAATGTCTACAATTCAATTCCTTGGGATTAAAACTCGGCTACATCTTTAAGCCGTCCCATTGTCTCTTGCTGGCCAAGGATCTTGGCAACTTCAAAAATACCAGGGGAAATAGTTGTGCCTGTAATTGCTGCGCGGAATGGCAGGGCGATTTGTTTTAAGTTAATTTCTTGTTGATTTGCAAAATCTTTAATTACCTTTTCTATAGATTGTTCCGACCAAATGCTTAAATCTCCTAGAATTTCTGCTAGCTGAGCTAGGCGCTTTCGTGCATCACTGTTTAAAATATTTGTCGCCTTTTTGTTAAGAAT
>CAYZDH010000121.1:0-7838 GCA_964477025.1 uncultured Rhodospirillaceae bacterium | reverse complement strand
GCTTTAAGTGCTTGATTCACGTGATGCACGATTGCGATGTTATTGATATCGTATAAAGAAGGTCCGTTCATCAAATCTGTTTTAGCTAGTAGCTCCTCGATTTTTTCTACACCGGATTCTGTAAGTGCTACCGTCCTTTGCTTTTCGTCTTTTTCGTAATGTTCTTCGGCCAGGTGCGGGATTAGTTCGTCAATGCGCCGATACATTTCTGATGAGTCTTCAGTAGGTCCAGATATAATCAATGGTGTTCTCGCTTCATCGATCAAAATACTGTCGACTTCGTCGACGATAGCGAAGTTGAATTTCCGCTGCGCCATATCTTCAAGTCGGAACTTCATATTATCGCGGAGATAATCGAAGCCGAATTCATTGTTTGTCCCATATGTCACATCGGCGGCATAAGCTTGCTGACGTTCTATATCGTCTAGGCCGTGGATAATGCACCCTACCGTCAGCCCAAGAAATTCATAAACTTGACCCATCCAGCGAGCATCGCGTTGTGCAAGATAGTCATTAACAGTGACTACGTGGACTCCTTCGCCAGCTAGAGCGTTGAGATAGACCGGCAGCGTTGCAACAAGCGTCTTGCCTTCACCGGTTTTCATTTCGGCAATGGCGCCCTCATGCAGGACCATGCCCCCTAAAAGCTGAACATCAAAATGGCGTTGACCTAAGGTACGTTTGGCCGCCTCGCGAACTACTGCAAAGGCTTCGCACAGCAGTTCATCAAGTGTTTCGCCTGATTTGTGGCGGGCACGTAAATTCTCGGCACGCGAACGTAGCTCGTCATCACTCAAAGCGCTGAGCTCAGGCTCAAGGCTATTGATTTGCAAAACCTTTTTTTCAAGTCGTTTCAGATAGCGACTATTAGCACTTCCGAAAACACTCTCTGCTAGCGCAGCTAACATTTAGCCTCTCTTATAAACGCGGATTCCCTTGCAGGCTCCGCAATTTACCATTAAGCGGGTGGCAGACAAATAGGTACCTACTGCGTCTCTGTCAACGATTAGGGATATAGCGCTTCTAGTTTTTTAAATGCTCTATAATCTTGTAGGCATTAGATCAGAAAAATTTATATTCCATAAATTATGTAAAACTGCGAAATTTTAGTGCCTATTAGAATATTAGACTTAATTACTAACACGAGACGATTATGACAATATCTCCTCTTGCCCCAAAGCGTTTTCCTCCATGCTCAGAGATTGCCGGAATCACTTTAGCGACAGGCGTCGGAGGTTTCTACTCTAATGGGCGCAGCGATTTGATGCTGGTAGAACTTGCGCCTGATACGGTGATAGCAGGGGTTTTTACTCAGTCCTTAACCGCTGCAGCACCAATTGATTGGTGCCGAGAGGTTCTAAAAGGCGGATGTGCCCGAGCATTAATCGTCAACGCTGGAAATGCAAATGCCTTCACCGGACGGGATGGTGATCGGGCGGTCCAGCATACAGTCCAAGCTGTAGCTAGGGTTTTGGAATGCCCCGAAAATCATATTTTTGTATCTTCTACCGGTGTCATCGGAGAGCCTTTGGAGGTTGAACGGATCATTGGAGCTTTGCCAGGATTGAAAAAGGAGCTATCTCCGACCTCTTGGCAGGCTGCCGCTGAAGCCATTATGACTACAGACACCTTTCCAAAAGGGGCAACTCGGACGGCAGAGATTGGTAGTGTGATGGTCACATTGAATGGTTTCGCTAAAGGTTCGGGGATGATTGCACCAGATATGGCGACTATGCTTTGTTATTTGTTTACGGATGCAAAGATTGCTCAGCCGGTTCTCCAGAGGATGTTGAAGGACGCTGCTGATAAATCATTTAACTCAATTACCGTCGACAGTGACACCTCGACGAGCGATACAGTTTTTTTGTGTGCGACGGGTAAAGCAGAAAATAGTGAGGTAACTGATCTGCGGGATCCAAGGCTTGAAAACTTCCGGGAGGCGCTTGAATCGATGATGATTGACCTTGCGCAACAAATTGTTCGAGACGGTGAAGGTGCTAAAAAATTTATCGAAGTTACGGTTACCGGTGCGGCCTCGAAGTCTGCTGCTAAAACCATTGCACTGGCCGTCGCCAATTCGCCCTTAGTGAAAACTGCAATTGCTGGTGAGGATGCAAACTGGGGTCGTATCGTGATGGCGGTGGGTAAGGCTGGGGAGAAGGCCGACCGTGATGCGCTTGAAATTCAAATTGGTGGTGTTTTAGTCACCATGGACGGCCTACGCAGACCTGACTATGACGAAAAACCTGTAACTGAGCATATGAAAGGGGAGCAAATTGAGATTGCAATTGATGTCGGCGTTGGGCGCGGCAAAGCAACAGTTTGGACTTGCGATTTGACACATGGCTATATCGACATTAATGCGGATTATCGGACCTGAAAATGATCGTGGGTGATGACATTCCGATCATTCTGGTTGTGGCAGTTGCTCTCGTTGATGTTGACGGCCGGGTGCTAATAGCGCAGCGCCCAGAAACTAAATCGATGGCAGGGCTTTGGGAGTTTCCGGGTGGTAAAGTCGAAATTGGCGAATTGCCTGAAGTGGCCTTAATAAGAGAATTGAATGAAGAGCTTGGGATTGATGTTAGTGAAAATTGCCTTGCACCCTTTACCTTTGCTTCCCATAGCTATCAAGATTTCCATCTTTTAATGCCGCTTTTTATTTGTCGGGTTTGGGAGGGGACAGTGACCCCTAAAGAGGGTCAAAAACTCAAATGGGTTCGGCCGCTCGAACTAAAAACATATCCTATGCCCCCGGCGGATGTGCCGCTGGTCGCTATGTTGCGCGATCTGCTGTAGATTTTTAGGATGTTTTTTTCCATGATCCGTTCCAATCCGCGAGGATGGCTCATAGTGATGGTAATCTTTTTTACCGTTAGCTTCTCGTTCGCGGCCAGAATGTCGTTACCAGTCTTAATTCCCGTCTGGGAAATTGAATTCAAATGGTCGCGGACTTTCCTGACGTTTGGCGCCGCACTGATCATGGTCGTAATGGGCGGTGTGGCACCGTACGCCGGACACCTTCTTGATAAATTTGGTCCGCGTTATCTAGTCTCAGGCGGGACAATTTTGAGTGGTTGTTGCGTAATCTTTGGCGCCTTGATGGATTCATCATCGCTGTTTTTATCACCAGTTTGGGTATTTATTGGTGTCTATTGTATGCTTTCTGCCGTCGGTTACGGAATGGTCAGCCTACCGGTGGCGACTGCGACCATTACCCGGGAATTTGTTGAACATCGGGGCCTGGCGACCTCGATTGGCACTTCCGGGGTAGGCGGTGGGCAGCTTCTTTTTATTCCGATAATGGCTTGGGCAATTGAACTTGCTGGCTGGCGTCCAACATTAATTCTGTTTGGTCTTCTTATAATTGTCATGGGTATTCTTGCCTTCTTTCTCTTGCCAGGAGAAACTATTTTGAAGGATGACAACAGACAGACAGGGGAGAGGTCAAAGTCATTTTTAACAAAATTTGGAATTTTGATCCGGAGTCCCGTTTTTTGGCTCTTGGGCGGCGCATATTTTATTTGCGGCTTTACTACAGCCGGAATTGTAAAAGTCCACCTTATCCCCTACGCAGCATCTTGCGGCTTCACAATAACGGCGGGGGCGGCGGCAACAGGAGTTTTAGCTGGATTTGATATGGTGGGAATGGTGATTTCGGGATACCTAACGGACAAATTCCATCGCCCCGGTTTATTGGGAAGCATATATTTTTTTCGCGCGCTTTCCTTTATCATGTTGTTCTTTATTACTGATAATTATTACCTTCTTTTTATTTTTGCGATCATCTTCGGAACCCTTGATTTTGCAACTGTCCCCCCCACGGCAGGGCTTGTTGCTAGTCATCTTGGCGTAAGTACCATGGGGTTTAATATGGGGATCCTCTTTCTTGGGCACTCCATCGGCGGTGCGTTGGGTGCCATCTCTGCTGGGGCACTCTTTGATCTTTTTCAAACATACGATTGGACATGGATGGCCGGTCTGGCCTTGGCTCTTATCGCCGCAGTCCTTGCCTGGTCGGTCCCAGAAAAACCCGAAACAACACCGGTTACAGTAAAGTCTGTAACCGCTTAAGTCTTTCCTAGTTTTGGAAAACTCGCTTTTTCACCGGCAGAATATTCTTCGCCTTCCAATGCCTCTGTTAAACTTGTTGCAGCACTACCGGGCTTAAGTGGTTTTTGTTGTGAACGGTCTGGAGCCCAGCCTGTTAGGTAAAGAATTTGGAAGCTCGCTGGGATTCGTCCATCGCGATCACCAAAGTTTTCGGCATAGCGTTCAGCTATATCAAGAAACAATTGGCGTTTAGTAAAATGTCGGGGACGGGCGAGAACGGCATTTGTCTCACCCATACCACGCAGGTCACGCATGAGGGCAAATACATCGGGGTAGGTCACTGTGATATCATCGCTGTCGGCAACCGGCAAATTGAAACCAGCTCGCTGCAGCAACGCAGCGGCATCGGCGAGCTCGGCAAAAGGTGAAATACGTGGAGAAACGCCACCAGAAATTTCTACTTCTGACTCTGTAATTACCTGTCTTAATTCTGTTAGTGTCCTTCCGCCAAGAATTGCTGCCAGGAAAAGACCATCTGGTTTAAGTGCGTGGCGGCATTGAATTAGTGCGCCTGGTAAGTCATTTGTCCAATGAAGAACCAGATTACTGATGATTAGGTTGGCGCTAGTTGGAGCAATCGGAAGGGCCTCCTCGTCCCCAACAAAGCTAATCCCAGCTCCTCCTGGAGTTAGTCCCATACCCAAAACAGTTTCGATAGATGGGCTGTCTGATAGCAATCGATTAAGGTGTTCTCCTCGTGCGCCGAGATCGATGGCTATACTAAACTCGCGCTTAATTTGTGCCAGCCTGTCTACCAGGCGCGCAGCAACTTCGCGAAATAGGAAATCATGTTCTGTGAACCCTATTCTCGCCCGCTCTCTCTGGCGTCTAAGGGCAACACGATCAAAAATTATTACGCTATTTACGGTTTCACTTGCAGGCATTTTAAGACTATGGCATGAGGCGGCGTTCCTTAAAAGCAGACTTGGTTGTCCGTTAAGTCCGAGAGGTTTAAACTTCATAAAATTAATTTTTGCGAGATTGAAGATATTTATGTTCGATCAAATTTGCCCCTCTAAACTCCGTGACTGGCTCCTCGACGATGACGAGCTGGCACTTCTCGATGTAAGGGAAGAAGGCGTCTTTGGTGCTGATGGCCATCTCTTGTTTGCCGTTTGTCTACCAATGAGCCGGTTAGAATTAGATATTTTGTCATTAGTGCCACGAAAAACCGTGCGCCTTGTTTTATGTGATGGCGGTGACGGGCTCGCTGAGCGTGCGGCAGCTAAACTTAGTCGTTGGGGCTATGCCAAAATTTTTGTTCTCGAGGGTGGCGTCCCCGGTTGGGAAGTGGCGGGCAATGTCATCTTCCGGGGCGTGAATGTTCCATCAAAAGCCTTTGGCGAATTTGTTGAAATTAAATCTAATACCCCAAATCTCTCTGCCGAGGACTTAAAGACTATGATGGAGCAAGGAGAAAACATGGTCGTGCTGGACAGCCGCCCTTGGATTGAATATCGGCGGATGAATATTCCGATGGGGATCGACTGCCCCGGCGCAGAACTGGCTTATCGGGTCCATGATTTCGTCGAAGACCCGGATTGCACGGTGGTAGTCAATTGTGCAGGCCGGACACGCAGTATCATTGGCGCACAGTCACTCATCAATGCGGGAATAGCAAATAAAGTGATGGCCCTACGAAATGGAACAATGGGTTGGGCCTTGGCTGGTTTTGATCTCGAAACCGGCAGTACACGCAATTTTCCCCAAGTAAGCGATGAAGGACTACAAAATGCTCTTGTTTGCGCTAAACGGGTAGCAAAAAGGTTCAATGTTCAAACGATTGACAGCACAGTACTAGAAAACTGGCGTAAAGAAGCTGATTTAGGAACACTCTACTTATTGGATGTCCGCAATCCTGAAGAATATGCCGCCGGGCATCTTCCCGCTTCGCTTTCTGCACCCGGTGGACAGCTAATTCAGGCGACAGATAAATGGGCAGGAACGTATAGAAGCAAATTAGTGTTAATTGATGACAATGGCGTGCGGGCGACGATGACGGCATCCTGGCTTATTCAAATGGGTTGGCCCCACGTATTTGTACTCAAAGATGGCCTCGATAACATCCCACTTGAGAAAGGTGTTCAGCAGCTGCCTGTGGTGCCCGTTGAAAATAACCCTCAATTTATTGGGCCGGAGGATTTGCAAATACAGCTTAAGTCTAAGTCAGTGACTGTGATCGACTTTGCAACCAGTCTTGATTATAAAGCAGCCCATATTGCAGGGGCGTGGTGGGCAGTCCGCTCACGGCTCCAGGACTCCCTTTTATCGGTTCCCGGAGATGGGCCGCTTGTGTTTACTTCACCGGATGGCGTTCTTGCTGCTTATGCCGCATCCGATGCGTCTGTTCTAACAGACCGCCCTTTAAAAGTGTTAGAAGGCGGCACGGCTGCTTGGCGAGCGATGGGTCTGTCCCAAACAAAGGGGTTTGAAAATTTGGCTGATCTAAATAATGATATCCAATACAAAGCCTACGATCATGACGACAATATTGAATTCCATATGCAGGAATACCTTAGCTGGGAGACAGGTCTTGTCGAACAGGTTGAACGCGATGGTACAGCGAGGTTTAAACATTTCCAGGTTTAACGGTGAGAGTTCTGAAACAGGGGAAAAATTTTTACCTTTGCAGTTCTAGGGGGCTCGCCAACGGCCTCTTTTGTCCCTATAAAGCATACTCGTGATCGGTCATCTCAAGCAGGTTATTAGTGCCAAAAATTGAAGTTTATTCCTCCCTATTTTGTCCCTACTGCGCGCGGGCGAAGAATCTTTTAAAGAAAAAGGGAGCTGAATTTTTGGAAATCGATGTTGATCAGAACCCGGAAGAGCGTTTCGAGATGGAAAAGAGAGCAAAGGGTAGAACCTCTGTACCCCAAATCTTTTTTGATGGAGAACTAATTGGGGGCTCTGACGATCTCGTTGCTCTGGAGATGTCAGGCAAACTCGATGATTTGTTGGTATCGAAGGGCAACTAAATACCTGAAAACCATTATCTTTAATGTGGCAATAAAAAGAAGACAAAGCCCAATTTATACTAAAACGGGGCCCCTGTTTGATGAACTATTAATTGCGCAAATGCGTTGTTTGATCGATAGTTTTGAATCTTTAATGACTCCCTCCTCATAAGCAATTACGCGCAGTCTTTCCGAACACGCCGACAAAAGTTCACCGGGTAGAAGTAGAAAATCAGGATTTGAGGGGCGCCCATATTGTTCGTTACCAAGGCTAAATGTTTCATAGATTAGAACACCATTCTCATCCAAAGCGTTTATGATAGCTGGTATTAATGGCCGGTAGAGATAATTAGTTACTACAACAGCCTTAAAGTGTTGTTTTTCCCATAGAGATTGATCACCATTTTCAAGATCGGCTTCGATCCACCTGATCTGTTTAAATTTTTCGCTAATGTTCGGAATATCACGATCGACCGCTGTTACAGAAAAGCCGGAGGACGCTAGAAAAATGGAATGTCTTCCGTTACCGCAAGCGAGATCGAGTACCTTTCCACCGGCCTCGATCAATGGTGCGAAACGTGTGACCCAATTTGAAGGTTTATCTGATTTGTTTGTGTTCATGTCCTTCTTTATAGCGGTTAAAGCTTGCTTTGTTAAATATTTGCATGGTTTAAATACAACAGGATTGTAAAACCCTAGTGTCGGTATTTTTGCTACAATGATTGTCTTTGATTTAAAATGCTCTAACGACCATGAGTTTGAAATTTGGTT
>CAYZDH010000120.1:0-7888 GCA_964477025.1 uncultured Rhodospirillaceae bacterium | reverse complement strand
GAGCTGAACACGGTGCCAGGTGCGTAGCTGTCCATGAAGGCGCAGGGTCCATAATCGATGGTCTCGCCAGAGATTGCCATATTGTCGGTATTCATCACGCCATGGATAAACCCGATACTCATCCAGCGGGCGACTAGCGCGGCCTGGGATTCAGCAACAGCGTCAAAGAAGGCCAAATATTTGTTTTCTGCATCTGCCGTGCCCGGATAATGGCGTGCGATAGCGTAATCAGCCAATTCACGAATCTTATTGCAATCACCGCGCGCTGCGAAAAACTGGAATGTCCCGACCCGGATGTGACTTGCTGCGACGCGGGTTAGAACCGCACCGGGCAATGGTGTCTCCCTATAGACAAGTTCGCCAGTGGCGACTGCCGCTAGGGCGCGTGTTGTGGGGACGCCAAGAGCATGCATGGATTCCCCAATCAGGTATTCGCGCAACACCGGTCCAAGGGGAGCCTTACCGTCTCCGCCGCGGGAAAATGGTGTGAGGCCAGAGCCTTTTAGCTGGATGTCGCGCCGTTGATGTTGGCAATCAATTACCTCGCCGAGTAGAAGCGCGCGTCCATCGCCCAACTGCGGAGTGAAACCACCGAATTGGTGTCCAGCATAAACCTGCGCCAGCGGGTCCGATCCTTCGGGTGCCACATTTCCTGAAAATATAGCCAGACCCGCATCAGAGCCGAGCATGACCGGATCAAGGCCTAGTTCCTCCGCCAACCCTCGGTTAAACAACAGCAATTTTGGTGCGTTAACAGGTTTTGCTTTGCAAGATACGTAAAAGCCTTCCAGGCTGCGCGCGAAGCTGTTGTCGAAGTTGAAATGCGGGTAGTTATAATCGTGTGCGTCCATCAGCCATTATCTCAGAAAATTTTTGCCACTTAAAGACGAGGCGCTGAGAATTTAATGAATACCAATTTTCCCATTTAAGCTGAACTCGCTCAGATGCCAACCAGAAATGCTGCGGTGAAGGATTTGTTATGGCACCATAAGAAGCACTAACAGACGTCTAGCCTGAGAAGTACATTTTTTATCTACCAGCAGCGGGATTGCCGAAACTTCATTATGCTCAGATTCAATAATGTAAACTTTTAATTTCACTGGTAACGGTTGTCCAGATATTTTTGCTGAATATGTCCCACCATTCTCAAGTTCTAATTTCAACGGCCAATCATTCTTGCTCCGGCCCTTAAGCCAAGACATTTTTACTTTATTTCCTCCCCGCTTCTTTAAACTTACGGTTATCGTAGACTCGGTATTTTTTCGGACTAAAGTTGGTCTTGAATTAGATAAAACGCAATAAATTCCAGACTTTTCAATTGGTATTTCCCATAAACCCAGATCATCTTCTTTGGTTGCAGATCTTACCGCACCTAAAGTAGACTCCTTTTTTTGCGAATCGGTTACAAGGTTTTTCACCACATCAATTAAACTATTATCTCCCCCTCCATTGTCACTAGTTATTACGGGGCCTGCGTACACTCCATTCAAAATAATAATAGAACCATTTGCACCCAATACCTTGACAAAAACACCCTCTTTAAGATCAATTTCTGTATCACCGTGAATTACGTGCCCTGGCGGCATAAGCGGATAGTTAGACTCGACTACCACAACATCCATTGCCAATACCGGTGACACAAGAAAAAAGGCGATAATGGAGATGAGGCAATATTTATACCAATTCATGTCGTTTATTTCTCCATGGCTCTTATCAGAACACCAGTTTCTCCGCGTTTTATGCGATCGATGTGATACTGAGCCAAAACATCTGCACGGTTGAGATTTATTATTTTGGTAAACGCATCCATAGCAATTTCAGTATGGCCAGATTCCAGATTACGATACGCCTCTTCGTATTTAGCCATATGGGCGTATGAATTGCTTACCGGCTCATATACCTTAAGCGATTTTGTTTTACCCTTGAGGATAAGTTCTCCGATTGGTCTAAAATTGAGATCTGTACACTTTTCCACAATTGCTTCACTGACACATGTTTTGGTACCAAACAGTTTGTTAATACCTTCCAAGCGAGCAGCCGTATTTACGGCATCGCCAATTGAGGTATAGTCAAATCGAACGCTGCCACCAATATTTCCAACGATGGCCGCGGCAGTATGCACGCCAATTCGTGTTACTCCCCACCTTATACCGCTCAACTCTGATTTATCACAAAACATCTGTCCATACTTGTCCATCTCAAGTGCACAATTTACTGCATTTACAGGATGTTCAGAACAGTCATTAGGTGCATTAAACATCACCATTATCGCGTCACCTATGTACTTATCTATAACCCCGCCATGGCGAAGCACTATATCACTCATTCCATCCAAATATTCATTTAAGTTACCAACTAGTATATCTGGAGAAATTTTCTCCGATAACCCGGTGAATCCCGCAATATCGGTAAATATGAGTGAGATTTCGCGTCTCTCTCCACCGAGTCGTAGATTAGTTGGGTCTCTCTGAAGTTCTTTTAATAATTCTGGAGATACATAACGTGAAAACGCATTGCTGATAAATTTTCGATGCTTTCTTTGCCTTCTTCCACACACGTAAATTCCAATCACCGAGGAAAATATGAGTCCCAATGATGCAGAAAAAAGTGGGGGCGTGGTGATATTGTAAGATTCTAAAATCGCCCCAAGTCCCCACATAGATAAAAATATTAATATGAATAAACTAAGCTTTAAAAGAGTATTAATCTCTAGCGTCGAAATCATAATTATTAGAGATACTAATAGTATTATAAATATAATTGACACATATATAGAAACATCTTTGTTAGTCCCTCCCGATACAATAGTTGCTAACGCATGAGCGTGAATCTCTACACCCGCCATATCGTTAGACCCGTATCTATTGCTGTAGCGCAAAGGCGTCCGGTGTCTGTCTGAATGCGGCAAATCGGCGCCCACCAGAACAATTTTTCCGTTAAGCCACTCTGGCGGGAGATGGCTAACGAACTGGGATTCGTATTTTTTGAAAAACGGGGTTTTTGATTCTGGACCTATGTTAAAACTTATTGGATGGCGTTCCGTCGGCGGTACTATTCCAATTGCTTCAGCAATAGAGTGAGGAAATGATAATATTGTTTGTGATTCATTCTGAAACCCTTTTTCAATCCAACGAACTACACCATCTGAGTCATCAACTCCAAGTTTAACATGCCCTCTGACAAGGTTTTTAGTGTATTCATTAAGAAAAGATGCTTGAGAATTTGTTAGATTATCTTTGATATCGGCCCAGGCAGTAATAATAGGAATAGGAGATTCTTCCAATGCGCTGAGAAAGTCTTTATCTTTCTCTGTCTCAGTTCTCTGGTCAAACAAAATATCAAATGCAATTGCTTTTACCTGTGCAGAATTCAAATCCAGCAAAAGTTTCTTTAAAAATCCTCGATCTATCGGAGATCGATAATCAAATTGGCTTAAAGTATTTTCTGTAATCGTAACAATAACAATATCATTATTTTGTGGAGTATATGAAAGCATCGTAGAACTATAAAAGTCTTTTATTGAGTTCTCGACTAGAGCTACTAAATTGATAACCCGGCTCACTCCAAAAATAAAAAAAAGTATTAACACCCAAGAGCAGAGAAGAAGGAAAAAATCCCGCCTTGTAATATCAATTTTTGATCTAAGCACCGGTCAAGCACATGTGTTGTATATTAACTATTAAAAAATAATTAATTAGATATAAATTATCTGCACTTTTTAGTATATTTTGTCAAGAAAGAGTTAAATATATACACTTTAATATTACATTTTATTTAGGGTACTTTTAATCATAACAAAGAATTTCATTACTTCTTTTCGTGCATAGAAACTTGTGCCGCTCCTCCTAAAACAAACGCTCCATATTCAGCGGGCGTAGCCCCTAATTCTCGGAGTTTATCCCGAGCAGATAACCACCCCTTGGCAATGCGGCCAGTTTCTGCCGATTCATGAAAATGTTCCATAAATATTTTGGTGCTTGAGTCGGATATCGGCCAAAGACTGTTAAGGACAGAAAATGCGCCGCCTATATAAAAACTACGTGCTAAGCCGAGATAGTCGTCGCCAGATACAGGTCGCCCAACTCCAGTATCACAGGCAGAGAGAACAATTAAACCTGCCCGAATTGGATTTTCAAATATTGATGCGGCTGTTAAAGGCTTAGCTTGCTTTCCATCGGAGAGAATCACCGCAGAGTGCATCGGATTTACTTCATCAAAAATTCCATGTGTGGCAAGATGCAAAAGAAAGATACCATTGGCTGCTCGCTCTCGTACTGCGGCAATGGTTGCATTAACGCCTATTAAGGCTTCGACGCCATATAGAGCTGCGACGCTGAGTGCCTCTAACCTTGCACCCGGCAATTGTGGCATTGTGTTTCCGAACTCGGGATCCCCAATTATAACAGCCCCGGTACTCACTTCATTCACAAATCCTCGTGCAAGCCAACCCGCTGTTGGTAGTACTATAACAGGATGCGTTATGGGAAGCGCACCCCAAGCCACGAAGTAGAATTCAGAGGATGGCACCATATACACATTATTTTTTACATCCCATTCATCTATCTTTAATGCAGCGTAGAGAGCTAGCGCTGCAGAAATTTGCTCATCGGGATTATCAAGGATAACGCCAAACTGAAAATCGGATAACAGATCTCCTAAATCTTCCCTTGATATATCTAACTTTTTGATTTCTTTCTTTGTTTTTGTAATCAATAACAGTTTTATTGGTCTATCAAAAACTGTTGGCATTGGGTATACGATAACATCGCCATCAAGTAGCTTTGCTTCAACCTCCGCTAGAGCGATAGTTGAAATAGACAAAGCATCTGCTAAATCTGGGTTTGTCAAACGAAGTTGTGCGGTAAGATCAGCTCGCTTCGCAATTAACTCGTCCTCCCCAGAAACATATTGAGTGCTAAGTTTATCTGTTGACCCTCCGGTTACGCTTAATAACAATCTTCTTTGACGGATCTTTGCATCTAATTTACGAATATTTTTTGTTTGCTCACGGTCTTTAAGGCCACCCACTAATGATTCACCAATCATATCAACAAATGCCCGTGCCCTACCACGCTCTAGATCGGCATACAAAGATGTCAAATTGCCCTTCTTAGCGTCAATCTCTGCTAAAAGCCTTGTAACGCCATCTTTTCCAATACCGAATTTTAACTTGGCCCGGTCGCTTGAAAGGGAGCCGGAAACTAGGTCAATAGCTTCTTGGGCTCTTCGGAGAGACATTTCAGCCTTATCTAGATTGCCCTGCGCCAACAGCACTTGACCGCGAAGTGCCTCAATTTGCCAAACGAGTTCGCCAAATCCAATCTTTGACCCAAGGATCACGGCCTCATCTGCAGCTAAAAGGAAGTCTTCAATTAAATTAGCGTCATAAAATGCTTTTGCTCGAATTGCAGAAACAATAGCGGATCCGAAAAAAGCATCTGAAGCCACCAGGTACGATTGAGCGACTGAAAACATCTCGTCTGGTTTTTCCTTCTTGCCCTCGAGGGCAAGCGAGGACGCGGCCATATAGGCGTACGTTTCTCCTATTCCCAAGAAAACCTCAGCATGGATGGGAGGTGGGGTTGTTCGATCAGGTCGACCCGCCACAAATTTAATAATGTTATTCATCAAAATTGCAGCAGACCCTCCCCAAATCAAAGCCTGAACATATTCCTTTTTATGATAAAAAAGCTTAGCTAGAGCTGTGTGCGTTCGAGCAGTTGCTTCCGCCATTCTATATAGGTTATTCATCCAGTCTCGGTTTTTTAATTTTTTCGCGAGGACTGGTCCCTTGCGCATTGACGGAAAGCGCCAATTTCCAATTTCGACGGCGACCGAAGCCAATTCATCCAGCGCAAGCTCGTAATCTCCCAGGGT
The DNA here is from genome assembly GCA_964477025.1 of uncultured Rhodospirillaceae bacterium. GTDB lineage: Bacteria > Pseudomonadota > Alphaproteobacteria > MPNO01 > UBA2964 > UBA2964. Next base: position 2,011 of record CAYZDH010000120.1, on the reverse strand, counting down.
AAGAGTAAGCGAACCCTGGGACGCCCGTGTTATAAGGCGTCCTCCATTTATATTTTCTTCCATTTTACCTGCAGAATAAAGAACACTTTCTACGTCAGCTCCTCGGCCTAGAGTTTGGAGAAAACGACTTTTAAAAAGTTCTAATCTCCAGGAGCACTTTAAGTTATTTTGTTCTGCACAAATGTTCTGTCCAGAATTAATAGCGTCAAACGCGCCTTCAATATCACCATCTAAGAATATGTTAAAAGCTCGGGACCCAGGATTATCAGAAGGGATTCCCGTCCACGACTGGTGTTCTCCAGGTACAATTTTAGCTTTGTTTAAGTCTAATTTTTTATGTTTTAATACGTAGTTTTTAACTTCTTTAGTTACCACTAAGTATTTTTTCTTTAGTTCGCCTTCTAGATTTGTAGTTACAAATTTTGAGGTTTCTATATCTCCTATATCAGAAATTACATAATCCTGAATCCAGGACTTTGAGGAAGTTGTTTTGTTTTTATCGCAGTCTTTGGTTCGAAGAACACCATCTCTTGTAACTGCGTACGCTTTAGTCGAGGCCGACGAACATCCAACATTATTTTGATCTGAATTAGCAAAGGATATAGCTGGTTGTGTCATTAGGGCAGCAAGGACTGTGGCAAATAACGCAGCTACTATAAAAGTTCTGGTGAATATCATGTATATCAAAAGATTAATTTGTTATGAGCTATAGAACCAAGCTGAACGCCCGACAGCGAATATAGGAACTAAAACCAAACCCCGTATTGGCATCGGCATCCCCCAGAGAAAGTTCTATATCTGGTTAAGCCTAGCACGAAATGAAACCTGTACAAAAAGTATTAGCCCCCACAGTTCATCACGGCGCGCCAGCAGAGCAGCGGGACTCAACATGTTCATCTGATTGGTTTAGGGTAAGGGCATGACAAAACTGCCTGCCACCTTGTGCCTCACTTTTGCTGAGCTGTTGTCGTTGAGCTTTTTCTTTAGTGTGCTCTTGGTCAGTGCAGAGGAGGCTTTTGCCTTTTAAAATACGACTAACCCTCTAATCTTTTAAATCCTAGTTCTGGATCATTGTCGTACAAATTTGTCTATCAAGCTAATTATCGTTTGTTCCCCATATTTTGATGTCCTGTTTATATGGCCCTGACCAAGACATTCTTTTAGGATCGATTTTCTATTATTCGGTGTTACTTCCTGTGTTTCCCCATTTTCTCGAACCGTCAAAGTTTGGTGCAGATTACTGGTCAACCCTATTGAACAATTGGGAATTATGTACTTAGATTTTGAATGAAAACCCTCATTCTTAATATAGTTAAGGAAGAAGTTGTGGTGCCCATCTGGATGAATATAGTGGGTTACATCATTACCATTAGCGAGAAGCTTATCAGCCATTATTACACAAGATGATGCTGGTGTACTATCGTCCTTCTCTCCGCTGATAATCAGAAGGTTTACTTCCGAATCGAAAATTGCGGCGTCAAAGTTCTCGTAGCATGCTGAGTTTAAAGTAATGACTTTTTTCATCCTATCTAGAATTATAAATTGTTCTCTTACCCCTTTAAGTATTATGTTGAATATAGCGAGTGAGCCGTTAGAAGTTCCTAACCCTACAAAGCCATTATCGCCGAAGCCATTCTCTATCAGCTTGGCAGAAGAAAAAATGTAATCTGCCGCCAAGGAAGAGGATGTTACAGAGAATTTTATTCCCTTTTTCCGGCTTTTATAGCCATAGATAATAGCAACATTGTGGCCTAAATCATGTAGTAATTTCGCTAGGCGTTTCTCGCTACGCATATTCGGTGTACTGCTTGGGCCAATTAAAATTAGTGGCTGGTTTATCTGTTCAGTCTCCCAAATATGGATTTCGACATCGCGTACTTCACCACCGCTACTTTGAATTAGCTCGTGAGGGTCAAAGACGTTCACGCTATCAAAAACAAGAGTCTTAGGGTCTCTGGCTGAAGCATCGCTCGTCAAAGCTTGCGTCAAAAGCAAAATAGTTGAGAAGAGA
>CAYZDH010000119.1:0-7890 GCA_964477025.1 uncultured Rhodospirillaceae bacterium | reverse complement strand
ATACCTTCTAGACTCAACGCACATAAGCTATTTGCGATCAATCTAGTGCGCTTGCGCGTTGAATCTAGAACCCGCAATTTGGGTCGTTTTAGACGCTCTAGCAAGGGGCCAAATCATCATTCAACGTCCCACAAGACAAATGAACGCATCGCTATACGCCGTTTAACGCTAATTTTCCAGAAAAACGTCTTGTTTAATTTTTAGTTTTTGCTGCCGATGCCAAGAAAACCCCAGCAAAGATCGTTGCTGTTCCGGCCCAATGATACCAGTACAATTTTTCGCCGATAAATATAAAGGCAGCGACAGCGGTAATTGGTGCTAAGAAATAGTGGTATGCAGCAGCCCGGCTTGGGCCGAGGCGATCAATTCCATAATTAAACAAAAAGATTGCAATCAAAGATGGAAATACGGCGACATAGGCCATCGAAAAAGACGTTTCAAGGGTAAACGGCATTGGCGTACCAATCGACAACTCATAGAAGAGAAACGGCAGGTGGAACAGTCCACCAAGTCCGCACAAAACGGTCAAGAATACTGCTGGGGAGGGTTTCTCTTTGATACATTTATATATAACCGTATAGGTCGCGAGCCCGAACGCACTGCCTATTAGAATTAGGTCACCGATATTAAAGTTTAGACTGAGAAGTACCGAGAAGTCTCCTTGGGTGATAATTCCACCGACCCCAATCAATGCTAGAAAAAGACCGACTAGCTGGGTTTTTGTGGCCTTTTCCAACCCGACCATCCAGGCAATCAGAATGACTAAGGCGGGAATAAGTGACTGGATAATCGCGCCATTGACAGCGACGGTCCATTCCATCGCAACGAAGCTGGCTAGTGCTCCAAAGATAGGCATGAGAATAGCCATGAGTGAATAAATCCGGAAATTACGCCGAATTACCGACCATTCAGCAATCACACTACGCCAGGTGAAACATATCAGGATAAGGGCGGCGCCACCCCAACGCCATAGCGAAAGAACTGAGGGTGGGTATTGCTCATGTACACCCCGAACGATAACAAAATTAATGCCAATAAAAAAAATTGCCATAAATGATGCTATATGCGGTGAACGCAGAAGCTGGCCCAAAGATGATTTTCCTGCACCAGTATTTTGATTTGTCATTTTTTATTGTCCCCTGCCTGGTCCAAAACGGAAAGTGCGGAAATTAAAATTAAGAAACTTTCAAAATTTATGCCCCCTAGCCACCCGTTGGCTTTATTGATAACGTTTTATTCATAGAAAAATTAAGAACGTAACTTTAACAAAATTGGGGAGACATACTTATGCGGAAACTAATCGGCATAGTCGCCTGTTCTATCTTTGCGTCGCTATAGGCGCCTCGAGTGCTGGCGCCTCTGGAAAGAGCCCGGCAGAGTTTTATAAAGACAACGTCGTAACGATCATTCTGGGCGCTGGACCGGGCGGTGGATATGACCTTTATGCCCGGACGGTTATGAAGCATCTCGTGAAACATATTCCAGGTAAACCAAGCTATATTTTGCAATTCATGCCCGGAGCGGGCGGTCAGAAGGCAGCTGGTTATGTTTATAACGTCGCACCTAAAGACGGCCTCAAGCTCGCAAAATTGTCAAACATGCTACCAGCATTCCAGTTGCTCCGCGGCGGCACCAAATACGATGTATCAAAAATGAACTACATCGGCCGCGCGGCCTCGATGCAGTACGTCACAATGGTGTGGCATACGGCGGGAGTAAAAAACCTTGCCGATGCGCAGAAAGCCAAGACCCCGATCATTTTTGGGGCGAGCGGGCTTAGCCAGTCCAACTATATTGTCCCGACAATTATGAAAAGTCTTTTGGGACTGAACGTGAAAGTGATTTCCGGCTATCCGGGAACCGCGGCAATCAATAAAGCGTTGGAACAAGGCGAAGTCACTGGCCGGGCCGGTGCCTGGTCGAGCTGGATTTCCCGTGCCGGACGATTGATTGACGAAAAGAAAATTTTCGCTATCGCCCAGTCTGGATTGGAAAAAGCTGGTAATATTATGGACGGTTATGGAAAACCAACACCACTATTACTTGATATGGCCAAGAATGCCGACGAAAAGGCTATCCTGCGGCTATTGGCATCTGATGCCGCAGTTGGCAGGAATTTCTCGGTTCCACCGGGTGTGCCAAAAGATCGTGTTAAGGCTCTATGTCGTGCCTTTGATGCTACTATGGCTGACCCAGACTTTCTTGCGAACGCGAAATCTCGTAAACTTTTAGTCGAACCGAAACCATGTGAATGGCTGACTAAAGTTGCTGCAGACATTGTTGCCACGCCAAAGCCTCTAGTCAAAAAGGCTAAGGCTCTGTTAGGCTGGAAGTAACCACGATTTTAAATGCATAAGAGAGGCGTATTATGAAAAACAAACTATTGAAATCCCTCGCCGCATTGGCCGCTATCGTGGTCATTTCGGCATCTGGTCAGCATCAAGCTGTCGCCGCTGATATGGAGTTAGTGATCGGTACCGGCAACATCAAGGGTAAACTTTTTGCTGCCGGGAACGCGATCTCCGTCGCCTCCGTACTGCACGGAAAAGGTGTCAAAGTTTACAACTATGGCACTAAAGGCGGAAAAGATAATATTAAGCGCATATCTAAGAAAAAACGCGCGATCAACTTTGGTCTCGTTTCCGCAAAAGATTTGGGGAAGGCCAAGAAAAAGCAGCTAAAGGCTATCCGCGGTTTAATGGCCGTAGGGAAAGCTAAGGGTAAGACAATGCTCTTAATTGTCCGCAAAAAGGCACCCAAAAAAGTTAGCAAAGAAGCCTATGCTGCAGCCGTAGCTCAGGTTGTTAGTATTCTTAAAAGTAAAAAAGGCGTGGCTAGGATCAAGGCTGCCTGGAAAGGCTATACGCCTTCCTCTGGGGCTTCAGATTTTAAGGCTGCCGGGGTGAAATTGCATAAAGCAGCGATCATGTAAGTCTCATCTTTCTAATTAGAATAAAGGAGCCGCTGGATCTCATTAGCGGCTCTTTTTTTAATAAGAAATTAGGATTTAAGGTACTGGTTCGCGCATTGTTACAAACTCCTCCGCCGCCGTCGGGTGAATGCCCACAGTGGCGTCAAAATGTGCTTTAGTTGCTCCAGCCTTTAGAGCAACACCCATCCCCTGAATAATCTCACCAGCATCGGGACCTACCATGTGGCAGCCCACGACCCTGTCAGACTCTTTTTCTACAATTAGCTTCATCAGCGTCCGCTCATCTCGGCCAGTCAGGGTATGGAGCATTGGCTTAAAGGTGGACAGGTAGATATCGACACCTGGAAATTTTTCTCGCGCTTGTTCTTCCGACAAGCCTACCGTTCCGATATTAGGGTGACTGAACACCGCGGTCGGGATATCGGTATAATCGGTGGTAAGGTTTTGACCATTAAACAAATTTGCTGACAGCACCATAGCCTCGGTAATTGCTACCGGCGTTAGTTGAAAGCGATCGATCACATCACCGAGTGCATAAATATTGTCTACTGTTGTCCGGAATTGATCATCAACGACAATCGAACCGTCTTTCTTCATCTCAACGCCAAGACCTTCTAACCCAATTTTCCGCGTATTAGGCTCCCTGCCGGTTGCATACATCACGACATCAGTTTCCAGAGTTGCGCCGTCCTCAAGGGTCGCCATCAAACCATGTGCAGTCTTTTCCAAGGAAGTAATATTGGCATTAAATCGGAGATCCACACCCTGCTTGATCATTTCATCAGCGAGGTGCCTACGAATATCCTGATCAAACCCGCGCAGAAACAAATCACCGCGATATAGTTGAGTTACGTGCGCACCGTAGCCATGAAAAATACCGGCGAATTCGACTGCAATATAACCGCCGCCGACCATGATAACTCGCTCCGGCAATTGGTCTAAAAAAAATGCTTCATTTGACGTGATAGCGTATTCTCTGCCTGAAATCTGAGGCACCGCAGGCCAACCGCCGGTGGCTATTAGTATTTTATCTGCAGTTACCTCTTCGCCACCAACCAAAATGGCATGCTCATCAATCAGCGTTGCACGAGCTTCGTGAATTGTGACGTCACTATTCTTTAGGATTGTCCGGTAGATCCCATTAAGTCTCTCTATCTCTCGGTTCTTATTTTCAATTAAACGACGCCAATCGAGGGTATGTTGGCCAACATTCCAACCATAGCCAGACGCATCTTCAAACGCGGAGGGGTAATGCGACCCATAAGAGAAAAGCTTTTTAGGGACACAGCCTACATTGACACAGGTACCGCCAAGATAGCGTTCCTCAGCTACCGCGACCCGGGCACCATAGCCTGCCGACATACGGGCACACCTCACCCCGCCTGAACCGGCACCGACGACAAAGAGGTCATAATCATATTTAGCCATCCTTAATCTCTTTCATCCCCCATTAAATCTCGAAACACATACCAACTTCTGTTTATCGCCCGAAGAAGTTTAGAGCAGACGCCTAAAATTCGGGATAGTGCCAGGCTAAAATTTATAGACTATTTATCAATTCCGCCCATCAAGGCGTATTTAATTTCTACAAAATCATCGATCCCATACTTAGAACCCTCACGCCCAATTCCAGATTCTTTTACCCCGCCAAATGGTGCCACCTCTGTCGAGATGATACCTTCATTGACGCCAACAATTCCGTATTCCAGGGCTTCCATTACACGCCAAACCCGTCCGATATCTCGGCTATAAAAATAAGATGCGAGCCCAAATTCCGTATCATTTGCATATCTAATCACCTCGTCTTCTGTCTTAAACGAGAATAATGGTGCGACCGGACCGAAGGTTTCCTCCCGGGCGACCTTCATTTTTTGGGTGACATTGGTGAGAATGGTAGGTTGAAAAAAGTTACCGCCTAATTCATGCCGTTTTCCACCAAGCGCTATCGAGGCCCCATTCTCAATTGCATCAGCGATGTGTTCTTCAACCTTTTCGACGGCCGCCGTTTCAATCAGGGGCCCTTGTTGGGTTTCACCTTTCAAACCATCGCCGACTTTCATCGCCGACACCGCCTCAGCCAATTTTTCGGTGAAAGCCTCATAAACGCCTTCCTGAACATAGATACGGTTAGCGCAGACACAAGTCTGCCCGGTATTCCGGAACTTCGACGCCATCGCGCCAAGTACAGCCGCATCGATATCTGCGTCATCAAAAACGATAAACGGTGCGTTTCCTCCAAGCTCCATTGAAACCTTCTTCACTGTCCGGGCACACTGTTCCATGAGCAACTTACCGATCTCGGTAGAACCGGTGAATGTTAGCTTACGCACTATTGGATTGTTGGTGATCTCGCCGCCAATTGCGCTAGCACTGCCTGTCACGACATTGAAAACACCCTTTGGCATGCCCGCTCTTTCCGCAAGTTCAGCCTGAGCCAGTGCCGAGAAGGGCGTCATGGAAGCCGGCTTGAGCACCATTGTACAACCGGCTGCTAATGCCGGACCCGATTTTCGGGTAATCATTGCGGCTGGAAAATTCCAAGGTGTAATCGCAGCTACAACACCGATGGCTTCCTTCACTACAATTACGCGCTTGTCAGGCGCAAAGGTGGGTATAGTGTCGCCGTAAAGGCGTTTGCCCTCTTCAGCAAACCATTCGATAAACGATGCCGCATAGACCACCTCGCCCATGGACTCCGCCATTGGCTTCCCTTGCTCCGCCGTCATCAATATTGCGAGATCTTGCTGGTTTTCGAGCATCAATTCATACCATTTGCGTAGAATTGCTGCGCGCTCCTTAGCGGTCTTAGAGCGCCAGGAGGGGAGAGCGGCATTAGCGGCATCAATAGCACGACGGGTTTCATCCACGCCCATCTTCGGCACCGATCCCAGGCTCTCACCGGTCGCCTTATTAATGACATCCATTCTTTCGCCGCTATTAGCATCGACCCATTGGCCATCGATATAACATTGCTCTGGAACGAGGCCGGGATCACTGATCGGTATGTTCAAATTGCGTGGCATGATTATCTCCCCTGAAAAGGCAATTGCGTTGCCGGCCATTGCCCAGATTGTGCAGCTGCTATTGTCTGCAGCTCTAATATAAGACGCGGAACACCAGCTGTTAACCGCGCGCGGCTTCTTTGTCCTCGGGCTTTTTCTCTGTCTCTAGTTGCTCAACATAAAATCGACCCTGGTGGTGTGCCCATAGCCAAAATACCAGCGCGATAATAGCCCCTCCTGCAATTGTTGGCTGCATGCCAACTATTGATGAGATCCAACCAGCGACGAGTGCCCCAAATGCTGGCATTCCCCAGTTCAATAAAATAAAAAAACTCACCGCTCTAGCGCGCATATCCGCTTCTGCAGCGTTTTGAATTAGCGACTGAGCAGCCGTGCCCGTCACTAGCATCAAAAAGCCGATCAAAAATAGAGGCACGATCGCCACAAAAAGATTATTAATTTGAGTAAAAATTAAAAGAACAAATGCGAGTAAGGCGAAAGAATGCGTACACAGGCGCGTAAGCCCTTCTGTGCGACCCCGACGTGCCAGCCAAAGACAGCTAACCATAGCACCACCGCCAATTGTCGATAAAATAGCACCTAAGGCTTCTTCTGGCAGTCCAAATATCAAATCGGCGTAGCCAGACGATAGTTCCATAAATGGTCGGATAAAAAGCCCCGTCATGCCAAGGACGAACATGAGAAACCGAATTCCTGGGTTACGCCAGACATAGGCTGCGCCTTCCGCCATATCACGCAGTAATTCTAGAGTGATCCTACCCTCGCCGCCCGCGCCCTTAACAGGTAAAAAGAACACCACAATATAAAGCTGCACAAACGCCAAGGTAGCGATACCAAATACAAGGTCTGCGCCGATGACCCCTTCTTTGACAAGCACCAATAACGCGCCACCAATTCCGGGCCCGACGAGCCGACACGCATTGAACGTCGCCGAGTTCAAAGCAACCGCAGCCGAGAGTTCTTCCCGTCCGACGAGCGCGTTTACCAGCGCAAGACGCGGAGGCGTCGACATGGCCTCCGTAATACCGTGGCAAATTGTTAGACCTAAGCAAAGATAAATGGTCATGGCATCAAAATAGAGCAGCAAGGTAAAGCCTGCCCCAACCGCGATATAACATAGCTGCATCGCCTTGATGACACGGATATAGCCAATTCGATCAGAGATGGCGCCGGAAAATACTGACAACGCAACCATCGGGAAGACATCTGCGAATGCCATCACCCCTAGCCAAGTCGCATCCTCTGTTAGGTTCCAAGTGAGCCATAAGACCGACGTACGATAAATCCAGCGGCCAATAGTCGATAATCCATTCGACGCCCACCATAATCGATAGGTAGGGTTTGCCAGCGCCGGCCCGATACCCCCAAGGATCGAAGAAAATTGCATTGCTGCGTTTAACTGTTTCGGTCGAGTTGTTCAACCAGTTGTGCAAGCGTATCAGCTGCAGTCCTATCCGGATCAATCTCATCTCGCCGCTCGGCTGCCAATGGAGAATTACTCAAAAACTCAAACAATTCGGCAGCGCCTTGATGTATATTGGGAGTAAGCCCAATAGAATCAAATGTCTCAGCGACCTGCTCCATTTCGCCGACATAGCGTTCAGCCAAGGTTGGCAGACGGATAACAGCCTCCTCCAGACGCTCTACATTCCCTGCCTGACTGTTGGGTAAGCGCTCTCTCAAAAAGTCGGCAAAGCCATAATATTCGGCCGCCAACATCACCGTGGTGTAAAGCGCAAAGGCCCCTTTATTATAAGCTCCATTACAAATTTTTATTGCAGACCCATGTCCAATTTCCGATCCTAAATATCGAATTTTAACGCCTTTACCGTCGAGTTCATCGAGCAAAGCGGCGTCACCGCCAGATGTAAAAAAATTTGGAAAATTATCACGACGGGTGGGCGCTCCACCAATTATGCCAACATCTATGAAAAC
>CAYZDH010000118.1:0-7941 GCA_964477025.1 uncultured Rhodospirillaceae bacterium | reverse complement strand
CGTGTGTTAGAAAATGCCGGTTTTCTGCGTCAAGATGACCAGAATTGGTCCTTTGTCGATGGCTGGTTTCCTACATCAATTTCTAATCATCCTGACGACCACCGCCAATCTGCAGCGATGGGCTATCTTAACCCTAGCGTTAGAAAACGCACAAATTTACATATTTGGTCTGAAACACATGTCGAATCGGTTTTGTTTGAGAGTGCTCAAGTGACAGGAGCCCGTATTCGAAAGAATGAAAAAGCTGAAACGGTTTTGGGTAACGAGGTTATTCTGTCGTCTGGTGCGTTACATACACCCCCAATATTGATGCGATCCGGTATCGGCCGCGGTGGCCATTTGCGTGATCATGGAATCGATGTAGTGTCAGACCGTGCTGGGATTGGAATGACCCTCAACGACCATCCGACGATAGCAGTGACGTCTTATCTCCACTCAGCTTCCAGGCTATTAGAAACTGGCCGTGGACACGCGCAGGTAGCATTTCGTTATAGTTCGGGAATAGAAGATTGCGGTGCGCAAGACATGTATGTTTCTGCTAGTGCTAAATCTGGTTGGCACCCTGTTGGCCAAAGGATCGGTTCCTTTTTGTTGTGGTGCAACAAGCCTTATTCCCGAGGCACAGTAGAATTAATATCGGCTGATCCATTTGCGGAACCCGACGTTTCTTTTAATTTATTGTCTGATCGTCGCGATCTGGAGAGACTAAAGGACGCTATCTACCGCTTAGCAAACTTGTTTGCTGATCCCGCTATGGAAGATATTGCCTCCGATCCATTTCCTTCTAACTATTCCGAGAGGGTTCGTCGAATTGGTGCCGTCACGACAAAGAATAGGATACTGACGTCCGTTTTAGGTTTCCTTATGGATATGCCGGGGCCAATTCGGCGAGCGGCAATTCACGGATTCATAACTCAAGGGGTCACCCTTAAAGGATTATTGGCAGATGAAGTAGCGATGGAAGAATGGATAAAGGATGGCGTCTCGGGATGTTGGCACCCTTCGGGTACATGCCGGATGGGACGTTCTGATGACCCCATGGCCGTAGTTGATAATCAGGGACGTGTTTTTGGCGTTAGGGGTTTGAGAGTTTGCGATGCTTCGATTTTCCCCTGCGTTCCGCGTGCAAACACCAATATTCCAACGATTATGTGCGCCGAGAAAATCGCTGATTTAGTCATCAGTAGTTAAAATAAATCCGCAACGCGATGCGGTTGTCGCTCTGTAGAGTGAGTGTTACGTTCCCGCCCAACCATTTACCCAAACCGGATATTAATTATGTCAACCAGCTTTAGGCAATTCGTCGAGGATCTCCGAACAGCCGGACAAATCCGAGAAATCACTAAACCAACAGATATTCGTCATATCGCGGCATTAGTCGATCAATCTGAAACAGCGCTGATTTTCAGTAATGTTATTGGCTATGACATGCCAGTTGTCTCTGGTTTGACAAATAGTCGTGACAGATTGGCTATCGCTATGGAGTGTGAATTCAATGAAATTGAGGGGCGGCTGCGAGCAGGTATTGATAGACCTATTCCGCCGCGTATTGTCAATTCTGGGCCGGCGCGAGAAATTTTTATAGAGGGTGAGGATGTCGATCTTTATAGTATGCCTGTGCCGCTCTTTTCGGTTCGAGATGGTGGCCCCATGATGACTGCGGGGATTACTCTCGCTGAGGACCCTGACTTGGGCCTCAATGCCGGTATTTACCGGATGCTCGTGAAAGACCGGAATACCACTGGCATTGATGTTGTTACTCCAAATAATCTTCGAAAGCTTGCAGAAAAAGCTTTTGCTAAAGGCGAGCCGCTTCCGATTTCAGTTAATATCGGAACACACCCCTCAGCATTGATTACCGGGTGTTTCAAAGCGGCGCCTGGTGTTGATGAAGTCGCGATGGCCGGGGGTATGCTTGGGGAGGCGGGTGAGTTGACACCATGTAAGACAATCAGCACGCCTTGTATCGCAGATGCTGAAATTGTTCTTGAAGCAGAGTTGCTGCCAACCGGCTGGACTAAACCGGAAGGACGATTTGGTGAGTTTACGCGCCTCATGGGTGGTCTGCACTGGAACCCATTGGTTAGGATTAAAGCGATATCCATGCGCAAAAACCCGATGTATTACGCACTTCATATGCCGTGGGAAAATATTTGGCCGAGTGGTCCAATTTATGAGGCAGCGGTGCGGCGGGCATTGCATGAGGCTGGTGTCCAGGTTACGGCGGTCAATATTACTCCAGGCGGCTGCTGCCATTGGCACGCAATCGTCGCCGTTAAACCGCTACCCGGTGACGGCAAGAACGCAATTTTAGCGGCGCTATCGGTCGCTGATATGAAACATGATGTAGTGGTGGATGAAGATATTGACGTTTTTGATGGTATGGATGTCGAATGGGCGATAGCCACGCGCGTGCAGGCGGATCGTGATGTCACAATTATATCTGGAGCACGTTCAAAACCGCTTGATCCAAGCTTGATGATAACACCTGGTAAAATTCCAACCACATCGAAAATGGGAATTGATGCCACAATTAGTGATGAATTGCCGCGCGAACGCTTTGAAAGAATAACCTATGCCTATGCTGATAAGGTAAATTTAGAAGACATGTTGGGCGATGCCCCTCCAAAGGTTGCAGCCGCAGAAGTTTCTGAGGAACAGATTTTGGTGTTGGCTGATAAAATTCGTGCGGCTATTAAAGAACAACCGCTCTATTTTGCGGAATTAGCCGAGCAGTTTTCGAGTGACGGCTTCCAGTCAGTTGCCCGTGCCCTGGGGACGATTCACAAAGCGGAAGAGCTTTGGCAGGATAAAGTTGGGAAGTTTTGTCTTACTAACTCTGAGTTCGCTGCTAACCCTCCACAAACTTGAAGCTAAAGGGTTATTCCTGCTGTATTATTAAGGAAGATTGATAGCTGGTAATGCAACCTTAAAACTTTTTCAAGCCAATTGACTCTCCTAGGCCCGTCCGGGCATGGTTAAGGTATTATTATATTGGGATTGAATTTCGTCAGGAAGATAAATGATGATGGATGATTTTTTAGTATAATGGCTGGTTCAGCATCCGATCTGGGGGAGATGATCTGCGGTGTCCGGCTTAACTTTGAATTTTAGAAAAGGGAGGGATTACCCATGAAACGTGTTCTATTCTCCGGGTTGACTTGTGTGTTAGCTTTAGGCCTAGCGGCAACAGCTGACGCTGCGAGCAAAAAGCGGTTTATTTCTATTGGTACCGGTGGACCAACCGGTGTTTATTTTCAGGTTGGCAATGCCGTTTGCCGTTTAGTTCATAAGGAAGCCGCCGAAGGACGTAAAAAAGGTCGTAAGCATGGTATTCGGTGTTCCGCACCTTCAACTGGCGGGTCAAACTACAATATTGGTCAGATAAAAGCTGGGGAATTGGACTTTGGTGTTGCCCAGTCCGATTGGCAACATCATGCCTACAATGGCAGTGGTGGTCCATGGAAAGGGAAAGCCTACAAAAAGGTTCGCGCAGTATTTTCTGTACATCCAGAACCGCTGCATATCATTGCCGGAGGTAAATCGGGTATTTCCGGGTGGAATAGCTTGAAGGGAAAACGCGTTAACATCGGTAATCCAGGGTCCGGACAACGTGGAACAATGGAATTCCTGATGAAACGTGCTGGTTGGAAAAAAAGTGCGTTCAAAGCAGCAACCGAACTAACTTCTTCTGAACAATCTAAAGCATTATGTGACGGAAAGATCGACGCATTCATATACACGGTTGGCGTTCCTAATGCTGGCGTATCAGTTGCAACTGATGGCTGCGGAGCAAAAATCGTAAATTTTAATAATAAAATGGCTGCCGGTCTTGTTAAGGAGCGCCCATACTATGCTTGGGCAACTATTCCTAAGGGGACTTACAAAACTACAACCTCAAACGTGACTACGTTTGGCGTTATGGCGACATTTGTAACTAGTTCTGATGTTGATGAGAAGACAGTTTACGAAGTCACTCGTGCCGTCATGGAAAATCTTGATGATTTTAGAAAGTTGCATCCGGCTTTTCGGAACCTTGATCCCAAACGCATGATTAGCGATGGCCTTTCTGCCCCATTGCATAAGGGTGCGTTGAAATACTACAATGAGAAGGGCTGGAAATAAACCAATTAGGTGGTTCAAGGCGGCGGGCGCAAACAGGCGCCCGCCGCTTTGCGTTTGAGGAAAAAGAAAATGACCGAAGTGACGGGGCATACTCCAACGAAAGAGATCCCTGATACCCAAACGGTCTTGGAAAAGTTTGAGGGTTCGCCTCAAGAACACGGTCCGGTAGGTAGAAAATTTTTCATTTTCTTTGCTTTGAGCTGGGCAATTTTTCAGCTTTGGATCGCCTCACCATTCCCTTTTTTGATTAACTTTGGAATTGTCGTAGATGTGCCAGCACGGGCCATACATCTTGGGTTCGCCTTTTTACTCTGTTTCATCGTTTTCCCAAAGACAAAGGTCAATAAGACAATTGGTATACCCATAGTTGACGTTTTGTTGGGTTTTGCGGCGTGTCTATGTGCGCTTTATCCCTTTATAGCCCAGGAGGGAATTACAAAGCGCGTTGGAGTTCTTTTAAAAATTGATGTTTTTGGATTTTCGGTGCCGATCGAAGCGATCATTGGTGGTTTGGGAATCCTATTTTTGATGGAGGCGACTAGACGAGTTATCGGTTTACCACTGGTAATTATCTGTTCGGTATTTTTTGTATTTTCGATTTTTGGCCAAGCGATGCCAGATATTATTTCCCATAAGGGCGTCTCACTTGAACGTTTAATTGGATATCAATGGCTTACTGGTGAAGCGATTTTTGGCATCCCAATTGATGTATCCGTTAGTTTTGTATTCCTGTTTGTTTTGTTTGGTGCACTTCTAGAAAAAGCTGGCGCCGGAAAGTACTTTCTTGATTTGGCATTTGCCATGGTAGGTCGGTATCGCGGGGGGCCTGCGAAAGCGGCTATTCTTGCTTCAGGGATGAATGGTGCTATCTCAGGCTCTTCGATCGCAAACGTTGTGACTACCGGAACTTTCACCATTCCAGTAATGAAGAAAATCGGAATACCGGCCGTAAAGGCTGGTGCAATCGAGGTGGCGGCATCCACAAATGGTCAAATTATGCCTCCCATTATGGGCGCTGCCGCCTTTATTATCGCCGAGACTATCGGTATTCCGTATTTTGATGTCGTGGTCGCGGCGTTTATTCCAGCTGTCATCAGCTATATCGCCTTACTCTATATTTCCCATTTAGAGGCCTTAAAACTCGGACTCACGGGCCTGGAGAGGTCTGAGGTTCCTATTTTCTGGACTACCTTCAAACAAGGTCTTCACTTCCTCGCACCGATCCTGGTTCTTATCTATTTACTCATGGTGGCACGCTGGACCGCTGGCAGTGCCGTATTTTATTCAAATATTGTAATTATGGTGATCATCATAGGCCAACGGGTGATTAGGGGGCGTGCTCAGGGCGCCCGGTTGAAACAGAATGTCTATGCTGGCTTAGGAGATATTTATGATGGTCTTGTGGCCGGCTCCAAGAACATGATTGGAGTTGCCGTTGCCATCGCATCGGCCGGTATAATTGTGGGGGCCGTTTCTTCGACCGGCCTAAACAACGCGATGGTCGGAGTAATTGAAGCTCTGTCCGGCGGTAATGTGTATCTTTTGCTTTTACTGACGGCGATGCTTTGTATTGTTCTCGGCATGGGACTGCCAACAACGGCAAATTATTTGGTTGTCGCCTCCCTATTGGCTGGAGTTTTGGTTGAACTCGGTAATGCCGCTGGTCTGGTTTTACCCCTTATTGCCGTGCATCTCTTTGTTTTCTACTTTGGCTTACTTGCTGACTCCACCCCACCGGTTTGCTTAGCGGCCTTTGCCGCGTCGGCTATTTCTCGTGCCGACCCAATGAGAACGGGTGTGCAATCTTTTCTTTACGATATTCGGACGGCTGTCTTACCGTTTGTTTTTATTTTTAATACTGAACTATTATTGATTGGCGTGACAAGTTTTTGGCACGGCCTTGTGATTTTCTGTGTTTCTCTTGTTGCTATTCTATGTTTTAGCTCGCTGACCCAGCAGTGGATGTTTGTCCGTTTAAAATGGTTTGAGTCTATTTTATTAGTCTTTGCCATGGTCGGGCTGTTTCGGCCGGATTTTTTGCTGGATCGTGTTTATCCTGAATTCGCAACAGCAGATATGCCGCGCGCTGCTAAAGGTGAGTTCAAAATATCGGAAGGCCACACCTTCCGTCTTCATGTCGTGCGAGAAACAGATTATGGTGATCGATTTAAATTATTTCTTATGAAAGCCACTAACAAACAAGGCCTTAAACCTTATGGGATAGATTTAGGGAAAGTCAGTGATGGACGTTATCCCGTTATTAACGTTGCCTTTAACAGCCCGGCAGCAAAAGCTGGTATAAGACCCTATGAGGATTTTGTAACAAATATAGATATCCAGCAGTTAGGAAGGCCAGCCAAAGAATGGGTTTATCCCTTGGCTTTTTTAGCCTTGGGTTTAGCGATTCTTACGCAACTTTTACGGCGCCGATCTGTCCCTATGAGCGCATGAGGGTTGGGTAAAATTATTTTGTAGCCTTAATTAGAAACGACAACAGAAAATCACGATCTTAAGCTATCTTAAGTCCGGTAAAAGACATCCGGTAGCACGAAATTAATTTTCGAGGTGCTGCTAGAAAATATTTCAGAGTTGTTTCATTCCAAGTAAGAGGTTTTCTGCCCTTGCCAGCTTTCCTCATAGCAGTCGAGTAAGGAAATAGTTTACCATTTTTTTTCTTCCAGTTGCCTGCCTTTCGTCCAATTATTCCATTAAGAGATGGACCAATTTTGCTAATACCTGCGGCAAGAGAATGACATGCACGACATTTATTAAAAACACGTTTACCTTTTGCTTCATTACTGGCGACAGATAAAGATCCGGAAGTTAAAAGAATACTAAGTGTGATAAAAGCCAAGGCAATAAACCTCATCGGACAATTCTTCTCTTTTGATTAAATTTCTAAAGTCGTTTGAATGACGTTTAGCTGATCTAAACACACCGTCAATAGTCGTTCGTTTAATTTCTAAACATTTTTAATTTTTTCGCACTGGAGTTGTTAGGCCGTCCTGAGCCATCCTATTCTCTACTCAATTAACAAATCGGGAGGAGAAAAGTATGGTCGGTCGTCTTCAAGGTAAAACGGCGATTGTCTTCGGAGCTGGTTCGCGCGGTGCAGGCTGGGGAAATGGCAAGGCAGCGGCGGTTCTTTTCGCTCGCGAGGGTGCAAAAATTTTTGCTGTGGATATCAATCCAGAGGCGTTAGAGGAAACCCAAAAGATCATTCAAGAAGAAGGCGGCAATGTATCTTGCGCCGTTGCTGACGTGACAGACAGTGAGTCTATAAATATCGCGGTTAATAAATGCGTTAAATGTTTTGGGGGTATCGATATCCTCCACAACAATGTTGGCGCTCCAGCTCCGGGTGACCCTGTAGCGATGTCAGTTGATACTTGGCATAAGAATATGGCGATCAATATCGATTCAGCATTCATAACCTGTAAACACGTATTGCCAGTAATGGCTGACGGGGGCGGGGGTGCGGTTGTAAATATAGCGTCAATTGCAGGCATTAAGAACCTTGACCGCCGTCTAGTAGGATATCATGCCGGCAAGGCTGCGATGATCCACCTTTCCCGTTCCGTTGCTGCACAGTGGGCGCCGAAAGGGATTCGCTCGAACTGTATCCTTCCCGGCCTTATGGCAACGCCGTTGGTATTGGATAGGGTCAATACTACATACAACACACCGAAGGCTCGTCAGGCGGCACTGGATGAACGACATAGAATGATCCCGATGGGTTACATGGGAGATGCTTGGGATACCGCCTGGGCCGCGGTTTATCTCGCTTCGGAGGAGGCTAAGTATGTAACGGCAACG
>CAYZDH010000117.1:5521-8087 GCA_964477025.1 uncultured Rhodospirillaceae bacterium | reverse complement strand
TTAAAGAAAATTCCAGGCTGGGCTGTCAGATTATAGTTACAGAAAAACTTGACGGACTGGTCGTTAGCTTGCCGTCAGAGACAAAAAATTTATTTGATGGCTAGCTATCTACTATATTTAAATAAAAAAATTCCTTTCCCTTCGGACTCTGCGCTCTATATTCCGCCGTATGAGTAATTTAGTTCGCCATAAAAGCCCCGCTAATACGCGGATTGTTGTCGCCATGTCAGGAGGCGTAGATTCTTCCGTGACAGCTGCCCTTCTAACCGAACAAGGTTATGAAGTCGTTGGTGTGACTTTACAGCTCTATGATCATGGTGCTGCAGTTAACCGCAAGGGTGCTTGCTGCGCTGGGCAAGATATTGCGGATGCCGGCCGTGTAGCTGAAACCATTGGGATTCCTCATTACGTTCTTAACTATGAAAATCGTTTCCGTAAGGAAGTAATTGATGTTTTCGCCGATTCTTATTTGCGAGGTGAAACACCAATCCCCTGCGTTTTATGTAATCAAACTGTCAAGTTTCGAGATCTTATGGGTGTCGCTCGTGATCTCGGTGCTGATGCGCTTGCGACGGGCCATTATATCCGGCGGGTTGAGAGTGGTGGGGGAGTCGAACTGCATCGCGCCGCTGATGAGTCTAAAGACCAGAGCTATTTTTTGTTTGCTACCACTTCTGAACAACTTGAATTTTTGCGTTTTCCTTTAGGAGAGCTCACCAAGGAAGACACTCGTAAACTCGCTGAGCGGTTTGATTTACCGGTCGCTTCTAAGCCAGATAGTCAGGATATATGCTTCGTCCCGCAGGGACGATATTCTGATGTAGTATTAAAAATTCATCCAGATGCGGCAGACGAAGGCGATATTGTTGATATGGATGGTAATGTGCTGGGGCAGCATGACGGTATCATTCACTATACGATTGGGCAGCGACGGGGATTACATATTGATACCGCAGAGGAAGCTCTTTACGTCAATCATATAGATCCAGAAAAGAAGCAGGTCGTCGTTGGACCTCGTTCAGCGCTCGCAACGATTAAAGTGCAACTCAACAATGTGAATTGGATAGGCGGTGACATATCCGCTGAAGATGCTTTTGACTGTGAGGTTAAGGTTCGCTCGATGCGGCCACCCGTCACCGCCTCTGTAAGACTTTTGACAGACGGGTCAGCTGTGGTTGATCTGGCTAAAGCAGAGCATGGTGTGGCACCTGGGCAGGCTTGTGTTTTTTATGAAGGGGATCGTGTGCTTGGTGGGGGATGGATTCAACGCAAGAAAACGACCACTGAAGTGGCGTAATGCTTGACGGAAGTGGTCAGGAAGTCCTATAGGGGCCCATTCTTGGGGACCACAAAATGTGGCGGAGTAGCTCAGCTGGTTAGAGCAGCGGAATCATAATCCGCGTGTCGGGGGTTCAAGTCCCTCCTCCGCTACCAAAAATTCCCCCTAATATCAATAGGTTAGGGGGTTTTTTCTTTTCTGACTCCGGTCAATTTTAAAAGTATACTCACCTATACTCTGTTTTTGCGTCGCTCAGTCGCTTCATTTTCTACCCATCGTATATCCGATGATGGCCTGTTAAGCTTTCGGTATGAATCTTGATAGGGAGCGCATAACGTGGCGTACATGGAAGACAATAAAAACTTCAAATCAAAATGTGTATATCGAAGCTACACACAGGGGGAGCTTGATATTCAATATAGCGCCCGTGGGACGGCTCCCGATGGAGATATTTACCGAAATTTCATTGCTGAAAATAGTGCGCGTGTTAGAGACGAATTGGAGTGTTTGATAGATGTCCCATATGGCGCGACGTCCGCAGAGGTAGTAAATATTTTCCCCGCAGAGAAACCCAACTCGCCAATTGTCTATTTCATCCATGGCGGTTATTGGCGGTCCTCGAGCCAAAAGGATGTTGATCTCTATGCGGAAGCGCTTGTACCTGCTGGTTGTGCCTATGTGACAGTGAATTATCTATTGGCTCCCGAAGCGACAATAGATGAAATCGTTCGGCAATGCCGCGCCGGTCTTGCCTGGGCCTATAACCATGCGGAAAGTTTCAATGGTAACGCTGATAACATCCATGTCGTTGGTAGATCGGCAGGTGGACATCTGGCCGGTATGATGCTTGCCAATGGCTGGCGCGAGAAATCCGATTTGCCGAATGATTTGATCAAAAGCGCTTGTGTTTTGTCAGGCCTGTTTGATTTGGAGCCAGTTCGCCTCTCTAATGTTAATGATTGGGCTAAGCTAGATAAAGAAGCCGCCTATCGTAATAGTCCGGTTTACCATCTTCCGGAGATTTCTTGCCCTATCATTATTGCCTGGGGCGAGAATGAAACGGATGAATTTAAACGCCAATCTGACCTTTATCGAATTGCCTGGCAGTCGAGGGGGTGGCCCTGCCAGACGATAGAATTTGAGGGTAAACATCACTTTGCTTCAATGCCAGATTTGATGTATCCGGATGAGCACTGCACCAAGGTGCTACTAGCGCAAATTGGTCTTTGAGAAAAATTCCGAACTAAACGGACAGGTGGCGTTCCTATCTGGAACCGGCGGAGATAT
>CAYZDH010000117.1:0-5511 GCA_964477025.1 uncultured Rhodospirillaceae bacterium | reverse complement strand
GAATTTGAGGGGAAACATCACTTTGCTTCAATGCCAGATTTGATGTACCCGGATGAGCCCTGCACTAGGGTACTGCTAGCCCAAATTGGGCTCTGACAAATGTCAGAACTATACGGACAGGTGGCTCTCATAACAGGTGCGGGTGGCACACTGGGTAGCTCTCACGCACGAGCGATCGCAGCTAAAGGAGCGCATGTCTTGGTTCACGATATTAATGAACAGGCAGCCAATACAGTGGTAACAGACATTTTAAGTTCTAATGGATCAGCATCAAAAATAATCTGCGATATAACCAATAAAGAGGCAGTGAAAGATGGCATTGAGCGAGCAGTATTTGATCACGGGGCTGTTAATATCTTAATCAATAATGCTGGTATTACTGGGAATAATGCATTGATTAAGGACATTGACGAGAGCTTCTTTGATAAGATGTTCGAAACTCATGTCAAAGGGTCTTTCTTGGCTATACAAGCCGTCATTGTTGGTATGAAGTCGATTGGTAGTGGCCGGATCGTTAACACGATATCTGGACGTGCTCATAGCGGTGCAGCATCCGGATCGCATTACAATGGTGCTAAGGGCGCAATCGTTGGACTCACGCGTTCATTAGCAACGGAGTTTGCGCCCTTTGGTGTAACAGTTAACGCCATTGCTCCGGGTGTTACACCAAGCGGTATGACACGTAAGCGATTGGGTGATGAAGGTCTCGCAATGCGCGCTAAGCAGCTAATATCAGAGCGCTTGCCGACGCCGGAAGAGATTACTCGAGGCGTTTTATTCCTTCTTGCGACAGAATCATCGATTGTCACGGGGCGGGTACTAAATATGCAGCAGCCACGTAAGGCAGAAATTTTATGAGTACCGTCTTTATTACCGATGGAGACCGACCATTGGGCGTCGCGCTTAGCAAATACTTTAGGGCTAATGGTTTTGACGTAAAATGCCACGCAGCAAATGGCAATGCGGCAAGTATCATTGGGGCGATTACCGCCGATGATGGAATAAAAATTCTAATTAATAATGCTGAACCGATCTTTGAACGGTTACCCTTTGAAGACATAGATGAGGTGAATTTTACTAATATGCTAAGTTGCGTGGCGCGGAGTGCGTTTTTTGCGATGCAGGCCGTTCAACCAATTATAAAACGGAATGGTGGTGGTAAAATTATTAACATCTCATCTTCTGCGCCGGTAAGAGGGATGCTTGGTGGTTCACACTTTAGCGCAGCAAAAGGCTCCCTTTATTCATTTACACGGAGCTGGGCGCAGGAACTTGCACCAGATAAAATTCGGGTGAATCTCGTATCGGCAGATGTTCAAATGGGGACCGCTGTTGAGGACGGTGGCGGTAAAACCCCGCTTGGACGCCCCGTCAGTTTGGAAGATATTATAGCAACCGTCGCGTTCCTATCTGGACCTGGTGGAGATATGATTAGTGGTCAAGAAATAATCGTAGATGGTGGCTTTACTAAGACCGGCTTTTGATAAAACACACTAAGGCAATGGGGAAACTATTATGGCAGAAAATAAGAATTGGTGGCCGCCCGAAGAAATAGGACGGCTGCAATGTGCCGCAGATTCGGACGAAATCGTCAATCGGCCGGATATTCCATTTGTGGAATACGAGGACCTATTCCGCATCGACGTTGTGGGGATGGATTGGGATATTGGTGCGCAGATCTATGAACCATCTGATCCGGCGCAGATAGCAGTTGGCGCTGATGGCAAAAAAATTGGTGTTTACCTGCTATCCGGTGGTGACGGTGATTTTAAAACAATGGCACCTGTCGCCAAACTGTTATGCGGTAAATTTGGCTTTAAAGTTACTACGATGACCTATCCAGGACGACTTTATCTCGATGACCCCACGCGGCATTGGCCTAATGACACGATTAACGCTGATGGAACAATTCGTACGCCACAATGGTTGACAGGGGAACATATCACACCGGACCAGTATGAGGTAGTTAAAGATACCTCAATTCGTGAGCGTTATGGGACACGAACGGTCTTACATGCCAAGCCCGACACAACATTTTGGTTTCGCATGGCGGGTTGGCCAGCTGCCTTTGAGCGAGGCGGTATTGAGGCTATGGCGCGGAATATGCCGGAGAGTGAATACTCAATCTATGTTCATGGACATTCAACGGGTGGACCGTTCGTATTCATGCTATCGCAGCGTGTGCCAAACGTCGCCGGTGTTATGGCAATCGAGAATTCAGCCTTCGGCTATATTAATGAGGCGAAGCTGGCGAAGATTGGATCATTAGGAGCAATTGGGGATTTTGAAAAGGTAGTCACCGAAACTCAACGTACGGACCCATTCTACGAACTTTATATTCGAACCTGGCGCGATAAAGCGCGTTATGTTGGGCCTGAGAAACTCGGCCAGGACGGCCCCGTTGCGTTAATGCGTCTACCGCTGGTAATTGAGGAGGTAATGGAAAGATGGGAGGCGGCAAAGATGCAGCCTCAGTTCAAATGCGAATACACGGTAAGCACTAATATTAGAAAATCACTAGCGGAGGGAGCTAAGGTTTGTGCTGAACGTATGGGCCTAAATGACACTGATACTGAGGCTTTAATAAATCAATTCCAAGGCTATGGAAAAGAATTGAGGGGAGCTGATGTAAAGCCAGTGCCGCCGGTTCTCTTCTGTGTGGCCAAAGACAGCCGGGATCATGGTGTTGAGAGCTATAAGACACTCGTGATGCCGATGTACGCTGAAATGAACCCGCCGCCTAAAATGTCACTTGTCCATTTTCAGGCTGGTGTACATTCATATTGGACCCCAGAGGAAGGGCTGCCAGTGGGCATAGCACCTTCAGTGGCACAGCTCTGGCATGATGCGATTATGGAGGGATACTTTCAGGCGAGTTGACTTAGCCACTGATTATTTTTCGGGTGTTTTTTCGGAGTACGTCGAGAAATGAATTTGTGGCGATGGATTGTGCAACTCGAGCATTAACCAGCGTCGCGACGACACGGGTTATTGGCGGGTCTATTGGACGAAATACGATATTGGTGTCGGAGAAGTCTGCCGCGGTCGTTCGGTCTACTAGAGTAATACCGGCGCCTGCTTCGACCATTTTGCATAGCGAGTTGTGGGTTCGTGCCTCGCCAACAACAATTGGGTTAACTTTTTGTTTCCTGATCGCCTTCCAGATTACCGAGCCATATTCACTGTCTTCTGGAAGAACTACCATGCGCTGTCCGTCGAGCGCCTGCAGCTGAACGACATTTTGTGTCGATAGGGGGTCCTCCGAACCCATAGCCAGTAAAACACTAGTTTCAAAGAGCGGTTCTGCCTTGATCAAGGCGTCCGAGACTGTCGCAGAGGCTATACCCACATCATATGTCTGTGACGCAATCCCCTCAACAACTCCGGCGGTTCCTGAACTCTCTAGTTCGACCATGATCCCGGGATTATGTTTTAAAAATTGTCCCACAATACTTGCTACAAAACCGTCGGCGTACTTAGAGAGTGCGATTACGCGAACAGTTCCCGTGGCTTTTTCACGGATACCCTCTGCCACCTGATTTATTCTATCTAGTCCAATGAAAGAACGTTTAACCTCCTCATAAAGTGCGTGGGCATCCTGGGTTGGTACTAGCCCCCGGGCCCGCCGCTCAAATAGTTGAAAGCCGACCCTGGTTTCTAGGTCACTCAACAGGCGACTGACAGCGGGCTGACTGATATGCAAAACTTCGCTCGCTGCTGTGGCTGAACCAAACTCCATTGCGGCGCGAAATGCCTCTATTTGCCTTAAATTTATACGCATAAGGGAGTTATAACATTAATGTATAGAAAGTGAAGATAATAGAATTCGCTATTATCTTTGGGTTTTGGCATAATGTGTTCACGATATTACAAAATTTTTTAAAGATTACGTTAATCTAATCTATGAAGGGGAATAAAGATGAAAACGCTAAGACTAGAAAATACATCACCTTTTCAGGGGCTTGCTGAACTAGTTGCTGATAGAGAAGGGTTGTTTGAGAAAGAAGGTATCCACATTGAGTGGGTGGATCGTGACAAAGGTGTGAAAAAAGAAGTCCGTACCGACATCTCGCGCCCTGATGAACTTGATCCACATTCAAGTCACGGCAAGTTATTCGAACAGGGTAAGGCTGATATGTATAACGCCTGCGAGTGGGGCAACTACTGTCGGGTTCAAGACAGCAGCGTTCAATCTGGCCGCCAGGTTGGCCGCAGAGCTATTGTGACCTTTGCTGGTCTGGTTGTTCGACCAGAATCCGAGGTTTATACGCCGCAACAACTGGCGGGTAAGCTTGTTGGTGTGCCGTTCTACTTTGGAACACATTATCTCGCCCTGCATATGTTGGAGGGTTTCCTTCCTAGAGATGAGATTAATGTGTGTAGTGCACCAAATGGATCAAGAATGCGCTATGACGCTATGATGTCTGGTCAGCTGGAAGCTACAACGCTCACCGAGCCATATTTGTCGTTGGCTGAGAAGAATGGATGTCGCGTAGTTGCAACAGCTTTCTATCACGGTACCGAGGTCGCGTCTGACAAGGTAGACACAGAAACCTACGCTAAATTTAATAGCGCTGTCAGGGAGGCGGTTAAGCGGATAAACGCAGATAAGACAAAATATCTTCAGTATTTTATAGATTGCCATAAGGAAAAAGACCCCGAAATTGGCGAGCTGACAATTGCTGATCTACGAGCCAGCCGTATTGTGCTTGTTGACCCTGCACCAATTCCTGCTGATGAACTTGCGCGAACTGCAGAGTGGATTAAGGGCTGGGGTATGTTGGCTGAGACTGACGATCACATGGATTTGGTTAACATGGAAGTTCAGGAAGGTGCACACGCGGCGGCTGAGTAGTGCCTGATGGGGTAGGGAACGAAAAGTCTCTGCCACTCCACCTTAACAGGGAGATCGATATGAAGACTTTAGTTTTAGAAACAACCGCTCCGTTTCAGGGCTTGGCTGAACTGGTCGCCGATCGTGAGGGCCTGTTCGAGAGAGAAGGTATTAAGATTCAATGGGCGGACCGCGAAAAGGGTGTCGATAAATCAGTCCAAAAGGATGTGACAAGCCCTCAAGGTGTCAACCCTTTCGCCAGCCACGGCAAGCTCTTCGAAGAGGGTAAGGCTGATATGTATAACGCCTGTGAATGGGGTAACTACTGCCGTGTTCAGGATACTAATCAGGGTGGTCGCCAGCTAGGACGACGCGCTATCGTCTGCTACGCAGGTTTGTATGTGAGTCCTAAGTCCGAGGTCTATACCGCTCAGCAGCTTGTCGATAAGGATGTTGGCGCTCCGTTTTACTTTGGAACCCATTTCCTTATTCTGCACATGCTGGAAGGTTTTATGTAACGGGATCAGATCAAGCTCGTCCGTGCGCCAAACGGTTCACGCTATCGCTATGAGGCTTTGATGGCTGGAGAATTTGAAGCGACTTGCCTTACCGAGCCCTACGCTTCGCTCGCTGAAAAGGAAGGGTGCCGGCTGATTACGTCATCATTTCTGCATGGC
>CAYZDH010000116.1:0-8107 GCA_964477025.1 uncultured Rhodospirillaceae bacterium | reverse complement strand
AACAACTTCATCATCGATTTCTAGTCGCGCTTTGGCAAGGCCTGACTGCTCCTTAACAACTTTTGAAGAGTTCACAATCGAGGTGACATGCTGCCCCGGGGAAAGCCAATCACCATAAAGTGCGGGAACGTTTGTATTAGTTGCGCAACAGATCATATCTGCTCCTGTCGCTGCCTCTCGGGGGTCATCGACCCCACAAATTTCGATATCACAATGAGTGTTCATTTCTGAGACGAATTTTTCACGGTTTTCCTTTGATCGGCTGTAAACATTCACTTTTTCAATCGGTCGAATAGAACTCATTGCCACCAAATGTCTTCTCGCCTGAAGTCCCGTGCCATAAAGGCCCAGGACCTTGCAATCAGACCGGGCAATCAAATCTGTCCCCACCGCACTTGTGATAGATGTCTCTGTTCCAAAACTTTCTTCAAAGGTATCAAAAGGGTAAATTGGTAATGACCCCACAATAATTGCTCGTAATTCAGCACTTTCACAGTTGTAGGCAACATAAACCCGACGTCCGGCCCCGTTATATTGTTGGGCGTCTCCCTTGAAAGTAAAACGCTCCGCATGGATAAACATCCCCGAGACCTCAAGAGATGGACAGCCTCCAGGGTGAACGGTAATGCGACGGTCTTCATATTGAATACGTGTCTTGGGAGCGCTGAAAGAGGGAGAATTACCTTGATCAGTAAAGCCCTTCCGCACAGCATCGATAGCGTCTTCAACCGAGACCAACCCAGAGAGATCACGCGAGTCAATTAGCAACGCCATAAAACGCACTCCAGATTTAAATTAAAATAAAAAATTTCGGCACTTAGCTCAAAAAGGCCACCACCTTTTCAGCCAAAACGTCGGGTGCTTCAAGATGCACCGCATGGCCACACCCCTCAATTATCTCAACGGACCCATTAGGAAAACCCTCTGCATAGGCTGCGGCGTGGCTTCGTGGAACAAAATTGTCATTATTCCCCCAAACAACTAAGGCTTCACCCTTGAAGCGGTAAAGTCGTTCAACCAATTTTTGATCGTAAAAATATGGCGGTTTAAAACCAAAGCGGGCTACACAACGAAAGGTTTTGTAGCGCAGCATTCCCTGTTCCTTGCCAGTTAGCTCGTCTGGAATCCATTCCTCTGCCAGAGATCCATTGCCGTCGTCAAATAACATATGCCTTACATCATCAATTTTTCCATTAAGTGGCTGAACCGCCATAAAAAGATCGCCAATTTGTTCGCCTGACACAAACAATCCTGACGCTCCGATGAGCGCTAACTTGCCAACGCGCTCGGGATTGTGAACCGCAATCTCTGAGGCTAACCAACCGCCAACACAATTGCCTACAATGTCAATTTTTTCAATTTTCAGTTCATCCATGACCTCGAGTGTATGGAAACGTAAATCGTCGATACTCTCTAAGCTGTTATCTTCATCAGAGCCAACGCAGCCCGGCATTCCAGGCGCAATGACATGGTGCTTCGCGGCCATAGCATCATGGAACCGACAGTTACCCGTGGCGAGGCCATGCATGTCGGCAATACCATGAAGATATAGCAAGGGGTTCCCAGACCCAGACTCATATAGTTGCACGGTCCGCCCCCGCACGTGAATATCCCGAAAGCTCATTGAGCGGCCTCCAATTCGTCAAGCATTGGAAAGTCCTTAGCAAAAAGTTCCGCCGAGTCCCGTCGCATTGCGGGCATTACCTCTTCAGCAAAAAGTTTCATCGATTTACGAGCCAATTCATCCTTCATGTTTCCAAACTGGAATTGGATTAATAAATTTCCAACTTTTGCATCTTCAACGAATTCCCATAGTTTCTTTCGAACCGTTTCGGGACTACCTACCATAATAGAATTTTTGCTTTCGAGGTCGTCCCAATCCTTCGCATCGCCCAGAAGTTCACCCCCCGCAGCTGCACGTGATGAATCAAGAAACGCTTCCCAAGAACGTAACGATTGGGAGGGAACACCCGGTCCAAAGGTCATTGATCGCCCTTCTTTCCGGAGGTGCCCCTTTAAACAGTTACGCAAAAAGTAGAAAATACCCTCTTGAGATTCTGCCCGGGCTTGTTCATCTGTCTCCGAAACATACACTGATAGCAAAACGCCCATTTTGAATGGTGTGTAGGTTTTTCCGTGGTCCTTCATCACACCCGCAAACTCTTTTGCGGCCATCCTCGTGCCTCCGCCGTGTGACCGCGAAGATAAGAAATAACAATACCCACGCTTAGCAACCTCACCCATGGATTCAACGCTGCGCGACCCCGGCACCCAAACCTCGGGATGGGGCTGCTGTAGGGGTTTAGGCCAGATATTAACGTAACGCATTGGATAGCACGGGCCCTCATGAGAAAACGGCCCATCATCCGTCCAACTTTTAACGATAAGATCAATTGCCTCCCATAGCCGTCGCCGCCCCTGTGGCGAAGGAACATTGTAGTTAAATGCCTCTGGTCCACCACCAACTGCAAAACCCGCTATTAGGCGACCATTCGACATATTATCGATCATCGCGTATTCCTCTGCGACCCTAAGCGGATTGAGGTATAGGGGCGGCAAGTTACCTAAAACAACAATTTTACCATTCTTGGTAATCTGTGTGAGTGCTGAAGCTAAAATATTAGGGGACGGCATCAACCCATAAATGTTCTGATGATGTTCATTCAACACCATTCCGTCAAAGCCTAGCTCATCCGCGTAGGCTAGCTGCCCAAGGTACTCTTGATAAAGGCCTCTTGATTTTTCACCATCCCATAACTTGTTGGGAACCGTTACCCAGCCACTGTCATTATTTTCGTCAAAGTCTGCTGGTAGGTGGGGATACGCCATAAAATGCCAGCAAAACATACGAACTGGTTGCATTTCCTTTTCTCCCTAAAACAACTAGTTAGATTGATATGAATATCATGCGCTGAGATTAAAAAACCAGCAACCCGACGTTTAAAAAAAAGAAGCTATCATTTAGTAAAAAGAAAGCATTTTACAGTGCGAATAACTCCGCTATAACACCGCCCTTAAAATTATCTAAGGTCGCAAATGAGCGCCTCGCAACAAAGTCCGTTAATATCCACCGACAAGCTGGCTGAAGGTCTTAATGACACTTCCCTTCGTATTGTCGATGCCTCATGGTACTTACCTGTGATGAATCGAAACGGGCGCACGGAATACAACAACGCTCACATTCCCGGCGCCGTATATTGGGATATCGATCAAATAGCCGACCAAGATAGCGCCTTTCCCCATATGATGCCTACCAGTAACCAGTTTGAATCCCAAATGGGAGAGTTAGGCATCAACAACGATACAACAGTTGTAATATATGATGGGATAGGGATTTTTTCTGCTGCGCGGCCCTGGTGGATGTTAAGAGCCTTCGGGCATAAAAATGTCTCTATCCTAGATGGCGGCCTACCCAAGTGGATGGCTGAAGGACGACCCATAAATGCTGATAAACCCGAGTTTTCAAGGTGTTCATACACCGCTAATTTAGATAACAGTTTTATAAATTCTGCTGAAGAAGTCTTAGATAATATCCATACCAAATCGGCACAAATAGTTGATGCCCGTTCTCAAGGACGGTTTAACGGTAAGGAAGCAGAACCCCGGCCTGGCTGCCGATCGGGACATATTCCAGGTGCAGTAAATCTGCCTTTTGATTATCTCATCGACCCGCAAACCAAGACTTTACTTCCCGAACACTGCCTAAGAACACGATATGAAAATGTCGGGATTGATTTAGATAAACCCACCATCGCTAGTTGTGGCTCAGGTGTGACTGCGTGTATTTTGGCACTCGGAATGTATGTTTTGAACAAGCCTAACGTGTCCGTCTACGATGGGTCGTGGTCCGAGTGGGGCACGCAAGACGACTTACCATTAGAAACGGCCTGATTTTCTTTTGCCAGAAATGGATGGCTTTAAACCAAGAGCCATCAGTGCCATGATACATTGAGGGGCCTCACGTAAGGCCTCAGCACCATCACAGAATGTGGGCAAATGAAACAAGATACACTTATAACAACTGTTGGACGCGACCCCGAAAGCAATCACGGCATCGTCAATCCTCCGGTATATCACGCTTCGACAATAGTCTCCCCTACCTTGGCAGAGTTCCGAGAAAAGCGGAGCCGCCGCTGGGAGCTGGATGTCTTTACCTACGGGAGACAGGGCACCCCAACTCACCAGTCTCTCGAAGTCGCGACCGCCGCACTCTTAGGCGGCGACCGTTCGGTTTGTATGGGCTCGGGCCTGGCAGCAATCAACGCTGCGATGCTGGCATTCTTGGAATCCGGTGATCACGTCCTAATGGTTGATACGGTTTACGGTCCTACCCGAAACTTCTGCAATAATTTTCTCTCACGTTTTGGTGTCCACACAACCTATTACGATCCAGCGGTTGGCTCCGGTATTAAAGATTTAATTCAAGATAACACCAGGATCGTTTACACGGAATCACCCGGGTCACTAACATTTGAGTTACAAGATATCCGTGCAATTTCCGATGAAGCCCATAAAAGAGATTGCGTCGTAATTATAGATGACACTTGGTCTAGTGGAGTGTTTTTCAAGCCATTTGATCACGGAGCCGATGTCTCTGTCATCGCTGGCACTAAATATATTGTGGGCCACTCAGATGTAATGATGGGCATGATCACGACCAAAGACGAATACTGGCAGCGTATCCGCCAGTCTGCATCTGAACTCGGCGCTAACTCCGGACCGGATGACGTCTACCTGGCGTTAAGAGGCCTTCGCACAATCGGGGTTAGGATGCGACAACACCACGAGAACGGTCTTAAATTAGCCTCATGGTTGGAGAAGCGCCCCGAAGTTGATCGTGTTCTTCATCCTGGCCTACCCAGCAACCCACACCACCAAATTTGGAAGCGGGACTTTACCGGTGCCTGTGGGCTTTTTGGAGTTGTACTTAAGCCATACCCTGAAGTCGCACTTGCAGCCATGTTAGATGGTCTCAATCTTTATGGTATGGGAGCCAGTTGGGGAGGCTTCGAAAGCCGAATTCTTCTAACTACCCCAGCCGCTACTCGGACAATCGCCAGAGAAGTTTGGGAAAATGATGGACCAACTCTCCGAATTCATGCCGGTCTAGAGGATCCTGAAGATTTAATTTCTGATCTTGAGAAGGGTTTTGAACGTTTAAATATAAGTAATTGATTTATAGTTTTTATTATGGATCCTGAAAATTATATATATCCCCAGTCTGCAATTGATTCTGCTATTAAAATAATCAATTTTAATAGCGATGGGCTTGTTCCCGCAATTGCACAACAACACGACACTGGTGAGGTCTTAATGATGGCTAGGATGAATAAGGAGTCCATTACCGAGACGCTAAAAAATGGGTTGGTCTGTTATTACTCCCGTTCCCGCAAAAAATTATGGCGAAAGGGCGAAGTTTCAGGTCAAACCCAAACTTTAAAAGACTTCCGGATAGACTGCGAAGGCGACACAATTCTCCTCCAGGTCCGGCAGATTGGCGTCGCCTGCCATACAGGCCGCCCAAACTGCTTTTTTAATTCTGTAGTTGCCGACGGAATTGAAGTCATCACCGACGTGAAGGTTGACCCAAAGGACCTATATCAAAAATGAGTACCCATTCAGGCCCTGAAGATGCAATTCAGGTATCACTGTTGACCGGCTGGCTCGGCAGCGGAAAGACTACCCTCCTGAATGCCCTCCTGAAGAACCCTGACATGTCAGAAACCGCCGTTCTGGTGAATGAATTTGGTGATATCGGTATTGATCACATCTTGGTCGATAGTGTAGATGAAAATTTAGTTGAACTTACGACTGGCTGTTTATGTTGCACCGTACAGGGAGATTTAAGTCGAGCCCTCCGGGAACTGTTCTTAAAACGAGTTAAAGGCGAAGTTACTCAATTCAAACGCGTGCTCATTGAAACAACTGGGCTCGCGGACCCCGCACCAATTCTTCATACTCTAATGAATGACCCTATCATTGCCTCTCGATTTTACTTGGATGGTGTAATTTCTACGTCTGACGCCCTATTCGGTTTAGGACAACTTGATCGGCATGAGGAACCCCGAAAACAGGCCGCCGTCGCCGACCGGATCGTAATGACTAAAGTTGATATGGCTGAGGCTGGGCAGATAGAAGCCCTTGAGAAACGTCTAAACTCTCTCAACCCAAGTGCAAATATTTTAAAGTCCGCTAACGGAAATATCGCGCCTAGCAGTTTATTTGGCTGCGGACTTTATGACCCTGAGACAAAAAACTTTGATGTCCAGAACTGGCTCCGCGACGAAGCTTTCAGGGACCAACATGAACACACCCACGCCGGTCACGACCATAATCCACCTGAAGAAGGTCATTCGCACGACCCTGAACGACACGGAGACGGCATAGATTCATTCTGTATGCGTTACGACGAACCAATTGAGTGGCCTGCCTTTGTGGCATGGATACAGACACTTATAACGCATCGAGGTGAGAATTTATTGCGGATAAAAGGGATTGTGAATATTGACGGAGAAAAAAACCCCGTCGCAATCCACGGCGTACAGCATATATTTCACCACCCTGTTCGCCTTGCCGAATGGCCGACCGACGATCACAACACCCGTATTGTCTTTATAACTCGAGACCTAGGACAAAATGTTATTCGTGAAAGTCTTGAAGCGCTTCAAAAAGCTGCACAAAAAATCGATTAACCAATCACATTCCATACTTTAACAATAAACCGCGTCGCCGCGTTGACAGTTAGCGTTATATACGACGATATATAGCGCTTTCCTCTTCATTGAGTTTAAAATGACCACAAAACTGGGAAACTTCTTAAATTTTATGGTCGCACTCTATTTTGCCGGGTGCATCTTCATATGGACACCCGGAGCCTCCGCTCAGGATATTTTGGTATTTGCCGCCGCAAGCTCAGCAGAGGCATTCAATAGGGTGATCAAAGAAAACCCCAACAAAACTTACGCCATAAAAGTGTCATATGCGTCGTCCGGTGCCTTGGCACGCCAAATCGAAAACGGTGCACCGGCTTCGCTCTTTTTATCGGCTAATGAACTCTGGACTAAACGTCTTGCCCAAAAAAACCTCTTATCGAAGAGAGGAAGCGTCAACCTGCTCTACAATCGATTGGTATTAGCCGCACCAATAACAAGCAAACTCGACATAAAGATTACCAAGGGTTTCGATCTCCTTAACAAACTTGGGAATGGTCTATTGGCTATGGGCGATCCAACCCATGTCCCCGCAGGGATTTACGCAAAAACAGCTCTTAAAAACCTTAGAGTATGGAAATTGTTAACATCTCGGACGGCCAGAACACCTGACGCACGAAACACACTCGCACTTATTGAACGCGCCGCAGTTCCAGCCGGAATTATATACAGGAGCGATTTAATAGCCTCTGCCCGTATCAGGATTGTTGATACCTTCCCGGAGAACGTTCATCCTCCAATCGTCTACCCATTAAGTATAATAAAAGAATATGATACCGCAGAGGCGAGACGCTTATTTGAATTTCTACAATCAAATAGAGCTATAGCTATTTTTAAAAAACATGGATTTGGTACAGAGTAATTCCATGGATTTTCTTACGACCGTCGAAATCGAAGCAATCAAGTTAAGCCTCAAAATTTCTTTTTGGGCAATGCTTTGGAGCCTTCCCCTCGCGCTAGGAACGGCCTGGATATTGGCGCGTCATAATTTTCCGGGGAAATTTCTTTTTGATGGGATTATTCATTTACCGCTTGTTCTGCCGCCGGTAGTTATAGGTTATGTCTTACTGGTTCTGATGGGAAAACAAGGTCTAATTGGAAGTTTTTTATATGAAACTTTAGGTTTTACCCTTTCCTTTTCTTGGCGGGGCGCCGCACTTGCCGCCGGAATTATGGCATTTCCTCTAATCGTGCGGGCCATAAGGCTATCCCTCGAAGCAGTCGATCAGAAACTTGAGGCGGCCGCGCGCACACTTGGCGCCCGTCCCATTACCGTATTTCTGACTATTACCCTTCCCCTTATAATGCCTGGAATAATTGCCGGTGCTATACTTGGATTTGCCAGATGTCTTGGGGAATTTGGCGCTACCATAACCTTCGTCTCAAATATTCCCGGC
>CAYZDH010000115.1:3980-8215 GCA_964477025.1 uncultured Rhodospirillaceae bacterium | reverse complement strand
AAGACATACAACACATCGAAGGCTCGTCGGGCGGCAATGGATGAACGGCATAGGATGATCCCGATGGGTTACATGGGAGATGCTTGGGATGTGGCCTGGGCCGCGGTTTATCTCGCTTCGGAGGAGGCTAAGTATGTAACGGCAACGGAACTAATAGTTGACGGCGGAATCACAGCGGGCCGACCGCTTGATTGGCGTTCAGGGTCCTCCGGCGACGTTATTCGGATGCCGGATGCGGAAGCACGGTCTTATCCTACGGCGGCCCCAATGCTAGAAAAAAAAGTGGCTTTGGTGGTTGGCGCCGGGTCGCTTGGCCCGGGGATGGGCAATGGAAAGGCATCAGCTCTTTTGATGGCACGGGAGGGTGCTCGGGTTTTTGCTGTGGATCGCAATCTTGAGGCGGTAAAGGAAACCCAGGGGCTAATTTTGGAGGAAGGCGGCACCTGTGAAATAATGCAGATTGATGCAATGTCAAAAGATGACACCGAGAAAATGGTTGCGGCATGCCTGGAGAGGTTCGAAAGGATCGATATTTTACATAATAATGTTGGGGGTTCTGCCGGGCATGATGCAACTCTGGACATGGAGGTTGAGACTTGGTGTGACAACGTTTTATTCAATGTGAAACCGTCTTTTCTAGCAACCCGCAGGGTGATACCCATTATGGAGCGTCAGGGAGGGGGTTCTATAATACATACTGCCTCTACCTCGGGGATAAGTGTTCCAGAGAACCCGATGAATTCCTATCAGACAGGGAAAGGCGGGTTGATAAGGTTTTCACGCGGAGTGGCGCTTGAATTTGCTAGAAAAGGAATCCGATCAAACTGTGTAATTCCGGGTAAAATTCGGACGCCGATGACTGAAGTTCGGCAAAGCGAACGCACAGATGATTCCGAAGAGGTAAAAAAGGTTTTCGAGACCCGGGCGCGCTCGGTGCCCCTTGGATGTATGGGGGAAGCAATGGATGTCGCTTGCGGAGTAGCTTATCTGGCCAGCGATCAAGCGCGCTACGTAACCGCCACTGAAATTGTTATTGATGGAGGCCTTACATCCAACTGTTGCTGAAGAGAAACTTTAAAATGGCAGCCAGCTATGTTCCTGGCTGTAATGGAGGTAACCGATATTTGCACCTGCTCGGAGCCCAACACCCGTTCGGATAGGGGCTAAAACAATATCGCCGGCTTGTTGGTAGTTCAGGCTAATACCAGCGACATAATAAAGACTGCCATCGATGCCAGGAAATCGCTGATATAAATCCCCAGGTTTTTTCAAGTTATAAACTAAAGTTAACACTTTTGAGGCATTACCTCCGAAATCGATACCGACAGACGGCCCCTGCCAGAATACAGGCCACTTTCCAGCCTTCTTTTGATCGAGTATGCCTTTGCCATAACGTAGCCCAACAAAAAATGAGCCGCTGAACTCCTCGCCGGTGATCACGCCGTTCGGTTTCCCAAAATCAGCAAATGCCCTTTCAATACCTTTAGCGAGCCCTGCGGTTGTTTTGCCAAAAAGTTTTGTGGCTTTCTGTAAAACCTCGTCCTCACTATATGTTTCATCTTTCCCAACTTGAGCAGCTGCTGAGGAGTCCAGGCCGACACATAAGGAAGCACAAAGCAAAAAACCTAAAGCGCCTAGAAGGTTATTCACCATTTTGTCTCTCCTCGGCTAAGATTAACCATTCACTGATTATGCTAGCGTTCTATTGTACGACTCGTCCCTAATAATTTAGGTGTTCGGAGGCCACGTCCTTTTTTTATCGCTTTTTCGCCAAAACGTCTCCGGACGTCATCTATTACCTGCTCCGTCGCTTTTAAACGCCCACCATCAGGGTCAGCTAAATTTATTGGATCCCCGGAAGAGGCTGGAAAAAAATCGCTTATACTGATCCCGATTAATCTGAAGGAAGTGCCTAAGGCTTCTTTGAGGATAAGATCAGCCCCGGTGCGCCAAATTACTTCGGCCAGTTGTGTTGGATCGGATAATGTTCGGCGGCGCGTCCGGGTCTGGAACTTAGCCGTTTTAAGTTTTATCGTAATGACGCGGCTTGAAAGATTTGCAGCTTTTGCTCTCGCGGCAACTTTCTCTGACAGAGGCCACAATCTTTTTATTAGCTCTTCCGAAGACCGAATGTCGTTCCCGAAGGTTGTCTCGGAAGAAATACTTTTACGATTTCCCTCGGGGTTAACGCGACGATTATCTTCACCATATGCAAATTTGTATAACCTGCTGGCAATCGATCCATACTTTTTCACTAGGAATTCCTCGGAGTAGTCACGCAGGCTGCCAATCTCTTTAAAGCCGTCCGCATGAAGTTTCTTCTGTAGTGCTTTCCCAACCCCCCACAACTTTGATATCGGCAGCCCGTCAAGAAATTCCATGGTTTCATTCTGGCCAATGACGCAATAACCCCTTGGCTTGTCTAAACCGGAGCCGATTTTAGAAAGAAACTTGTTGTGGCTTAGTCCAATCGTAACCGTCAATCCGACCTCCTTTTCAACGCGTTTAGCGAGGAGGGCAAGTGTATGGGCGGGAGCGCCGCCATGCAGTTTTTCTGTTCCGGATAGGTCGAGAAATGCCTCATCTATAGAAACCGGCTCAACAAGTGGTGTGGTGTCCTGAATAAGTGCGCGCACGGCCCTCCCTGCGGTGGAATACTTTGTCATATTTGGCCGGACAATAACTGCTTGTGGACAGAGCTTGCGGGCCTTGAACATTGGCATGGCCGAACGACACCCAAATGCCCTGGCTTCATAGCTTGCAGCCATGACGACGCCGCGCCCTCCTTTACCGCCAACGAGCACGGGCTTGTCTATTAATTCCGGGTTATCCCGTTTCTCAACGGAAGCATAAAAGGCGTCGCAGTCGATGTGGGCAATACAAAGTTTATTTAGTTCGTCGTGGACAATTACACGCGTGGAACCACACTCGGGGCATGACGATATGTCAGCCTCTTGAGATGGGCTTGTCTCAAAGCAGTCTCGGCATAGCCACGGCATCGGACAACGATGATATCAAAAGATCCTGGGGTCAATTAGCAGTCAGCCAAAATAAAGGCGATCAGGGTTGTCTACGAGTATTTTGTGGAGCTTTCCCTTTTCTCCTGCGATAACGGCGAGGAGATCAAGTAAATCCCCTTCGTTGGGAATTTGTCCGGGGTTGAATGTATTGCCGTGCGGCCAATCAGTACCCCAGATTGTCCTATCAGGAGCAGCGTCGATTACCGCCTGACCAAGGGGTATAACATCGCTGAAAGGGATGCCATTTCCGACGCGTGCCTGTCTGGTTTTGCTAATTTTATCTACACTACAAATTTTTACCCAAAACCGATCATCTTTAAGTAGATCTATTAATAATTTAAACGCGGGATGGCCTAATCCGTCTGTGGGGCGACATCTTGCCATATGATCTATAACGGTAGGGATCGGAATACTTCGAATGAATGCCTCGTTATGGATAAAATGGTCGGTTTCTACATGCAGGACTAGAGACCAGCCAAGTTTTTCCATTCGTGGGATCGCATTTGCGATCATCTCGGAACTGCCAGGTCGGTCAGACATTAAAGAAAATCGTGCGCCGCGTGCTCCTGCTTCGTGGAGTGTTTCAAGATCTGCATCAGTTGTTTTATCATTAAAACGTACGACCGCACGCATGTTACCGTCTGCTTGATTTACAGCATGCAAAATTGCTGAATTATCCATACCGTGTGCGGTGGGCTGAACAGCAATCGCACGTTTCAGTCCCGTCAGTTTTTGTACATTCCGATAATGTTCAATGGGTGCACCTGGTGGGGTATATCGACGGGATTCTGAATAAGGGAACCGGTCAGGTGGCCCAAAAATGTGAAAGTGGGTATCGCAGGCTTTTTCGGGAACCGCAAAGGATGGCGTCTTGGTGTTGGGGTCTGGCGGCAGGGCGTATGGAAGATCATTAGCCATAGTCTTACAAATACCTTTCAAAGAAAGCGTGAACCAAAGGTCCCCAAATTTGTTGTCCAGCCGCGCAGAACCTATGTGCTTCAGGCCCGTCATTGCCCCACGGTGGAAAAACCTTTGCTTCATATGGGTGCTCGCGTTTTTGAAGAAGAAAGGAGATTTCAGTTGTGGGTGCGGTATTGAAGTCATTCTCCGGCTGGATCAAGCAGATAGGCTGGGTCAGCTTCGAAGCGGCATCCAATAGCATTCTCTTTATCTTGGGATGCTTAGCCCACTGGCTCGCTCCGCCAGAAAAATCTA
>CAYZDH010000115.1:0-3880 GCA_964477025.1 uncultured Rhodospirillaceae bacterium | reverse complement strand
GTTTGGGGGTGTGATAAATCCGTTGTTCCGGGTGGGGTGGCGCTACCGTGATTGTCTACAATACAGGGGAATGGTCCATCACCTGGAGGTAGGAATAGGAAACCATTCAGGATCCCTGTCCCGCCTGGAAATTCAACTTGGCGCGGAGCTAAAGAATGGCCCTCGAGATTAATTTTTTGCATATTCTTATCCCCCTGTTTGAACTGTAACGCATGATGAGGCGAACGGGGAGGTGCAGCTACAGTGTTATTGCCATATAATTTGAAACGGCTGGACGATCGATAGGAAAAGAAAAATGCGACACCGCGATACAGGAGTTCTGCTATATGATGAAGGACATGCGACGGATGGGTATACGCTGATTGTCCCGTTAGTTAGCAAGGAAGCTTACATAATTGGAATGAGGGGCGAAGTTCTCCACAATTGGCATTTTCCGTTGACGCCGGGTAACTATGCTTACTTGCTTCCCAACGGCAATCTCCTCTGGTCAGGTCGTACTACTGAAGGTCCGCCTCTTCGCCGCGGCAAAGGTGGTTTGATGCGGGAATATGACTGGGAAGGAAATGTCGTTTGGGAATATGAGGACCACGGTCAACACCATGATTTTCGGCGTTGCCCCAACGGGAACACGATTTACCTAGGCTGGGAGCCATTGCCGGATGAATTTTCTAAACGTGTGGTAGGTGGTATCCCGGGCTCGGAGCATGAGGGAGTTATCTACGGAGATTATATCCGAGAAGTAAACCCTGCTGGCGAGACAATTTGGGAGTGGCATTTTCATCTTGATGAGGATATCGAGGCGCATCCTCTAATTGACGTTTGTGATCGCGAAGAGTTTGCCCACGCCAATGCCTGCTTCCCGCTGGAGAACGGAGATGTTCTGGTTAGCTTTAGGCGGACGCATACGCTGGCAATTATTGATAGAGCGACTAAAAAATTCAAATGGATGAAAAAAGACGTGATGTGGGGAACCACTCATGATGTTCAGATGTTGGATAATGGCAATCTGCTGTTCTTCGCTAATGGGCTTTATACGCCTATTAATCCCTTCTCGCGGGTTATAGAGCTCAATCCGGAAACTGGCGAGGAAGTTTGGGACTACCGTGGGCAGCCGACATGGTCATTCTTTAGTCCTAATATTTCGGGGGCCCAGCGGCTCTGGTCTGGGAACACTCTAATATGTGAAGGGCAAATGGGCCGCGTATTTGAAGTGACACCGGACCAAAATATTGTCTGGGAATACGTGTCACCATTTTTTGGAGGCTATAATTGGTTTGGTTTTGAACGAGGCGGGGCAGGGAACTCTCTTTTTAGAGCCTACCGCTATTCGCCAAAATCGCCTGAAATTGCGGGCCGCATAAAATCGCCTTATGCCGGATAAACCTATTCTAGATATTTATATAAATTTTGATTCCAGTGACGGTTTTATCGTTAATGTTTGAATCTGTGAAAATAATTATAAATATCTTTTGATCTGAACGCATTCCGTTCTAGCGATTTCAATCAGATGGTTTATTTTAAAACTAGATTCAAAAATTCCCTCGCGTCAAATTGCTACAGGAAGTAAGGGATCCTTTCCGGATATGTAGTCTGAGGCCTTTTCGGCCATCATGATTACTGGAGCGTTGATATTTCCTCCCGGCATATCCGGCATAACCGAAGCGTCAACCACCCTAAGCGCCTCAATGCCGCGAACACGCAGTTCCTGGTCTACAACAGCCATATTATCCTTA
Source organism: uncultured Rhodospirillaceae bacterium (assembly GCA_964477025.1). Lineage (GTDB taxonomy): Bacteria > Pseudomonadota > Alphaproteobacteria > MPNO01 > UBA2964 > UBA2964. The sequence continues at coordinate 2,147 of CAYZDH010000115.1, read as the reverse complement.
TCCGTGCCCATTTTGCAGCTGCCTGCAGGGTGGTGGACGGTCCAAGCCGTTCTTCGGATATGGTCGTCGATATCCGCTCTACTGGTTACGCCGACGCCAGGTTGTATTTCTTTTCCTCTGAATGGATCGAGAGGCTTTTGATGGGCAACATCGCGGACCATATCGAAGCCGGTTCGTAAGGTTTGCCAATCTTTTTCTGCTGAGAGAAAACGTTGATAAATTGCCGCTTTATCATGAGGATCGTTTGATTTAAGGCGAATTTCGCCCCTACTTTCTGGATGTAGAACCGCTGGCCGACACATAAAAGCATCCTTCGGCTTTTTTCTAAAACCAGGGAACCATGGCAGAGATTCTGGTGGAACAAAGCGCGTCAGAAACTGGATGTCTGGCTGGATCAATGACGGGTCACTTTTGAGGAAAGCCATAATTGGCCCTGGCATTTCAGTTGCGAAACCCTGCCCCATAAAATAGGCGCGCAACATAGCCAGTGCGATCCGGTCATAACGGAGATGGCCAACGAAAGGTCCGTCTTCCTTGCGTTCAAATTCAATTCCAACACCGATATGGTCTTGTAAATTTTGGCCGACACCAGGCAAGTCGTTGAGACATTCAATGTCGTGCTCTTTAAGGTGTTCTGGCTCTCCAACACCAGAAAGCATTAAAAGTTGTGGCGAATTGATTACGCCACCAGAGAGAATGACCTCACAATTTGCATGTAGGGTTTCTTTTCGGCCATTTCGTAAATATTCAATGCCGGTAGCCCGACCGTTTTGAATAACAACCTTTAAGACCATTGATTTATCCAAAATAGTCAAATTTGGGCGTTTAATTGCGGGCCTGAGATACGCGACGGCCGCACTACACCTTTTTCCATTACGGATAGTCGACTGCATAACACAGAAGCCCTCATTATCGGTGTTATAGTCTTCGGTAACTGGATATCCCGCCGCAAGGCCGGCCTCCAGCCATGCCTCCTTAAGTGGGTCAGGGTAAATGTTTTTAATCGTTGTCAGGGGGCCGTCAACACCCCTAATTTTTGTCTCGCCGCCGGCCCAATTTTCGGATTTCTTGAAATAGGGTAGATCATCAGCATAGGACCAACCTTCTAAGCCGAGATTTTTCCACCGATCAAAATCAGCAGGATGACAGCGAACGTAGGCCATAGCATTGATGGAGGATGACCCACCCATTACCTTTCCTCTTGCGCACTCAATTTCACGATTTAGGAGTTGGGCCTCCGGTTCAGTAAAATAACCCCAGTCATGCAACCGATTTAATAAAATCTTCCCCCAACCGAGGGGCACATGGATTAAGGGGTTCCAATCTTGACCGCCTGCTTCAAGTAATAAGACACTTGCATCCCTGTCTTCAGTCAGTCGATTGGCGAGGGTACACCCGGCTGAGCCAGCGCCAATTATAATGTAATCGTATGCTTTTTTATCACTCATAATACCTCGTCTTAAGGGGGACGACAAAGGGCCAGACGTTTCCGCCTGGCCCTATCGTGTCGCGTTTCAGGCCCTTCTGTTAAGGTGCTTTTGTAGACGCTGTCTTTAAAACATCCTTAAGAATACCATACATCTTTGAAGTCTTCGGGTTTGCACCTAAAAACTCGTCGCCGAGTGGCGCCAGCCGTTTGTTGATTTCAGCCTGATCTGCTGCTGGAAGGCGAATAACTTCAGCGCCATTCTTCTTCCATAACGCCTCGGCCTTCTTATTTGCATTAGCAGCAAATTTTGCAGCAAAAATTTCAGTATCCCGACCGGTTTTAATGACCAGGTCTTGCAGGTTCTTTGGTAATTTTTTCATCCAGCGTTTACTGACAAAAATTACACTTGGGATCATACCTGACTCAATGAGTGTAATTGATTTTGTGGTGTTAAAAAATTTTGTCGCACCGATGACAACGATTGAGCTGCGACAGCCATCTATCGTTTTACGTTGCAATGCCGGTAAAACTGCGAGGTAAGGCATTGGAACACCAGTCATTCCAAGTGTTTTAGCGAGCTTACTTTCCATCTTGGTCGCCAAAACGCGAACTTTCAGTCCCTTAAGATCAGAGAGATTCCGGATTGGCTTTCTTGATGCTATCGAGGTGGGACCATTGGTGAAGATGGAGATGCCAAGAAGTCAATGTTTTTCCGCTT
>CAYZDH010000114.1:953-8237 GCA_964477025.1 uncultured Rhodospirillaceae bacterium | reverse complement strand
CCATCTAAACCGTTCATAGGGTAATGGTATGTTTGATAGCCTCGCTGTCAATACAATGGTGTGCGTTGATGCGGTACTTGGGTTTTTAATTTAAATTTTTTAAAGCCCAACGGTCAATATGTCAGGGATAAATCTAAAAATTCAATGTGAATGGTTATGGAAAATAATTTACCTTTAATGTAAATGTTTAAGGGTCTATTTTTACACTAAGTAAGCGGTATAAAACTTGAGGGTCTTAGAACGGGACGAGGTTAATGTCTAACGCCAGAATTTATAAACCAGCAAAAAGTGCAATGCAGTCTGGTAGAGCAAAACTAAAAAAATGGATTTTAGAATTTGAACCGTCTTCTGCAAAGAGACCTGACAGTCTCATGGGTTGGACAGGCAGTCAGGATATGAATGGCGATCAAGTGCGATTGAGGTTTGCTTCTAAGGAACAGGCGGTAGACTTTGCAACCAAAAATGAGATTCCTTATCGTGTAGAGGAACCCACTGAAAAAAGTATAAAACCGAAAAGCTATGCGGATAATTTTCATCCGGACCGCATCACCGGTAACTGGACGCACTAGCGTTGCAATAAAATTAATTTAAAACTGCTTTATCGATAAAAAATAACGCCGTCAAATAAGACCGAACGGTAATCAATCCGTTAGCATTATCCACCATCTCCGATGAGACATTTTCTTTTTGGAGCATGATAGCTAAAACGGATTTAACGGTGTCGGCGTCGGTTTTGGCGGTTTTTATAAAGGTCTCCATCGTTCCATCGGCTTCAGTTAAATTATCCAGTTCATTTATTATGTTGTCGGTCGCCTCGCTAAACTGTGTCAAGAATGTCCTGATATGCGCGCCATCCGGGCCTGCGCCCTCATCGGCGCGTCCCTGCGCCGCGTAGGCGAGCATGAACTCGTATGCCTCTTCGACAAGCTCAATGTTTTTACGAATTTCAGTACTGTTTGTCATTTTTAAGACTCTTTTCTAGGTTTTGCAGATTTAGAGTTTGCCTTTCCGAAGATCATAGACTGCAGTAACTCACGGTGTTCAGGCAGAAAAGCAAAATAGACATGGAGGATAAAAAAGAAAATTAACAACATCGATGCGCCGCCGTGAAAGGCATATATCAGCCCCCAATTTCCATCACTCAAAATAGAAGGGTCACGTTGCCAAAATGTTGTGTCTATCCGGGCGAGCATTATAGCTCCTGTGAAGAGTATGACTGTCATGATGGCTGCAATTGCCCAGTGATAAAGCTTTTGGTTGAGGTCGTATTTTTGCTCTGGTACAGACAACAACTTAAGATCTGCACGGGTGGGTAACATTTCTTTTAAGCCTTGGACGAAAAGGGCTCGATAGAGGTGAAAAATAATTAGTGCTATTAATATAACGCCAGAAATCCAGTGGATTGGCAGCCAGTTAAACTTTAAACCAAGAATAGGCAGGAACGCCGTTCCCAGAAGGATTAGGACAAGGATCGCCATAATCCAGTGAAACAAGCGATCTAAGAGCTTGTGACGGGTGTCCTCAGACATTGTATTTGCTTATTTGTTCTTTCTCTACCGGCGTAGGATTTTGATTATTTGGTGAAGAACAATAACGGAGAATGCTGCTGCAACTGGGACCCACAGGAGATCCCAGGACATACCCAGCAGCATCTCCTGTCCCCATACATTCTTTGTAACCCGGAGAAACTCCATTAACTCAGGCGAGAGACCTCACCGCTCGTGCGGCCAGGCTTCCCATCAACGGTATCTTGAAATGGTTGTAATTTAGGGCCTTAGCTCCCTGAGCTGCGACCCGATTTGCAAGCGTTTCCATCTCAGTCCCAATTTTTTCTCCTTTCATAAGGCTTTCAACACTTGTCAGCCTTCGAGGAGTGCATTGGACGCCTCCACAGGTCATTCGGACATCGGTTACCTTCCCACCCGAAACTTTTGCAACCATCGCGAGATTGACGAGTGCGAAATCCCATGTTTCGCGATCCGCAACTTTTTCAAAGTATTGTTTTGCTCCGGCCCATTTCTTTGGAACTCTAATTTCGGTAAGAATATCCCCCTTTTCGAGGACCGTCATTCGTGTGATATCCACCGCTGGCCCAATGAAGAATTTCTCAGCCGAAACAGACCGGGTTTTGCCATTTCTTGAAACCATCATTTCGGCTTCGAGAGCGACTAGTGCTGGCGCTGTATCTGAGGGTGTCACAGCTACACAACGTACAGCTTCGAACAGTGCATGCTCCCTGTTCATTGCTGTGGGCGTGTTTGCATAACAGGTGTTTCCGCCAGCCCGGTAGCAGGGGAAGCCGTCTCGGTAATACGTGCAGCGGGTATCCTGGGCGAGGTTACCCCCCAAGGTCCCCGAATTGCGGATTTGCGGACTTGCCACTCTTCCGGCCGCATGAGACAAGATTGGAAAACTCTTTTTTATAAGTGAGTTGTCCTCGATTTCTGTCAAAGTGGTTAAAGCTCCGATAGAGATATAACTACCCTTGTCTGAGATACCGTGTAATTGTTTTAGCCCGGAAATATCGATGACAGTTGCTGGCCTTTTGTGTCGGTCCTTAAACCAGTCGAAGCTATCTTTTCCGCCAGCGATAATCCAAGCATCCTTGCCGTGTTTGTCGAGGAGTTTTGCTGCTTCCTCAACGCTGGCAGGGGCGAACAGGTCAAATGAGTGCATTACATCAGTCATTGGTCTTTGTCCTTTCTGCCAGTTACTGGCAATTGGTTTGTAAGGGTTTGTAGGATTGGGGTCGTTTTGAGACCGCATTGACGATCATATCCGGGACGACTGGCACACGGTTGAAGAGATGGCCGCCTAACGCGTCTGAAACCGCACTCAGGTATGCTGAAGAAGCGGAACCCTGAATAGGTTCCCCCACACCTTTAGCCCCAACTGGATTTTGCGGATCAATTGCCCCTTCGACAGCTATGGATCCAAGCTTACTTGGGACATCGAGATATGTCGGCGGTTTTGCCTGATACAAGCCTCTGGCATTGGCGCGTCCGTAAGCGGGGTCGTAGATATACCGTTCGGTGGCAGCGAGACCAAAACCCATTACTGCGGCTCCCCGAATTTGGGCATCTAGCCCTTGCGGGTGCAGAACCTGCCCGACATCGGCAACGCCCATATAATCGAGTATTTCGACTTTACCCGTCTCAGGATCCAGTTCAATTTCGATAAAGGCGGCCGCCAGACCGGGGACAACACCCTTTTTCGGAATTGTATCCTTTGCAGCGGCGACAAGACCCGTCCCCGTTATTTGTTTCGCGGCCATTTTGGTTAGGCCTTTGAGGTTCTTATCTAGTTCATGACCATCATACTTACCGCCGAGGGCGATAGCTTTTTGTGCCGCAGCGGCGAAGGTGATAAAACCTAATTTACCGTTTTTTCTGACTACTTTCTCATTCTCTAATTTATAGTCGTCAGCCTTTCCGCCTAGCATTATTGCTCCAATTTCAAGGAGTTTCTGTTTGGCGGCCATGCCTGCTGCGTAATTGGTTCTTGTCATAGTGAAGGATGTATTAGAGCCAAACTGGCCAATATTGAATGGCATAGCTTTTAGGCTGCCACCACGTTCGATAACCACGTTGTTCCAGTCGTAGCCTAAGACTTCAGCCGCAACTCTAGCCGTCGCCGCATAGGAATAGGTACCAAGGTTCCCAACGCCAGTATGAATATGGAGCTTTCCGTCAGGTGTAATTCTAACCATTCCGTCCCAGCCATTGTAGCCGGCGGCATGGTAAGCTTGGCCGATGCCAACGGATCGGATTTTACCGTTGGCCTGTTTACCTGATTTTTTAATCCGAGCAGCATAATCGAATTTTTTCGCTGCTTGCTCGAGGCCTTCCTTTAAGTAGGCACTTGTAAGCGGCGCTTGCTTCGGGCCAATTTTGCCACCCTGACCTCCGCCGGGTGCGTTTACCAGACGAAGTGCCAGGCGATCCATTTTGAGTTCACGCGCCGCCTTGTCCAACAGGGGTTCGATGATGTTGGCTGTCTGGTTTTCTCCTGGGCCACGCTGTGCCCCTTTTGGCGGAGTATTGGTGAGAACAGGAATACCCCTAAATCTCATCGCCTCTGGCTGGAGAATAACGGAGGAGGCCATTCCAAAATTTTGAAAATCCCAGAAACCTGTCGTCGACCCATTGTCTTGAATTACATAGCTATCAAAGGCAACGACTTTACCTTTGTCATCAAAGCCAATTTTTACCCAACCCTGAAAACCAGCTCGGGCTGAGCCGTTATAAAACTCATCTGAGCGACTGACCCGCATCATAACGGGACGCCCATTAAGCTTCTTTGACATCAAAGCGGGGAGTGCCATCAATGGATATGAATAAGCTTTGCCGCCAAAGCCGCCACCACAGAATTCAGTGACGAGATTTAGTTTTGCAGGGCTAATCCCAATATACTTGGCAAGGCTGGGTACAGCGAAAGACGATGACTGGCTCGACCCCCAAACGTTGCACTTACCATTTGACCAATATGCCGCTGCGGAACGTGGCTCCAGCGCGTGATGCGCGTTAGCCGCACTTACAAATGATTCTTCAACGACTACTTTGGCTTTCTTGAAGCCGGCGTCGATATCTCCATAGGACCAACCAAAGGCCTCTTTGCCTTTTGGCAGCTGGTTTTCGCCCGCAAGGGCAAAATCTTTACCAGTCCATTTGATTTCCTGTAACTTAATTTTACGGCGGTTAGCGACATTGCCACCCTTGTTGGCGTTTGGTCCGCCCGGTTTTAGGCTGTCCAGTGGATCAATGCAGAATGGTAGAGGCTTTAAGTCAATTTTAACTGCTTCGATCGCGTCTTCCGCTTGCTGCTCGGTGAGTGCGGCAATGGCAAGAATTGGTTGGCCGACGAAAACGGGGTAGCTCGTTAAAATGGCATGACCAGCATCTTTCGGCTGCTTAACTTCAGATGGAAGCAACACTCCGACAACACCCGGCATCTTTTTTGCTTTGCTTACATCAATTGATTTGATCTCGGCGTGTGGCATGGGTGATGGGTAAGTTTTGATGAAAACCATGCCGTCGGCTCGGAAATCTTCAGCATATTTTGCCTTGCCTGTTACCTTTGCGTGAATGTCTGGTGGGGTAAAATCTTTACCAATTAAATTATATGCCATGATTAGGACCTCCCTGCGGCGCGCATGACGCCCTTAAGATAATGATCGTAAGCGCCGCAACGACACAAGTTGCCGGAGAGTGCGCGTCGGGCTTCATCTTCAGTTGGTTTTGGATTCTTCTTTAGGAGGCCAACCGCTGCAACAACTTGACCTGGTGTGCAAAAACCACACTGCGGACCGAGTTCATCAATGAAGGCTTGTTGCACGGGGTGAAGGCTTCCGTCTGGAGCTGCTACTCCTTCGACAGTTGTAATTTTGCTTCCTCGGGCCTGATGTGTGAGGGTGGAACAAGAATAGATTGTCGTGTCGTTAGCAAGCACCGTGCAGGCTCCGCACTCAGCCCGGTTGCAACCAATCTTAGTCCCGGTTAGCCCTAACTTGTATCGTAAGGTGTGAGCTAGCGTTTCGTTTGGCGCTACATCAACCCGACGAGTTTTACCGTTGATATTAAGAGTTATAAGCCTTTCTACCCCTCGAACGGCGGCCCTGGCTTCCGAGGAATTCCCGGCCCAAAGATAAGAGGCAGCAGAAACCGCGACACCTGAGCAAACGACGCCCCGTAAAAACTCTCGACGGCTAGTACTTTGAGTTTGCCATGTCTCAAGAGGTAAGTCCGGTAAGTTGCCAGCGACCTCTTGCGTTGCTGGAACCCACTCAAAATCGTCGGCTGGATCTGGTGGAAAATCGAATTTTTCTTCTTCCTCAATATGGTCTTTCCAATTTTCAGACATTCTCACCCCTTTGAATTAACTCATCAAATGTTAAACATAGATTAAAGTTACATAAACGTGACAGAAAAATTACATTTATATTACACCTTAAGCTTAAAAAGTGTCGTAAGGGGTATAAAAAATGATAATTTTTAGTAAAAAAATTGTGGATAACTTTTTGGTAAATTTTAAAAGACAAAGATGGATTGAAATTTCTAGTTGTTCTAAAAAGGGCGTGTAGGCGCCCGTAGCTCAGCTGGATAGAGCATCGGCCTTCTAAGCCGAATGTCGCAGGTTCGAGTCCTGCCGGGCGCGCCATTTTTTATTTAATTACCCAGTCAGTTGAACGTTGTCTCGTGATTTATACCAGGAGGGGACAAATTCTGCCTAATTAGGGAACAAAATAACCTAGAAAAAACACAAAAAAATGGCCTCCCGAAGGAGGCCATCCTGTAGTTTTTTGGTGTATCTTTTTTGATATGTGACCTATTTGGAATCTTTACCATTTGCAAACCACGCGTGTGCCGCGCCACCGGAGGCCCAGCGTGTGTCGCCTTGGCAATTAGAAACATAGTTGTTTAGGCCTTTACGACTAGCCTTTGCATTTGGCATGTGACCAATGAAAATCTTTCCAACGTCTCCGTTGAGGATCAAAAGAGCTTTTCGGTAAATCGCAAGGCGTTTCTTGTAATCTGCGACAGTGTCGGCTTTTGCCCACAACTTATCAGCTTCTTTGTTTTTCCATTTTCCATAGTTGGTTCGCGATTTGGAACTAAGCAAAGAACGATAACGCCAATGGGGATCAGGCTGAAAACTGTAGTGCCCAACGCTTAGGTCCCAGCCCTTTGGGTTTCTTATCACCTTACGATGCGCCGCATAGTCGAGAACCTTAAACACTACTTTGATGCCAGCTTTCTTGAGTTGGGCTTGTACTAATGTCGCAAAATCGACGTGGTCGGTCTGATTTCGAACGAGCATCGAAAGGGTGACGCCATCTTTGTAACCGGCCTCCGCGAGGAGTTTCTTCGCGGCCTTTACGTTGGGTTTAGCATAAGGGTCGGGTATATTTTTGTGATACCATTTGTTGCCTGGTTGATAGATTTGGTTTTCCTCCGACGCAATTCCCAATGTTTATCCTTGTAGGATTTCTTTTTTGTCAATTGCATGCGCAACAGCCTGGCGAACCTTTTTATTCCGTAAGGGCCCATCCTGCTTTTTACTCTGTTGTACATGCATAAAAATCCAACGAGCGCCCGCCTCTATTTGAGGTTTGATCCAATCGGGTTTGTTTTTTCTAATTTCAGGGATTTGATCGAACGGTATCCCGTAGCTCCAATCTATATCTCCGCTTATGAGGGCCAGGAAGCGGGTTGTCGTATCCTTGAACGGTTTTACTAAAACAGTATCGACGTAAGGTAGCCGATTACCCTTTTTGTCTTTTTTCCA
>CAYZDH010000114.1:0-943 GCA_964477025.1 uncultured Rhodospirillaceae bacterium | reverse complement strand
AGTGTCTTTTGCATTGACTGCTTGTTGTCTGTTGGTAGCCCAAATAGATAGTTTGCAATTACTTCAATTCCCGCTCCTTCAAGCATTTTAACGACGTCATGGATGTCGACATCCTCAAACTTACCCTTTGTTATTTCCAATATTAATCTAACCTTACCATTTTCTTGTATTGGCTTGGTTTCCATTCGACATATTTAAACGGCCCTGTGCCATTAGGGTGGGGGGGCTTTGAATTCAGACTGTCAGGATCCAGAATATGAGCCTTCCTCTGCTCCATTAAATTAAAAAAGGCGACAGATGGCTTTTTAAGGTTGAACCTGATTGTGTATTTATCAACGACGGTCATACTCTTTATGCCTGAACGTCTAAATCTATTTCGTGATCGAGATTTATTTTTCTTATTTAATCGCCACTCGACGTTCTTTTTAACAACGTCGGCAGTTAGTTCTCGCCCGTTATGAAATAAAATGCCTTTCCGTAAGTGGTAGGTAACTGCCTTTGTATCGGCGCTTATATCCCACTTGTGTGCGAGCCCGGGGACCATATTGCATTGTTTGTCGTAATCGACGAGGCTCTCGGCAACTAATCCGCCATATTGAACTACGGAATTTCCAGAATGTTTTGCAAAGTTAGGACTTTTTACGTCCCCATTCATTCCAATTTTGAGTGTTCCGCCATATTTTTGAGCTAGGACCGGTGTGGCCAAAGCTATACTGCCCGCAATTGCGAGGGCAGCTCCAATACTAATACTCCTAGAAAACATAACACCTCTCCTTAGTTACAGATTTTTGTTTTGTAATTACTACTCAATCTTACTCGGTTTCGCTAAACTCTTTCGCCGTTATCACTCCAAATCATTTTTAATCATTTGTCACGAAGCAAGTCCCGTTCATGTCGCAGTATTGGTACTTACTGTCGGGAGCGATTTGCTTCATGTGCTTTG
>CAYZDH010000113.1:0-8295 GCA_964477025.1 uncultured Rhodospirillaceae bacterium | reverse complement strand
AAAATAGTGAATGCTGGGATAAGATGCAGGAACTGGCTAGCTCTTATTGGCCCAAGTGTTTTAATACCGTAATTCCACGCGATTATGGAAAAAGCGCCAGAGAATAACCCAAGATAAATAATTGTACCTATCGTAAGCCAGTTAAAGTTGAGGGGCCTAAAATAAAAACTTTCAAGCAAATAGGGCACAAGCAAGATTGGGATTCCAATCCCAAGTAACATAGTGACAACAACCAATGAATCGAGTTCTCGAGGTAATTTCCGAATCAGGACGGCATAGAGGCCCCAAGAAATATAGGCACAGAACACGATAATGTCGCCAAGATTAAAGTCTAAACCCAATAAACGCTCCATGGATCCCGCAGTGATCAGGACCAAAACGCCACCTAAAGAGAGGAAGGCTCCCAGAGCCTGGCGCCTGGTAAATTCATCACGAAATAATAGACAGGCGAGAATTATAATTATGATCGGTTCAACGGAGTTGATTACGGCGGCGTTTATAGCAATCGTGAATTGTAACGAAAGAAACAGCAGAGCATTTCCACCGAACCAAAGCAGCAGCGATAGCATCGCAAGCGTTTTCCAATGCCTAAGAACAAGAGAGGACTGAGAACAAATTCGTGAATAGCTGAATGGCAAGAGTATAAAAAATGCGAAGACTAACCGCCAAAACGACAAACCCATCGGTGACGCATCATCGCGCAGGTAACGCACTAGCACAGTCGTTGTCGCCCAGCAAAGCATAGCAAAGGAAACTACTAAATATGGATTCAGTAAAATTAGCTTCCATAGCGGCGGTTTGCCGGGGCTTAGCTTCGCCGACTTACTTTCTGAAATCGTCACTAAGGCCCCTCACTCGAGCTAGCAGAAAAACTTGATTTATTCCTTCTACCGAACTTTTCCCTAAATAGAAACGGCGGTGAAGGTCACCGCCGTTCCCGTAAACGATTTTATTGATTTTAAGCCGCTGTGCGCTTCCGCTGCAAATAGGAAGCCGTAAGATGTTCCGCGCAGTATGGACGACCGGGCTGTGCAGTCTTACCACAGATATGGAGCCCAAGACGTCCAGGTTCATCCGTTGGCCAACGGCACATCCACGACTTTACATCGGGACCAAGCGCTACAGGTGGTTCTTCACGAACTACTGGTTCTTGGATCTGTGGCGGCTCTGGCACGGGCGCACCCCGTTGTAAATTTAAACGATGCGCCTTGCCAATCACGGCATTCCTAGTAACTCCCCCTAGCTTAGCAGCAATCTGGCGTGCCGACAGACCTTCGGCCCATAGCCGGGTGAGAACTTCTACTCGTTCAGGTGTCCATTGCATTTTTGCCGTCCTTCTATTGCTATATGTCGTGTCCCCTTGACAGCACAAACACTATATATAGTCATTTTGCTAATGCAAACCGATTTTTGGCTAAAAACGTAGCTTCCTGTGGAAAACTGTTGAATTTTAGCCCTAAATTTGACTTTTCTCAGGTTAGACAGACTTAGAGAGGCTTTTAGGCTCGACACAACGTGGGTCGTCATTTCGCGCATTATTAACGATTTGACCGACCCGATAGAATGCCATTGGCTCTGCCGAATACGGTTTTAAAAATTTTTGGCAGGTAGAAACATCATTTGCCGGATCTAGCCATGCTGAATAAGTTTCCGGCGGCAAGATGACAGGCATTCGGTTATGAATTGGGCGGAGCTTATCGTTTGCGTCGGTGGTAACAATTGTAACAGTCTCAACAACATCCCCCTCTTGGTATCCATAGCCATTCTGTTTAGCCTCCCAACTCTCCCACAACCCAGCAAAAGCAAAGACATCGCCACCCTTCATGCCAATACGAAAAGGTTGTTTCTGGCCCTTCTCCACCCGCCACTCATAAAAGCCATCAGCGGGGATCAAACAACGACGCTTTTTAAAGGCTTCTCTAAAGCTAGGTTTTTCTAGCAGAGTGTCGGCCCGAGCATTGATCATGCGTACTGCCGAATTTCCATCCTTTGACCAGGCCGGAATAAGCCCCCATCGCACTGCAACCAATAATCTTGCGCATCTTTCATCCAAGCGGATCGTTATAATTGGCTGTGTCGGCGCAACGTTAAACCGCGGCTCAAGATTGGGCATATTTTCGTAATTGAAAATCGCCCGCATCGCTTCTGGCGCCGTAGTTATCGAAAAACGTCCGCACATGAGTAAACGTTACCCCGGTAAAAGATTCGTAAGAAGTATGTCACTGCAGGTTGTGAAGGCTAGCTGTGAGGATTATCCTCACCTTAAACACCACACGGGGAGGGAACTATGCAAAGTAGAGATTTAGAGGAGAAAATTATAATTGTAACTGGTGCTGGTAGCGGTCTCGGCCGCGCTATGACACTTGCGCTCGCCGAATCCGGGGCAACCGTCGCCGGTGTCGATGTCAATGTCGAAGGCATGAATGAAACCCAGGGCATGGTCAAAGGCAACTTCACGCAAATTAAAACCGATATTACCAGTGTCGCCGATGCAAATAATGCCATAGCCAGCACCATAAAGGATCTTGGTGGACTGCACGTTCTGATTAATTGTGCCGGACTGGGTATGCCAACTTTAAGGGTCGACTACTGGAATAACCGACTCTATTTTTGGGAAGCTGATCCCGATAAATGGCAGAGATTAATGGACGTTAACGTCCGCGGCGCCTTCCTGATGGCGCGCGCAGCAGCTCCTCATCTAATTGAGCAGAAGTGGGGCCGCATCATTAACGTTACCACTAGTATGAATACTATGATCCGTGGCGGGAATATGCCCTACGGTCAATCAAAGGCTTCCTTAGAGGCTGCAAGCTGCGCCTGGGCTGACGACTTTAAAGACTCCGGCGTTAGTTGTAATGTCCTAGTCCCCGGCGGTGCGGCTGATACGCCAATGGTACCGAACGAATCGCCTTACGCGCGAGAAAATTTAGTGCAGCCTGTTGTGATGGGCCCTCCCGCCTGTTGGCTAGCATCCGACGATTCTAATGGATATAACTCGATGCGTTTTTTAGCCAGGAACTGGAACCCCGAAGATACCGATGAAAATAACATTCAATCCGCTGGCGCGCCCGCTGCATGGCCAAGCCTTGCGGACGCCGCAGCGGTGGGCCAGCCTGCCACAACACATGGCAAAGATATTCCTCGCTAAGGCGACCACTTTTAAAAATTAGGACTTCAAGTGAACGAGATTAATCTTAACGGGAAGGTTGCTATCGTCGCCGGTGGCGGCGGCGGAATGGGAAGAGCCATGGCTTTAGCGCTAGTTGGAAAAGGCGCCAAAGTTGCAATTTTTGACGTCCGTCAGGATAACGTCGAAACAGTGGTTAAAGAGGCCGCATCTATTAGTGATTCCGAGTGTGCCATACCGTTGGTACGTGACATCACTAAAATCGATGACTGTATCTCAGCAATAAATGAGACTATCGACGCGTTTAATTCAGCAGACATCTTAGTCAACGCCGCCGGGCTTGGTATGGCGACGCTCAAAAACGATTACTGGAATGATAATCTTAAATTTTGGGATGCCGATATCGACCGTTTTAATGAGTTAATGAACGTAAACTGGAATGGTCCATTTCTTCTAGCTCGCAGCGCCGTTCCTCATATGATTGAGAAGGGTTGGGGACGGATAGTCAACGTCACAACAAGTCTCGATACTATGACAACGCGCGGCTACACACCCTATGGACCTTCAAAATCTGCACTCGAGGCGGCAACATCGATTTGGGCAAAGGACCTCGAGAGTACTGGCGTTACGGCGAATGTTTTGGTCCCTGGCGGGCCCGTGAATACAGAATTCATTCCTGAAAATGCGCCATTTGATCGCACGAAGCTAACCCAACCCGAGGCCATGCAAGCACCAATTTGCTGGTTAGCCTCCGAACTATCAAATGGCGTTACCAATATGAGGTTTGTCGCCCGTTCATGGGATCCCGATGCACCACTTGAAGACGCTATCAAAGAATCCGGCGGTCCGTGTGCCTGGCCTGAGGCCGGCAAGAAAGCATTTAAGCCAACATGACTTTGGCCGATCGTGGCAAATTATTTGCTGAAATAAACGCAATCGCCGACTTGGCGGGAGCGGAGATTATGCAATTCTATCACGGCGAAATGGATGTCCAACAAAAGGCCGACAATTCGCCTGTAACCGCCGCCGATATTGCAGCAGAAAGAATTATCCTCGCTGGTCTCCAGAGGCTCACACCCAATATACCGGTAGTAGCTGAAGAAGAAACCTCCAAAGGAAAAGTTGTTAAGGTTGGCAATCAACCTTTCTGGCTAGTTGACCCTCTCGACGGTACCAAAGAGTTTATTGCACACAGAGATCAATTCACCGTGAATATCGCTCTGATCGAAAATTTTTCTCCTACTATGGGGATAGTGCTCGCCCCGGCTCTTCGGACCTCCTACGCCACAGATGGCCTGGGAACCGTGGTAAAACGGATGGGCAAGAATGCCCCAAAACCAATCTCGGCCCGCCAAATACCTGAAAAAAATGTAATTGTTACAGCAAGCCGATCACACGGAAACAGAAACAAAATACAAGAGCTTATAAGGGACTACGTCATATCTAATGTCGTCATTTCCGGCAGTTCAATAAAATTTTGCATGGTCGCCAGTGGAGAAGCTGATCTTTATCCTCGGTATGGTCCTACTTGCGAGTGGGACATTGCTGCCGGACACGCTGTACTAAAGGCTGCGGGAGGCAGCGTGAAGACACTTGATGGCAAAGAAATAAAATATGGAAAATCTGATTTTCTTAATCCTGAATTTATCGCTTATGGTAAAAAAGGTGATGCCTAATGAAGGATCCATCAAGTGATTTATTTTGTGGCACTGCAATTGAGAAAGCAGTAGATCATATAAGGGCAGGGCGACTAATCGCCTTCCCTACTGAAACGGTATACGGCCTGGGGGCCGACGCAACGAATGCCGATGCCGTCGCCACGATTTTTGATGTAAAAGAACGCCCGACTTTTAATCCACTAATTATCCATGTTGCTAATGCACAGGCAGCGGAAGAGCTGGTTATTTTTGATGATCGAGCAAGAGCTCTTGCCGAAGTCTTCTGGCCAGGGGCCCTTACCCTAGTCCTACCCCGTAAGCCAGATTGCCCCGTTTCGCCTCTTGCAGGCGCGGGGCTCAATACGTTAGCAATTCGGGTTCCGGCACATGAACTAGCACTAGCATTTCTTAAAGCCGTGGATCTTCCGATCGCAGCGCCAAGTGCCAATCGGTCTGGAACCGTTAGCCCTACAACCGCAGCCCACGTCCGGGAGTCGCTCGGCAAGACTGTCGAAATGATCCTTGATGATGGTCCCTGCCAGATTGGCTTGGAATCGACCATTATTGATTTAACAGTCGAGGTTCCTTGCCTGCTTCGAGCTGGGGGGATTATTACGGAACTATTAGAAAGACAGCTTGGCCAACTGCAAATTGTTGCCGGAGATGACACCTCACCCAAGGCACCGGGTATGTTAACTCGCCATTACGCTACTAATATCCCGCTCCGTATGGATGCGTTAGAGCTCTGCGACGGCGAGGCTCTTCTTGCCTTTGGAGATACGACACTTGGCCCGGCACCAGCAATTTGTAATCTAAGCCTTGGCGGCGACTTAAAGGAGGCCGCCGCTAACCTCTTTGGTATGATGCGCCAGCTAGACAGACCGGAGTATACCGGCATCGCCGTTATGGAAATTCCTGACACCGGCTTAGGGCGCGCCATAAATGATCGCTTGAGACGAGCCAGCAAGTAGGGTCTGCTTGCCCGTAATGGCACGATCAGATAAAGCTGAGTACTGAAAGATTTTAGCTAGAGGAAGTAACGTGGACGGGAGCGAACACATTGAACCAAACGCTTTGCTCGATAGCATTGCAAAGATCGTTGGCGACAAAGGTCTAATTCGAGATCCGGCGGATATCGAACCCTATATTGTTGATCAACGAAAGGCCTATATCGGGGCAACACCGATGGTCATTCGCCCGGCATCGACCGAAGAAGTTTCAAAAGTCGTGGCGCTTTGTGCCAAAACTGGAACGGCTATCGTGCCCCAAGGGGGCAATACCGGACTGTGTGGTGGGGCCACACCTAGTAAGGAGGGAGACCAACTACTTCTAAGCCTGACGCGCATGAATAAAGTACGTGGGGTGGACCCGTTAAACTACACCTTAACCGCCGAAGCCGGCGTTATCCTGGCAGATGTTCAAAAATCTGCTGATGATCATGACAGACTATTTCCGTTGAGCCTTGGCGCTGAAGGTACAGCACGGATTGGTGGAAATTTAGCAACTAATGCGGGTGGTACCGGTGTCCTTCGTTATGGAAACGCGCGCGAACTAGTAGTTGGAATTGAAGTTGTTTTGCCTAATGGAGAAATATGGGACGGCCTTTCGTCTTTGCGCAAGGATAATACCGGGTACGACCTCAAACAACTCTTCATAGGATCCGAGGGTACGCTGGGGATTATCACCGCTTGCGTTCTAAAACTTTTTCCCAAACCGCGCGATGTACAAACTGGCTTTGCCGCTGTTCGGGATGTCAACGCTGCTATAGAAATTCTCGCCCGTGCCCGTGCCGCTAGCGACGACCGCGTGACAGCTTTTGAATGGATGGCCCGTAATGGCCTTAATTTAGTTTTTAAGAATATCCCTGGGGCGCGTGACCCACTTTCTCAGAAATATAAAGAATATTTGCTCATTGAGCTTAGCTCGGGTCATGAAGATGGTGGATTGCGGGAAACACTGGAAAACATTTTAGGAGACGCCATGGAACGTGGTGAAGTTCTTGATGCTACCATTGCGGAAAGTCGTCAGCAGGCTGTGGACATGTGGAAGCTGCGCGAAACGATCCCCGAAGCCCAAGCAATCGAGGGAACGGGCATAAAAAATGATAATTCTGTGCCCGTTTCAGCAATGCCTGAATTCCTGGAACGGGCCAATGCTGAAGATGACTAAGCAGTTGATGGCATACAGATCTGTGCATATGGGCATATCGGTGCCGGGAATGCACATTACAACCTAAATCAACCTGACGACATCGATGGTGAGGCTTTTCTGGAGTATAAAGATGAGCTCAACAGGATCGTCCACGACATCGCTACAAATCTACGGGGCAGCATTAGTGCTGAACACGGCATAGGGAGACTTAAACGTGAGGAATTGCAGCATTACAAATCGCCTGTCGCCTTAGATGTCATGCGAAATATCAAAGCCGCTATCGACCCCAAACAGATCATGAACCCCGGCAAAGTCCTTTAGGCTGATCAATGTCGGAATACCGGCTGCCTGATGAAGAAATCCGTTTTGTTCTTGAAGAACTAATTGGGCTGGAGACAGTCTCTGCACTTCCCGGCCTAACACCCGTCACTGCCGAAGACATTTCGGGTATCCTCGACCAGGCTGGTAAGTTTGCTTCTGAGATATTGGCGCCACTCAACCAGGTCGGTGACCGCGAAGGCGCAACACTAGAAAACGGTATCGTGCGCACCGCAAGTGGTTTTGCGGAAGCCTACAAAAGCTATTGCAAAGCCGGGTGGTGTGCCAGCGCTGGCAACCCGGTTTATGGTGGCCAAGGATTGCCACGATTGATTAACACCGCGCTTTTCGATGTTTGGAATGCGGCCAATCTATCATTCGCGCTTTGTAATACGCTTACGGATAGCGCGGCATCACTTCTTAACCAGCATGGGACAGAGGAACAACGTTCAACCTACCTAACGCCTCTTCTTACTGGAGAATGGACCGGCGCCATGGCTATGACGGAGCCTCAGGCTGGCTCAGATATCGGCGCACTATCTTGCACTGCGGAACCCGATGGAAATACCTACCGATTAAAAGGACAAAAAGTTTTTATTAGTTGGGGTGATCATAACCTGACTGAGAATATCGTCTATCTTGTGCTTGCGCGCCTCCCCGATTCCCCCTCTGGATCAAAAGGAATTTCATTATTTGTAGTACCAAAATTTATACCTAACAAACTCGGCAAACCAACCACACGAAACGATGTCCACTGTGTTTCCCTCGAGGGAAAGCTCGGTATCCATGCAAGCCCGACATGTGTCATGGAGTTTGGAGCCAATGATGGTGCAAAAGGGTGGTTTGTTGGCGAACCCAATCGCGGCCTCGCTGCAATGTTCACAATGATGAACTCAGCCCGTCTTGCTATTGGTCATGAAGGCCTCGGCATCTCTGAAAGGTCATACCAACAGGCGTAGTCTTACGCCATGGAGCGGTTACAGGGGGAAGATCATGACGGAAACCCTTCCCCGCTCATCAATTTTCCAGACGTCCGGCGGA
>CAYZDH010000112.1:2866-8359 GCA_964477025.1 uncultured Rhodospirillaceae bacterium | reverse complement strand
ATTACAGCAGGGAATGGGCCAGTTCCCTTTGGATAGAATTTTTCATGATAAATTGGTTCTGCGCGAGCGCCACTAACGAGAACTATAGAAAAAAGGAAAAAAATATGGATGATCAAATTTTTATAGATCGTCATTTTTTTCCTCGCACCGCTGATTTAATCAGCAAAAACCTAAGGCCTTTAGCTCTATCATTAAAGGCTAGGTGGCACTTACCTTAGAACCCTCCACAGATACCCGGTGTAGGACGCGTCGCTTGCCATGATAATCATTTATCGCGTAATGCCACACAGTCCGGTTATCCCAGAAGACTACAGAGCCGGCATTCCAGTGAAACCTGCATGTATTTTCCGGACTACTGGCTTGCTCAAAGAGAAACTGCAATAGGGGTTTACTTTCTTGTTCAGTCCAACCGTCAAAACGGACCGAATAAGTGGGGTTCAAATACAAAATCTTTCGTCCTGTTTCTGGGTGTTTTGCGACCACGGGGTGCACATATTGCTCTTCGACAGCGTCACCCATTTCCTCTAATTCATTTTTGCTTATTCGTCGGTCTGTTGACAGGTTGGTCGTTTGGAGGGCCTTCTTCTTTGCATGTACAGCTGACAGTCCCTGCAATGTAATCTTCATGCCTTTAGAAAGTTTTTCATAAGCAGAGGACATATTTGCAAATAGAGTATCTCCGCCGGTATCAGGTAATTCGCGGGCCACCAATATAGATCCTAAAGGTGGAATTTCAGCGAAACTATGGTCCGTATGCCAGTTTCCCCCGATATTTCTCTTCTGATTAGGCTCCTTACGTACTTCAGCAACCAAAGGATGCCCCGGCACCTTTCCAATGGTTTTGCTTAAATGCAGTCCTCCAAACCTTTTTCCAAAAGTTAGGTGTTGATCAGGAGTTAGATTTTGTTCACAAAAAAATAAAACGCCCCATTCACATAGAGCCTTTCGAATTTTTCTATAGGCAAAGTCTGTCAATGGTTCTGCCAAATCGACACCTCTGATTTTTGCGCCAACTGAATTTGAAACTGGCTGAACCTCAATATAATTATTTTTCAATCACGCCTCCCGTGCATAGTTCGTATAAAACTGGGTGATTAAAAGAGTTACAGAAAAGAATTTCTAGTATTTAACCTAGTGAACATTAAAACGTTCGGTCATACACTGATTTATTTTATTCAGTCTCTACTCCCCAAAAGACCAACCGCTTCGATCTCGACACGCATATCAGGATGAACCAACTTTGAAACTTCAAGCAAAGTTGATACAGGAAAATCCCCACTGAAATACTCCCGGCGTGCGTCCCAGACCTGTTGCCTATCTTTTATATGAGTCAGGAAGATATTGACCTTCACAATTTCTGCCATTGTACCGCCAGCTGCTTCGATTAACGCTTTGATCTTATCGAAGATAATCTTTGACTGTTCGTATGCATTTTCGCCTTCGATTGCATCAAACTCGTCGCTACGAGAGGTCATTCCCGCGATATAAACGTGGCGATCGACCACCAAACAGTTCGACCATGTTCCCTCTGGGGGCTCGCCGGCGGAAGGGGCACGGATACGTGTTATACTCATACGGTTCCCTCGTGCTTCTGAATTACATTCTCTTTTGTGACAGAATAGTTGCGACTGATGAAATAGCTGATCATCGTTGTAAGTATCTGTTCCTACGTCGTTTTTTTGAGCAGAACCTCGCTTTGGGCGTATGGAGAAACAAGGTTTTTCTCGACTTTTAGTTCGGGATATTCGAAATTAAAATGCTACATTAACTCGAAACATTACAGGAATCTCTAAGTTTTTTCCGTCGTTATTCGTGTCAGAAAAGGAGCCACCTCCAGCAATATCACTGTCATCAGAATCCAATTTCGAGTTGTAATTAATTCCGGTTTCGAAACCAATTGTTGTAGTTGAGGAAACATCAAATCTAAAACCAACATTTAGTCCTAATGCATAGGATATAGAAGAACCAAAAAATTTAACATCGTTAACGCTAATAGAAGTTGGCTTGTGAGTAAGATCAATTTTGATGTCATTAGATTTTTTCAAAGAACCAGCAAAAGAGAAATATGGTTTGATTTTCCTATAAATACTAAAATAATGTCGGTAACCACCGCTTAGAGCCATCTCTTTAAAATCGTCAAATTTACCCGTGACTGCAGTTCCAGCAGCAACAGCTGTACCGTCAATTGTGCCCGCAATAGAAATATCAACTGCATCAAATTCGCGCCCGCCTGCTCGGGTATAACTTACTCCACCAAATATCTCTGAATTTTTTGACAGGGCATAATTTAAATTTAAACCAATTCTGATGGGCGCATCGTAAACATCGCCGAAGTCTCTTTTCTCGGTTGTGAACGCTATTCCACCAGCGAGCGTAGAACTGCCCACAACAATTGAACCGGAAACAGTCTCAGATGCGCTACTAACAAAATCTCCACCCACAGAGAAGCTAGTTCCAATACTAGGTTGGATCGAAAACTTACCAACTAAAGGCAGATCTCGTATTCCCTCTTTAGACTCCACAGGTGCAATAAAAAAAAATGTGCAAGCTAGAGTATATTTTGCAATCCCTAGTTTGAGTTTGTTTGTCATGGCAATAGGTTTCCTATTTTAGACAACAAAACATTACCGGTTACTCCCTTATAACTTTTCCTAGGAGTTAGTTTTTCATAAGAGAAGTCTAACAGAATTCCTTTAAGATTTGTAGGGGATTCTATTTTTAGGTTAACGTATTACTCTGAATCCAGAGATATGGAGAAGACCCATGTTGTTTCACTTCTTAGTTGATCTTCTGAACTTACTTGTTTGAGTGTTTAAGGATTTCATCACTTGAAATCCGCCACAATGGGATCGTGATCACTGAGTTCCAGTACTTCGACTGTGTGGATATCAGTTAGGCGCTCATAAAGATTTTCTGTAGCGAACATATGATCGAGTTCCCATGGAAATTTGCTTCTCGCATTCCTATGGGTTTGCACGGGTTCCGGATTAAACTTTCGCATACAGTCAAGAAAACCCATGTCCAGTATGCCATCAACATTGTGTGTTTGACTATAAGATACAAATCTGATGACATATTTGAATAAATATAGATCTTCGCGGGAGGTGCACTTTGCAAAAGATTAATAAAGTAGAGAGAATAAGATATAGCGGTGGTATTATCGGACTTTTATTCGGTAGCACTAAAGGTAAAATGCAAAACAAAATTACAGAAATGAATAAACAGGGATGGAATTTACATTTTATTCACAATGATCAACCAAACTTAGTTATTTGGATTATAAGATTATTGATCTTAATTCTCACTTTAGGTCTTTGGACAATTGGTAGCAGTGAAATTTTAGTCTTTGAAAAGGACGAGTGATCTTTCACTCCTCTATCTTCCATCTCTTCTGCTGTTCTAGTGTAAATGTATTCTTCATATTTCTTATATGACGGTCTTTGGATGTTATTCTACAGTCATGGATTGCTTCGGTTAGGGGGTACTCGGGCGATATTGTTACCTATTTAACATTCGACGTAAATCTGCGCACATCAGACCTTTGGGTTGCACCCTACTCCAGTCATCAACAATTTTTATACGATACTGTCTCAGACTTCAGAGACAAAGGTTGGACGTTTGAGAAGATCGCTGACTGGTTGAACGACAATGGATACAAATCAGCGAGAGGAAAAGTCTTCCGCTCCTCTCATGCCCACTCGATTATCAAAAAGAAACGTCTTCGTGATCAGCAGATATCCAAGGAGTGTCAAATGACCATCGGTAATTTTGATTTACGGTTCGTGGATATGACGCTGGTCAACCAAGTCTGATCTACCCATTCCGAATATTTTCTGTCAGACTATTTCCCTGCTTTGTGGCAACCATGGAAACAGTCGTATAGGGAAAAACGGTGATTCTATTTTTTGCCGACATCGTTTTGGTAATTCATTTTTGCATTGTAGTTTTTATCACCTTTGGTTTTTTTCTAATCCCGATTGGTTACACTGCCAATTGGGGTTGGACTTCAAACGTGAAATTAAGAATATCTCACTGTGGGATGATGATGTTTGTAACGCTGGAAACATTATTAGGAATAACCTGCCCACTTACCTCTCTTGAAAATATTTTACGTGGGATCACTCAATCTGAATCATTCATTGGATATTGGATCCAGCAATTAATCTATTGGGATTTGCCAACACATATATTTTTTATTTTGTACTGTATTTTCTTGGGATGGACATTACTTATGTGGCGGATCTTTCCACCGAAAAGACCTTGCCCGTGAATGTGTCCGTAAGAAATACTCAGGGTGTTGAGTAAAGCACCCCATAAACCCTCTGAATAGTCATTCTGTAAGGGTAAAAAACCATTATATATCAATGACTTACTCGACAGTGACGGAATTTGTTCCAACGTACGGGTTCATCACTCTCTAACCCCTTGTCCTTAGTCTTTTTTTTTACAGTACCATGTTTGGATACGAAAGACCCCTTCACACTTTGGGTCAATTTTCCCTCAATAATATCGTATCCCTTGGACTTCTTTGACGCATCCAGATATTCCATTTGATCCTCTACAATGGGGTATTTGAAGGTTAGTTGTTCCTCCCGTATGAATTAATTTCAAAGGGATTCAGAAGTTTGAATACTGATCTGATTAGGTCTCCTTTCTTTCTGAATAAAATGCTACCATTTTTGATATTAAATTATGGAGTAAGAATGGTAGAGACATTCCAGGATGATGCTAGGGAAACTGCAACAAGGCGATTATTCCGTCTGGACGATGTTCCAGGTCGCGCGACCGCGGATGCAGTTTTAACTCTCTCACCTGATCACACAATTGAATTTGAATTAAAGTCCACGAGTGATTCACGACGAAGTGTTACGACTGTTCGCGATTTTGGACCTGATCATGTTGCCAGATGGAAGACGAAACATTGGTTATTTGCTTTTTACGAGAGAGGAGCGCCGGCACCATCCTACTATCTCTATGGAAGTCCAAGGATGATGGAGAAGTGGATAAGCGAAAAATGGGAGTATGTAAGTCCAGATTTCAATAGCGCGGAAATTGCGGCGGATAGATTAACAGTAGAGGACTTATATTCTGTTTTAGGCGAAAAGGATGAGTATTCTATTGACGATGCTCGTCGGTTACATAAACGGCAATACTCAATACAACAATATCGCGAGGACATGGATCGTCCGAATGGTTATTCAAAATCAAAGATGCTTAATATATTTAAAAAACGGGTTCTTTACCTAGTTAGGCGGGGAAGTACACTAAACAATCCACATATCCCGGGATCGTACTTCAATAACTGGAACACAAAAATTGAATCGCACCATGCAGCACAACTACGGGAACTAGTACGCAAGGCAGTCGATGGGTTGATCTAAACGCCAAGTGCATTCGACACACTTTCAGCAACTCTATACCCTACTGGAGGCGCAACAGAATTCCCGATCTGTCCTAAAATCTTGTAAACTGCCCCCTGAAATTCCCAAGTGT
>CAYZDH010000112.1:1594-2856 GCA_964477025.1 uncultured Rhodospirillaceae bacterium | reverse complement strand
CAATCTTGTACAGATAATCTAAAGTGCCCATTGCGCGTGGGGAACTGCTGAGCAGATACACGATCCTTCCCTACGCCACTCCCCCACACTTCGATAGAGGCAAGTGATTTAGCAGCGGCACTGCTGTTCAAAATCGAGGTGGTATTCCTTTTACCGGTAAACGCTGATCTAAGTGTGGGAGCAAGAATATCTCTCCCGATTTCGGGCAAACCCAGTGCCTCGCGTACACCCATACACCTTAGTTCATTAGTCTGTAATAGCGACGGTTGATTCCTGGCAGATACGTCTTTCTTTGTCGGACGCAAATGGTCGAAGGTGTGGGTGTATGCAGGTTTTAAATACCTCTCATAAGAGTCCGCGCTTAAAAAACCAACAAAAAAGACCCTTTCTCTTTTCTGAGGAACACCAAACCCAGCAGCGTTTAGAGTAAAACTTCGTATTTTATATTCCGATAGCGGAGAAATGATGTTGTCTTCAACGAAAGATGAAAATCTGGGGTGCAACATGCCGCGCACATTTTCAGCAATAAATGCTATTGGTCTAAGCAGGTTTACAACTTCGACAAATGAACCCCACATATTTCGCGGGTCATGAATACCCGCTTGTTGTCCGGCAATTGAAAACGGTTGGCATGGCGGACCGCCATGAACAATGTCGACTTTACCGGCATATTGATCCCAGTTTATGTTTCGAACATCCCCATCAGGGTCTCCAGCATAGATCTCCCATTTTGGTCTGTTGTACCTCAGTGTTTCACCACAAACTGCTATTATGTCGTAACTAGCGACATGCTCAAATCCGGCACACTCGAACCCTAAATCTAAACCTCCCCCACCTGAGAATAAACTAAGTGCTCTAAGTGCGTTCTTCTTTTTTTTTGGCATCAATGTTTGAGGATCAAATAATGGACTATTAATCTTGCCCAATGATTTGGCGATAGACCCAGACATCGCTTCGCGTTTCGCGCGGGCACTTTCTATCGAAGATCGACGGTATTCGGCACGACGTTCATCTGTGATTTTATAATCAATATTATCTTTAAAACGCATAGACAAAATTAAACTCATTTCGATTTCGACGATAAATATTAACTCACTCTGACAGAATATCACAACATATGACGGTAGAAATAATATTCCACCTTTGGAACCCGTACGTTGGAAACTACTCCACGGTGACGGAATGATTTGCAACGACCGTCCTTGATACTACACGTTTTTTTTTACTGTTAAACTTACTCGTAAAAGTGTCTGTAACCTCTT
>CAYZDH010000112.1:0-1584 GCA_964477025.1 uncultured Rhodospirillaceae bacterium | reverse complement strand
TGAGAATACTTGGGGGTTATTTCATCAGTTAAACCTACTCTACAGTGACACTTTTTGCTAAATTTCTAGGCTGATCCACATCAGTACCCTTTAATACTGCAACATGATAGGCAAGAAGTTGTACGGGTATCGTATAAAGGATCGGAGCTACAAATGGGTCAACGTCTGGCAGCTCGATAGTTGCAGCAGCTATACCACCAAGCTTTTTTATACCTACTCTGTCTGACAAAAATATTACTCGCCCACCTCGGGCTATAACTTCTTGCATATTACTCGCGGTTTTATCAAAAAGGTTATCGGAAGGTGCTATAACAATAACTGGCACATCGTCTTCGATTAATGCGATGGGTCCGTGCTTCATCTCGCCAGCCGCATAACCTTCTGCATGGATATAGCTAATTTCCTTCAGCTTAAGTGCTCCCTCAAGCGCAATTGGAAATCCGGTGTTACGACCTAAATAAAGAACATCTCGCGCAGCAGCCACTTCCCCAGCCAACGCAGATAATCTCTCATTATGAGCTAAAACATCATTTACTCGTGTTGGCACCTCGGTCAGTGCGTTACAATAACTAGCAGAGCGAGCATCATCGATAGAGCCCCGTTCTTTAGCTACCGCAACGACCAAGCAGGCAAGAAGAGTTAACTGGGTTGTAAACGCCTTTGTCGAGGCGACACCGATTTCAGGCCCAGCATGAGTTTGCAGAATAGCGTCGGCTTCGCGTGCCATAGAACTTTCAGCAACATTTACTAGTGCTAGGGTGTTCTGTTTTTGGCTTTTTGCATAGCGTAACGCGGCTAAAGTATCCGCAGTCTCACCAGACTGCGAAATAAAGATTGCCAATCCCTTCTCAGGCATGTCGACCCCTCGATATCGAAACTCGGAAGCTATGTCGCATTCAACCGGTACACGAGCGATCTGTTCAAACCAATATTTAGCAACTAACCCGGCATGATACGAAGTACCGCAAGCAATTATGGTAATCCGCGAAATGGATGCGAATTTGAAAGGCAAGTCGGGTAGACAAACGTGTCTATCCCAAGAGCTGAGCAGAGTGCGAAGCGTATCGCCAATTACTGCTGGCTGTTCATAAATTTCCTTTAGCATAAAATGTGGGAAATTGGCCTTACCGGTCAAAGCGCCAGAAACTTCCGTCTGGCGAATATCTCTTTCAACAACGTCACCAGCTTCGTTGTGCAAAATCGCCGTATCCGCTGAAATTACCGCCCAATCTCCCTCTTCCAGATAGCAAATCTGCTGCGTTAGCGGCGCCAACGCTAAAGCGTCTGACCCAAGATACATTTCACCATCACCATAGCCGACTGCTAGAGGGCTGCCACGACGAGCACCAATCATTAGACTGTCGTAACCCCTAAATAAAATAGCTAACGCGAACGCCCCTTCTAACAGCCCTAAGGCAGCTGCGACTGCTTCCTGTGGTGATCTACCTTCGACCAAAAAGCTGCTAATCAGATGAACTACCACCTCTGTATCCGTATCCGTCTCGAATTTTTGCCCTTTGGCTAAAAGATTCCGACGCAGTTCCTGAAAGTTTTCGATGATACCGTTATGGACTAGCACCACCT
>CAYZDH010000111.1:0-8360 GCA_964477025.1 uncultured Rhodospirillaceae bacterium | reverse complement strand
GCAACAAAATGTTGGCTGGCGTAGACACTCTCGCCGATGCGGTGAAAGTGACCCTGGGCCCAAAGGGCCGCAACGTTGTTCTTGATAAATCCTTCGGCGCACCGCGGATCACCAAAGATGGTGTGACGGTCGCTAAGGAAATCGAGCTTTCTGATAAGTTCGAGAATATGGGCGCCCAAATGGTGCGTGAAGTTGCTTCGAAGACTAACGACGAAGCGGGTGACGGGACCACGACGGCTACGGTTTTGGCCGGTGCTATAGTGCGCGAAGGTTGCAAAGCTGTAGCCGCAGGCATGAACCCGATGGATCTAAAACGTGGGATCGACGCGGCAGTGGAAGCTGTTGTTGCTGATCTCAAGTCGCGCTCCAAAAGGGTTAAAGACGAGGGCGAGATTGCTCAAGTCGGAACTATCTCAGCTAACGGGGATAGTGAAGTTGGAGAAATGATTTCTGCTGCGATGCAGAAGGTTGGTAAAGAAGGCGTTATCACGGTTGAAGAAGCTAAGGGTCTCACGACGGAGCTTGAAGTCGTTGAGGGTATGCAGTTCGACCGCGGTTATCTGTCTCCTTACTTTGTGACAAACCCTGAGAAAATGATTTGTGATATGGAGAACCCACTTATTCTCCTCCATGAAGCAAAGCTCTCCACTCTCCAGCCATTGTTGCCCTTGCTGGAATCAGTCGTCCAGTCTACGAGGCCGCTAATCATTGTAGCGGAAGACGTGGAAGGTGAAGTCCTCGCGACTCTCGTAGTTAACAAACTTCGCGGTGGTTTAAAGGTCGCTGCAGTTAAGGCACCCGGTTTCGGCGATCGTCGTAAGGCGATGCTTGAAGATATCGCGTTGTTGACTGGGGGTCAGGTGATTTCGGAAGATCTCGGAATTAAACTCGAGAACGTCACCATGGACATGCTTGGTAGTGCCAAGAAGGTCATGATGACTAAAGAAGAAACCACGATTGTAGAGGGCTCTGGTAAAAAGTCAGACATACAGGGACGCTGTAATCAAATTCGGGCTCAAGTTGAAGAGACCTCCTCCGATTACGACCGCGAAAAGCTTCAGGAACGTCTTGCCAAACTTGCCGGCGGTGTTGCCGTTATCAAAGTTGGCGGCGCTACAGAAGTGGAAGTGAAAGAAAAGCGTGACCGTGTTGAAGATGCAATGAACGCAACCCGGGCTGCTGTCGAAGAAGGCATCGTCCCTGGTGGAGGCACAGCGCTAATTTACGCAACCAAGTGCCTTAAAAAAGTCGAACCGGCCAATGACGATCAGCGTGTCGGTATCGATATTGTCCGAAAAGCTCTTCAGACCCCACTTCGCCAGATCGCCGAAAATGCTGGTGAATCCGGTGCGGTTGTTGCTGGTAAACTACTCGAATCCAAGGGTTCGACGACTGGCTTCAACGCGCAAACTGGCGTTTATGAAGATTTGGTTAAGAGTGGTGTGATTGATCCGGTTAAAGTTGTGCGAACTGCTTTGCAGAATGCCGGTTCAGTAGCTGGTCTACTAATTACGACTGAAGCTATGGTTGCCGAAGCTCCTGATGATAAAGCGGGTGGTGGTGCAATGCCTCCGATGCCTGATATGGGTGGCATGGGCGGCATGGGCGGCATGATGTAAGGAGGTTTGCCTTATATCAGCTAACCAAAGCCAAACAATTAAGGCCCCGCTTTTGCGGGGCCTTTTTTTATGAGGAGGTAAAATTGTTAGCAAACAAGAAATAAATCTTATGACTTAAGTGGGTTGATTTATTCGGTGACCTCAAGAGTAATCCCTCAGCCTAATTAAACTTATTTAGAAAATCTTTTGTTCCTTCTATAGCGTCTACGAGCCCGGTTCGTTCAACCGTTACGCCTTCAGGGAAAGCAGTCAAAAGCCGTGTCGGGGTCCTGGAATCGAGGATGATAAAAACACCGTGGTCTTCTTCACGGCGTACCAGTCGCCCATAGGCCTGTTTAAATCGTAATCGGGTAATGCGGTCTTCATAATCGGTACCGCCAAAAGCTTTCTTTCGGGCGCGGTGGAGAATGGTAGGGCGAGGCCAAGGCACCCTATCAAAGACTACGAGGCGCAATGCCTTGCCTGGAATATCGACGCCATCACGGATCGCATCAGTACCGAGTATGCAGCTATTTTGGTCCGCACGAAAGATCTCAATCAGGCTAGCTGTATCCATGCCATCGACATGCTGTGATAGAAGCGTCAGACCGGCCTGTTCTATAGATGTCGCAATTTTATTTTGCACAGTCCTTAGACGTGTAATCGCCGTAAAAAGCCCTAGCGCGCCGCCGTTAGCGGCAAGAAATAGCTCTCGATAGGCGGTAGCTACTTGATCGCCATTGGCGCGGTTTACATCGGTTACAACATAGACCTTTGTCTGTGTCGGATAGTCGAACGGCGATGGTAGGAGTGCACGGACCGGCGGAGCTGCAAGGTGTGTCGCGCCGGTCACCGTCTCAGCAGAGAGCCAGTCTGATTCATTGTCGCCAGTGCTGTCGCGTAAAGTTGCGGAGGTGATTACTACACCATGTGCTGGGCGCACGGCGTATCGCGCAAATGGAATTGTCGGGTCAACCCAGTGGCGATGCATTGCTGCGTCAATGTCCCGGCCCTGCTCTCGGCTCACCGAAAACCAGTCGACAAATTCTTCTGGGACTACATTCTGTAGGGCGTCTAGCATAGACCTCCACGCATCGATCTCGCCCTCCGCGCGGCGCGTTAGCCCACGACTTGCAGCCTCAATACGTTGACGGGTATGGGTATCAAAATTATCGGCTTCTGCATCCAGGAGATGATTTAGCCGAGTTATCAATGTTTTTATTGGCTGTGACAGTTCGCCGAGTGAGGTTTCGGCTTCTGCGGCCGCGTCGTGCAGCCCATCGATTGGAGGGTGCGTATCGGCTTCGAGATCGTAGGGGGTCTGAGAGTTCTTGGTACGCGCATAGACTTGTTCATGGACCAGGGCAAGAAAATTTTCCAGCGGACCTCGTGGCCGTTTTCGGTCACCTAATTGAGCTGCCCAGCTTGCTTGTGGTAGGCATTGGGCTGCATTTTTAACGGCTTCCATTGTTTCTTCCATAACGGGATCGCTTGCAATGAGATCAGCGATGCGCCGTTCGAGGCCGCGTGTCCGGGAACGGCTGCCGTTTTCGGCACCCAATAACCAGCGCCTTAGCTCCGACCCCTGACGACCTGATAGTTCTGCAGAAAAGGCATTATTGGCGGCATCAAATATGTGGTGGCCTTCATCAAAAATGATGCGGGTCGGGACATTACCGTCATCGAGGCCCCCTAGCGCGGCTTGGGTTATTACCAGCGCATGGTTCGCGACCACAATATCAGCGCGGCGCGCTTGGCGTACAGTACGTTCGATAAAACATTTGTTGTAATGGCTACAGGCGGAATAGATGCATTCACCGCGCCGATCTGCCAAACCTAGCGTGTCACGAAACCCAACAAGGCTTGTGAGCCAAGTTGGAAAATCCCCACCGGCAATATCACCCGAACGCGTTTTTGCTGCCCAGCGCGCGAGGATCCCAAGACCGATAACGCTGGCCGGACGGGTTGAGCTTCGGCCGACTGCCTCTTCCATGTTTAAAAGGCAGAGATAATTCTCGCGACCCTTGCGGATGACGATATGACGAGCTTTTGTATCCGGGTTGGGGTGGAGTCGATCGAGCTCGTCGTCGATTTGACGTTGAAGATTTTTAGTATAGGTGCTTATCCATACTGTCCCACCGTTTTTTTCTGACCACACGCTGGCAGGAGCGATATAACCCAATGTTTTCCCAACGCCAGTACCGGCTTCGGCAATCACTACGTTGGGCATATCGCCGATTGCGCGTGGTGCGAACGCGGTGGACACAGCGGCTGCATAATCCGCTTGCTGCGGGCGTGGCTCGGCGTTTTGTCCAACCAATTTTGCTAGACGCGCGCGAGTTTCGCCATCAGAAACCCCTTGGCTTTCCGGTGGTGGCTCTGGAGCAAATTCTGCCCAGCTATGCAATCGCATCCAGACATCGAGCCCACCGCGGGGCTGCTGAGTATCTTCGGTTTTTTCTAAATGTTTTAGGCAGGAAGTCACAATCGTGCCCCAACTCCAGCCGCCGCCCTGCATTGTCCGCGCTATTGTTAGCGAATCTGGCTCGTCGCGCAGATCATAATCTTTGAGCTCGCAAAGCAAAACTTCGACGGCAAGCCTCAGAGACTGGACTTGCTCCTCAAGTGTCTGGGGGCTTTGGAGACCTAACGCCGCCGCAATACCCCCCGGTGTCGGCAGGCAAAACTGGCTTGGCCGGGTAAATGCAAAGAGTTCCAAAACATCTAGTGCAGAAAACGGGGAAACCCCTAATCGCCGGGCTACTGTGGGCGAGTGGCAGAGGATTGGTGAGGAAATTGAAGTTACGGTTGTGAAAGCGTCAGCTTGAGTGATATGCCGAAGTTCCCCATCAGGTGACAAGACGACCCCACCCGTCAGGCCGGCCACAATTATGTGCCGGGACCGAGCAAGTTCTGAAGCCTCAAGAGGCAAAGGAGAATTCATGATAGGACTATACAGGGGTTGACGGATTCGGGTGCAATATAGACTTTATGATTGTAACCTTCATCATTGACGTGAGTCGTTCTCGCGCTTACGTTCTCGCGCCGTTTAGGAAACTCGAACCAGTTGAGGATGGATAAGATAACGAACTTAGCGGAAGACGCCCGGTCTTGGCCATTTGAAGAAGCCCGCAAATTATTGTCGCGCGTCAACAGCCGGACTCCTGAGAAAGGTTATGTACTTTTTGAAACCGGCTATGGTCCTTCGGGTCTTCCGCATATAGGTACATTTAGTGAGGTCGTACGAACTACGATGGTACGCCAGGCCTTTACGGCGCTTACTGCGATCCCTTCGCGGCTATTTGCTTTTTCTGATGATATGGATGGGCTACGCAGTGTTCCTGATAACGTGCCTAATAAAAAAATGTTGGAAGAAAATCTGGGAAAGCCGCTTTCGGCAGTGCCGGACCCTTTTGGGACGCATGAAAGCTTTGCCTATCATAACAATGATCGGCTGCGCGAGTTTCTTGATACTTTCGGATTTGAATATGAATTTCAGAGTGCAACTGAGTGTTACAAAGAGGGCCGTTTCGATTCCACTCTACTGCATCTTTTGGAGAATCTGGAAGCGGTTACCCAGGTAATTCTTCCGACCCTTGGGCCTGATCGCCGGGCGAGCTACTGCCCATTTTTGCCAATCTGCCCAAAAACGGGTGTCGTTTTGCAGGTCCCGGCAATTGCACATGATGTTGATGCTGGGACTTTAGCTTTTAGACTGGAAGACGGCAGCACCCTAGAGGTGCCAGTTACGGGTGGTCATTGCAAGCTGCAATGGAAAGCTGACTGGGCGATGCGTTGGAAGGCGCTGGACGTGGATTATGAAATGTCAGGAAAGGACCTGATCGACTCGGTGCGTTTGTCGTCTCGGATCTGCAAAATTCTTGGAGGCCGCGCGCCGGCAGGATTTACCTACGAGCTTTTTCTCGACGAGAATGGAGAGAAGATTTCTAAATCTCGCGGGAACGGACTTACCGTAGATGAATGGTTACGCTACGCGCCACAGGAAAGCCTTCAACTTTATATGTTTAATTCTCCGCGGAAGGCTAAGCGGCTCTACTTCGATGTAATTCCAAGGCATGTCGATGACTATCTAAAGTTTCTTAAGGGTTTTGCCGAAGAAGGGAACAAAAATCAGCTTGAAAACCCAACCTGGCATATTCATGACGGGGAACCGCCTAAAGAAGATGACCATGTTACGTTTGGGCTTATCCTCAATCTGGTGTCTGCCTGTAATACGGATGACAAGTCGGTTCTTTGGGGGTTTATTTCTCGCTATGCTCCAGAAGCTACGCCGGAGACTGCGCCTATTCTTGATCATCTGGTTGAACACGCGATAAATTATTATCAAGACTTTGTTAAGCCAGAGAAAGTATATCGTGATCCCACTAAAAAAGAACGCGGCGCACTTGAAGAATTAGCGGGTAAGCTTGAAGAAATCCAGCAGGGCACGGACGCAAGCGAAATTCAGAATCAAATTTATAAAGTGGGTAAAGACCATGGTTTCGAAAATTTGCGCGACTGGTTTAAAGCGCTTTATGAAACACTCTTGGGTAGAGAGCAGGGACCAAGAATGGGATCATTCATAGCGCTTTACGGCGTTAACGAGACTTTAGAGCTGATCAAACGGGTCCTGGCTGGGGAAAATATTTCTGATTGAAGATTTATACTAGCCGATTGAAGTTCCCCTAGGACGTCTTCCACCCTAGACCCAACCTGGCATAGTTAGGAACTAGCAGAATTCCATCCTTTATAAAAGGTTTCCATGCTTTAATGACGGCTTGTCTTAAGTCACCAAAGTCAGCTTCTGTCATATCTTCAGTTTCTTTAGAAAAGCTACGATTCAAATTATGGGTTACATAGTCTTTGATGTCTTCGATTGGGTTTGTATATCTTAATTCGCGTTCTTCAACCCGGGAGAAATTTCCTCTAGTTAACATTTTTCCCACATCTCCAGGGGCACTCATACCGTGACGTTTCGGTGTAGGGCCTTCCTCAATCCCTAAGTATGAACATACTGCGCGGCGTGGAATATGGAACGGTGGGTTCTCGTCATATGAGCCCCAAACGATGTATGCAGCGCGACCGCCCTTTTTAAGGGTACGGTATGTTTCCAGACTAACGGCGGCTTTATCTTCTGAGAACATGGCACCGAAACGGCAGGTAATTACATCAAACTGGTTATCGGTAAACGGCAAGGAAGCCATATCGGCGGCTAAGAATTTGACTATATCCAAATTCAGATTTTGCGCCCTCTGGCGTGCGGAATACAACATTTTCTCTGTCAGGTCCGTGCAAAAAACTTCACCAAATTTATTCATTGAGTAGGCTATACTTATAGCCGGATTTCCTGTCCCCGAGGCGAGATCGAGTAGCTTTTCTCCAGGCAGAATTGCTGCCTCAGCAATGATCATCTTATTGAAAGTGTCATCGGCGGAGATGCCTGGCACTGCTGTCTTTGTCCAAAGTTTGCTGCGTTCAACCCATTGGTCTTTAGAACTCATGCCCATACCGATATTCTATGCTGGCGCAGTGCCGATACCAAGGCGCATTACCATTGGAATCTTTAAAATGTTACCTTTGAGGTGATCGGAGCAGGAGTTTTCTACTGTTTTAAGAAGCGCGGACCAATCAGTTTCAGATAGTGCGCCGATTCTGTGGGGTACGGCACGCTCGATGGCCCGCCGAAAGAAACCGTCCTCCTGGTTTATAATTCGTTCGTTTTTTAATTCAATTTCTTCAGCATTTGCGAACCCGGCCTGTCGGATAATATTTTTTAGCAAGCCAGACTTACCGAGACTATGCCGGACCATTCGAGGTCGAAATTTTTCGCCAAAGAACGATTCCAGTCCCGTGTTGATTGCAAGAAATGTCGGGTTAGACTCGATGTCTCCCCAAACTAGCCAACCAGCCTTTCGCCCTGGCCTTAAGACCCGAAGGGCCTCCCTAGCACACTGCAGTTTGTCATCTGGAAACATTAGCCCATTGCGAGATGTAAAGGCATCAAAAGTATGATTGGGAAAGGGCAGTGCAGCCATATTACCTGTAATAATATGCATATTTGTCAAAATGAGTTTGCTAGCACGCGCGGCCGCGACTGATAACATCTCCGTAGTGATATCATATGCGATGACATTACCACTATTGAGTTTTTCAGCGATTGTAATAGCTGGATCACCTGTTCCGGAGGCGACGTCGAGAACGTCCATGGCCGGTTTTATCCCAGCTTCCTGAATTAGGCGTAAAGTGAACATGTCCTGGCTTGGCTTTGCTGAGCTCGCCTTTTTTATCCAGCTGCTGCTTCGGTTTGTCCAATAATTTTTTGGTTTCTGTAAGTCGTTCACGGGGCTAGTTGCCAATTTAGTTTTGCGCTGTGTCCCTGCGGGCTCGTGCATATGACTGAATGTAGTTAACCATAGCATGAAGACCGTTGGCTCTATTTCCGCTTAAATGTGAACCCAATTCAATCTGATCAAAAAAATCGGGTGGTGTACCAAGAATATCCTCAGCTGAACGCTCAGAATAAACGCGGAGCAAAAGTGCTATCAAGCCGCGGACAATCATTGCGTCACTATCGGCTTCATAGATAATTTTTCCGTCGACGGTTTGGGGACGAAACCAAACCTGAGACTGGCAGCCTTTGACACGAAACTGCTCGGTATGAAAATCTTGGGGTAACCCTTTGAGAGCTTTTCCCAGCTCAATAATGTATTCGTATCGATCCACCCAGTCATCGAAAAGGCTAAACTCGTCAATAATACTTTG
>CAYZDH010000110.1:3792-8426 GCA_964477025.1 uncultured Rhodospirillaceae bacterium | reverse complement strand
TCAAGCCTAAAATTGAATTTATCGATACGCCACCAACTATCAGGGACAAATACCAATACTACACCGAAGCTCCTATGGAACGTCTTAGAAATGCGGGTTACATAGCACCATTTACAAATATAGAAGACGGCGTAAGAAATTATGTGCAAAACTTCCTTTCTACTAAAGATCCTTATATTTAAGCCATTTCCGAGGAAGAGATTTTGAGGTGATGTTTACAATAGGATTCCCTGCTATTGCCCCTATAGCGTTGGAAGTCGGTCCTATCGTGATCCGTTGGTACTCACTTGCCTATGTCGCGGGGATCCTCCTTGGTTGGCGATATATTGTAATCCTTACAACAAAGGCCAATAACGGCATAAAACGAATTCATGTCGATGATTTTATTATCTGGGCAACATTGGGCATAATTTTGGGTGGCAGACTTGGCTATGTGATTTTCTATAAACCAACCTTTTTTGCAGAAAATCCATTATTGATCCTAGCTATGTGGAATGGTGGCATGTCGTTTCACGGCGGATTAATAGGTGTAATTATCGCTACTTACCTTTTTGTTCGCCAACGTGCGCTAAGTTTTATATGTCTGGGGGATATGGTTTGTGCTGCAGCCCCAATTGGAATTTTTTTCGGCCGAATAGCTAATTTTATCAATGGTGAGCTCTTTGGTCGAGAAAGTAATGTATCTTGGGCATTTGTATTTCCCCGCGGCGGACCAAACCCACGGCACCCAAGTCAGCTATACGAAGCAGGCCTCGAAGGGCTGGTACTATTTTGTTTACTTTTAGTTATGATTTTCCGATTCAAGGCTTTACAGAAACAAGGTGTTGTCAGTGGCACCTTCCTAACCGGGTACGGTTTATCTCGCTATATGGTAGAGTTTGTTCGGCAGCCTGACAGCCATTTGGGAACACTATTTGGTATCGCCACTATGGGACAACTTTTGTCATTACCCCTTATTTTTATAGGATTATGGCTTATTAGTAGGACATGCCGCCAATCGTGACACCGCTGGAATTAAGGCTCCGACACATAATTAAAACCGCTGGTTCAATATCGGTTGCAAGATTCATGCAGATCGCTTTAAGCGACCCAGAATATGGATATTATCAAACGCGGGACCCGCTAGGGGTTCGAGGTGATTTTATTACATCCCCAGAAATTAGTCAGATATTCGGCGAAATTATTGGACTTTGGTGTGTTGTCACTTGGCAGAATGCGGGAAGGCCTAGAAACATCATACTCGTCGAGCTTGGCCCAGGTCGTGGGACGCTCATGTCAGACATCTT
Organism: uncultured Rhodospirillaceae bacterium; assembly: GCA_964477025.1. Taxonomy (GTDB): domain Bacteria; phylum Pseudomonadota; class Alphaproteobacteria; order MPNO01; family UBA2964; genus UBA2964. The sequence continues at coordinate 7,140 of CAYZDH010000110.1, read as the reverse complement.
GGAAACGACTAAAAAAGTATCCCAAGAATTTATAAATGCCTTAAAGGTCCATCTTATCGAAACCAGTCCTGCACTAAAAAAACTACAGAAGGCAGTTTTAAGGGACTACGAGATAACATGGCACAATGATATTGAAACAATTCCATCGGAACCTGCGTTAATTATCGCCAATGAATTTTTTGATGCTTTACCAACAGAACAATACGTGATGACTAAAGACGGGTGGTATCAAAGGCATATCACAGTCGACCAAGAATACGATAAATTATCATTTATAAACGTACCAATTACGAAAGAAGAATCCCCCATATTTCCCCATCAAATATCTAATGCAAAAATTGGCTCAATTTTTGAACGTAATGATATAAGCGAAGGAATAATGAAATCTATAGCAGAGCGAACTCGGGATAATGGGATCGCTTCTTTAATTATCGATTACGGCCATACCCAAACCCAATTAGGCGGGACACTCCAAGCTGTCAAATCTCATAACTATCATAACCCGCTAACTGATATGGGTGAGATTGATCTAACATCCCACGTCGATTTCGAAGCCCTAGCAGCAACATCAGAATCTTTAGGCACCAGGGTCCATGGCCCCATAACGCAGAGAGATTTTTTTAGAACTCTTGGAATTCAACAGCGGACCGCGATTCTTGCTGCTAAAGCAAAAGGTGGGCAAGTGTCACTTCTATTGGAGGGTAGCCGCCGCTTGATTGCTAAAGATGGGATGGGCACGTTGTTCAAAGTCATGGCAATTACTCCTAAAAGAGGAGAAACTCCTGCTGGTTTTGAGTTGGACCTACTAGGAAATCAATCGTGACGAAGTTAGAGTCATTTAGTCTACCTGTAATCCGTTCAAAGACATTATCCTTGGCTCCGGAAATCGAACATGGGTTTTTTACACGGCAAGGGGGTATTAGCACTGGGATTTATGCGTCACTAAATTGTGGTTACGAATCTGGTGACAAAGAAGAAAATGTTACAGAAAATAGGCGTCTTGTAAGTAAATATCTTAGCATTAGTCTCAACTCATTAATTTCTGCTTATCAAGTCCATGGTTCAGATGTGGTCACGGTCGAAAAACCTTGGGGAAGAGATAACACACCGAAGGCGGACGGAATGGTCACAAACCGTAAAGGGATAGCACTCGGCATCCTGACCGCGGATTGCGCGCCGGTCCTATTCGCTGACCCAAACCAGGGTATTATCGGTGCTTGTCATGCCGGCTGGCGTGGTGCTTTAGATGGCATTATCCACTCCACAGTTCTGGCAATGGAAGCTCTAGGCGCAAGACCTAGCAGCATTAAGGCAGTAATAGGGCCTTGTATCGCTCAAAAGTCTTATCAAGTTGAATTGGATTTTCTTGATCAATTTGTGGATAGAGACCCCAATTTTATGCAATACTTTATTAATGATGATAAGGCGCATCTGCGCTTCGATCTACGTGGATTTATAGAGTTAATGATTAAGCGGTCTGGAATTCTGTTCAGCGAAACTATAGGCCGTGACAACTGTACGGCAACTGAAACACTTTATAGCTACCGCTGGACGAAGCATGCGGGTGGTAATGACTACGGCCGAAGCATCTCGGCAATCGTCCTTAGAGATTAATACAATTCCACATCTCATAATCTTTACCATCGTCTGCCTGACCGGACTAGTTGTGAGCTGTGTACTTATTTAACAATCTATTTCTTTATGATCAGTTGTCTTAGATCATTTTTTTGTTCTACCTTGATGTAAAACTCCAACTACACCTTTGCCCAACTATCTTATAGAGCAGATACTTACATAGTGAACCCACCTGTTCTCTTCGGACTTATTATCAAAATAATGACGAGGGTTACTTTATAAAGGACCAATATGCTTTTAAGGGTCCTGGAAATTACTTTTTTGGAGATAACATTTTCGCAAACACTTCAGATGTAATTGTTGGAGTAAAATTCATCGAAAGAATCGTATTTATTTGTAAACAACCAAAATTCGATCAAAGATTTCATTAGAATTGGTGACAAATGATTCGTTAGAAAAGGTTGTTGGAAAATACCTGACATTAAATTTCCTTGATACAGAAAACAGTAAAGTCCTAATCCAATAGTTATTTCTGCCTTCATACAAACTACTTCCCAGTATTTTTCGAGTCAAAACCCAAGACCTTTTCTAAGGATGGAGGTTTTGTGCAAACAAGATTTATCACCCCTAATCACTTAATCCGTTAAAGAAACCATAAAAGGAAAGAGCCCTATGTCATGTTTTCTAGGGAATGGGGTTTTTGGGCCGGATTCTCCCAGTTTTGATACGTTTATATGGTATAGATTCTCTCCTTAGGGTTTCTTTGTTAGGTTGAATTATAAATATAAAAACAGGGTCGAGATTAATTTCATTTTTATAAAAACCAAAGATTATCCCTTCGAAAACCTAGTAAAAAGTAGCGCTGTTGCTATTAAAACCTCAAGAAACTTCCAGAAAATTCTATCCAAAATAATAGCTCGAAATACCTCCAACGGTGTTCGTTAAATCATCAATTTTCCTAATCGCAAGAATTCTCCGAGAAAAACATAGGGGTCGTTTACACATTCAAAGGTCGCTGTTAAATTGCGCCAGCCTTCGGCTTTTACATTGTTAGTATCGCCGGGTAGATGTTGGTGTAGGAAAAGTCGGTATGAAGATTGTTGCATGTAATAGTAACCGGCCACTGGCAGAGGCGATTGCTGCCTATCTTAACGTTTCTCTTTGCAAAGCCAGTATCCGACGATTTGCAGATATGGAATGCTTTGTTGAAATTGATGAAAATGTGCGTGGTGAGGATGTGTTTGTCATTCAATCGACGTCTTTTCCGGCCAATGACAATCTCATGGAATTACTGGTTTGTATTGACGCTTTAAGACGCGGTTCAGCCCGACGTATCACTGCGGTAATCCCCTACTTTGGATATGCTAGACAAGATCGAAAATCGGGGCCTAGAACGCCGATCTCGGCTAAGCTGGTTGCGAATTTAATTACTCATGCCGGGGTTGATCGTGTCCTCACATTGGATTTGCATGCCGGCCAAATCCAAGGCTTTTTTGACATTCCAGTGGATAACCTTTTTGCAGCACCCGTTTTTATGCGGGATATAAGACAAAATTTCGATTGTGAAAATTTGACTATGGTTTCGCCTGATGTTGGCGGGGTCCTTCGTGCACGAGGCTTAGCCAAGCCGCTCGATGCTGAGTTGGCAATTATTGATAAACGCCGTGAGCACGCAGGTGTTTCCGAGGTGATGCACATTATTGGCGATGTAAAGGGGGTCGACTGTATTATTGTTGACGATATCGTAGATTCCGCTGGAACTTTGTGTAATGC
>CAYZDH010000110.1:0-3692 GCA_964477025.1 uncultured Rhodospirillaceae bacterium | reverse complement strand
AATTTTTCGCGTCGGCACCCCTGGAGGCAGACGTAAACACTTAATAATGGAGATACGGCATGGCCGATATTCAAACCATCGCCGCGGCATCTCGCGAACGGGGCGGAAAGGGGACCGCCCGTGCTGCACGCCGCGCAGGAAAAGTTCCAGCCGTTATATACGGTAATAACGAAGAACCGATATTGATAACAGTCGACCGCATCAAGCTGGAGCAAGAAATAAATAAAAGCGGGTTTTTGATCCGTCTTCTTGATGTTGAAATCGATGACAAAACACATCGGGTGCTGCCGCGCGATACACAGTTTCACCCCGTGACTGACCGACCTATACACGTAGACTTTTTGCGCTATTCCGCAGAGCGAAAGCTAACAGTTGAAGTCCCTGTCCGCTTCCTTAATGAAGATGATTCTCCAGGACTAAAAACCGGTGGTGTTATAAATGTTGTCCGTCATGCGATTGAAGTTGCCTGTGTCGCCGACTCAATCCCTGAGAGTTTTGAAATTGATCTTGCCGGTCTTGAAATTGGTGATTCAATTCATGCTAGCGCTTTAATCTTATCTGAAGGCGTCGAACTTACAATTACCGATCGTGATTTCACGATCGCAACTATTGCTGCGCCTACTGTAATGGCCGTCGAGGAAGAAGTTGAAAGCGAAGAGGGTATCGAAGGCGAGGAAGGTAGAGAAACCGAAGCCGCTGAAGATGCAGAATCTGGCGACGACAATGCGGAAGGTGGAGAGTAACGCTCTCCCCTTCCTGAAACCGGAGGCACCATGTTGCTCCTGGTCGGCATAGGAAACCCAGGCCAAGAATATGCTAGAAATCGGCATAACATCGGCGCTATGGCTGTGGACGAAATTGTTCGCCACCATGGCTTTAGTGCGCCCAAGGCAAAGTCGCGGCCTCAAGGTATTTTTAGCGAGGGTTTGATCGATGGCGTCAAGATTACAACACTCCTGCCATTAACCTTTATGAATGATTCAGGAAAGGCAGTTGGCGACGCTATGCGTTATTGGAGACTGGAACCAAAGGATATTTTTGTCCTGCATGACGAACTTGATTTGGCACCAGCAAAGGTAAGAGCAAAACTAGGCGGAGGTCACGCCGGTCATAATGGGTTACGAAGTATCGATTCCCATATCGGCAAAAATTATTGGCGGGTGCGCTTAGGTGTTGGTCATCCCGGTGAAAAGGCAAGAGTTACAGGCTATGTCCTGCGCGACTTTTCCAAAGCAGAAAAGCAATGGGTTTCGCAAACGATAGAGGCGGTTGCCAAAGCGATACCATTGTTGCTCAAGGGGGACGGGCCAGCTTTTGCTAACCAGGTTGGTCTCTTGACCCAACCAAATAAACCTACAAATCCACAAGGCGGGATTGCTCTGTCCTCCGAGCTAAAGAAAGAGAAGTAATGGGGTTCACCTGCGGAATTGTCGGCCTTCCTAATGTAGGAAAATCAACGTTGTTTAATGCTCTTACAGCGACAATTGCTGCCCAGGCCGAGAATTATCCTTTTTGTACAATCGAACCAAATGTCGGAAGAATTGCTATTCCTGATACGCGTCTGGATCAGATTGCGATCCTCGCTAAATCTGCCAAGGTTACGCCCACCCAAATAGACTTTGCTGATATCGCGGGATTAGTGCGCGGGGCAAGCAAAGGAGAAGGTCTCGGCAACCAATTTCTCGCCCATATTCGGGAAATGGATGCGGTAGCCCATGTTGTTCGCTGTTTCGAAGATGAAAATATCACCCATGTGGAAGGCCGAATTGATCCGATCGACGATATTGAGACCATCGAGACAGAATTAATGCTGGCTGACCTAGAGAGCCTAGAGCGCCGCAGCACCGCTCTTGTAAAAAAGAGCCGGAGTAACGACAAAGATGCTATCGCAACGCTATCTATAATTAAAAAGGTGATTGAAGCCCTGAGAGAGGGAAAACCCGCACGATCGGTCGCGTCCCAACTCGAAGACCGTACCGTTTTAAATGAATTGCAGCTGCTAACGGCCAAACCAGTCATGTACGTCTGTAATGTTAGCGAAGAGGATTCTGCGACCGGTAATGGCTATTCTGAAAGAGTTGCTGCCCACGCTGCTGCCGAGGGCGCTGTTTCCGTTATTATTTCTGCTGCGATTGAGGCAGAAATTTCTCAACTCACAAATATAGATGAACGGGCCGAATTCTTGAGTTCTATTGGTCTTGAGCATACCGGTCTTTCCCAGATTATCGCTGCAGGCTACAAACTTCTCGGCTTGATAACCTACCTGACAGCCGGGCCCACCGAATCCCGCGCATGGGCCATCCCAGAGGGAACAAAAGCGCCTCAAGCTGCCGCAGCGATCCATACGGATTTTGAACGGGGGTTCATCTGTGCAGAGACTATTACGTTTGAGGATTACGTCAGTTACGCCGGTGAGGCTGGTGCTAAAGAGGCTGGCAAAATACGCCAAGAAGGCCGGGATTATGTCGTCAAGGATGGTGACATAATCCTATTCCGGTTTAACGTGTAACCCCTCACCCCATATTCATGTGGCATTGCAACTATTGCCATCAACGTTTAAAAACGTCGGCCTATAGTTTATGCTGCGAAAGTTTAGCGGAACCTTTCAGGGAGAGAAAAATGGGATCAATGACCGAACTAAATACAGATGATGGGCACACACTTGGTGCCTATAAGGCTATGCCTTCGGGAACTGCAAAGGGTGGCGTAGTGGTCATTCAGGAGATTTTTGGCGTAAACCAGCATATTAGAAATCTGGTGGATGAATTTGCAAAAAATGGATACGCCGCTATCGCACCCGCGTTATTCGACCGCAAAGAAAAGGGTCTTGACCTTGGTTATGGCCAGGATGATTTTGGCAAGGGGCGTGATACACGAGGGAGCCTAGACGATGATGGGATCCAGAATGATGTTCAAGCAGCCATTAATGACGTTTCTAGTGTCGGTAAAGTCGGGATCGTAGGCTATTGCTTTGGGGGTTATGTAAGCTGGCTCGCTGCTTGCAAATGTGATGGGCTATCAGCAGCCTCGACCTTCTATGGCGGTGGAATTCATGCTAAACGCGATTATACACCTAAGGTCCCGGTGATCTTCAACTTCGGTGACAAAGACGGTGGCATACCGCTGAGCCAAGTTTCTGACATCAAAGAATCACACCCGGACATCCCCTGCTATGTCTACGACGATTCTGGTCATGGTTTCTGTTGTGATGACCGTGAGAGTTATAATCAAGGCGCCTGTGAGCGAGCCCACAAGCGCACACTAGATCATTTTAGTCAGAATGTCGGCTGAGGAAGGGTAAAACCCTTAAGAATTAGCTCCACTCAATATGGAGCTAATTCTTACCTTAAGGACGCCTAACACAGGGGTTTCTGCTGTGTTTATCATCGATGTGTATAAACCTAAAAAGAAAACCTACGGTAAATCTTCACCACCGGTTTTGACAACATTCCTTTAGTATCAATACTAGGCCAATGTTCGCAAATTAATGCAAGTCGGACCATACCTTACGCTTAATTCCATACAACATACCGGTCAGAATTAGCAGAAAAAGGATGACTTTAACACCCATCCGTTTACGCCATTCGAGCTCCGGCTCAGCAGCCCAGGTGAAAAAGGTAGTAAGGTCACGTGACATTTGATCTACAGTCGATTTTGTTTTATCAGCATATTCTACACCGCCCTCAACAAGC
>CAYZDH010000109.1:0-8447 GCA_964477025.1 uncultured Rhodospirillaceae bacterium | reverse complement strand
TCGAAATTACCGAGCGCTATGACGGCACCCCTATCTTCTTCTGGCAGATCAAAATATGTCCGAATGATACGCATGATGGCGGATGTCGTACTCATCGATGACCCTCAAGTCAAACGGCAAGTAACTTTTTCAAAGTTAATTGCAACATCGCTATGGCCCTCGGGCGAATTAAAATCACAAAAAACAATAGATAATATCAACTATTATTGACCGTCTCAGCAACCACATTTAGTTGAAATTCGCGATAGACCCAGACAATATTGCTCTAGCATGATTATACTTTTTACCGATTTTGGGCCTTCGGGGCCTTATGTAGGGCAAATGCGGTCTGCCATCGCCGAACGTGCACCCAACGAAATTATAATTGAACTGCTTTCAAATGCTCCAGCATTTGAGCCCAGAGCGTCAGCCTACCTCTTAGCCGCGCTTGCGCGAGACTTTCCTGACGGTTCGCTATTTCTTTGTATTATCGATCCAGGAGTTGGCGGGAACCGGCTACCGCTAATCATAAGAGCAGGAAATCAGATTTTTATCGGCCCGGATAACGGATTGTTCTCGATTATTATTAAGCGTGCTAGCGACGTAACGGCAGAAAAGATTACTTGGAGGCCAGATAACTTATCGGCAAGTTTTCACGGGAGAGATTTATTTGCACCGGTCGCTGCAATGATTGCGACAGGGATGAAAGTAGAAACTATACCTATTGCAAATCATTCACTGGTGGGTACAGATTGGCCCGAAGACCTGTATGCCATTATTTATATTGATCATTTTGGTAATGCTATTACCGGAATTCGAGCAAAACTACTATCGCAAACCGGAATAATTGAATGCTCGGGCGAGAAATTTTCTTACGCCAAAACATTTTCTAGCGTGGAAACAGGTGTAGCATTCTGGTACGAAAATGCTAACGGGCTTATCGAAATCGCCGTTAACCAGGGACAGGCCGATGGTCTTGGTTTGGTTGTTGGCCAGCCAATATCAGTTTCGATGCCATAACAATAGCTGCATTTACGGGAGCAAACGTGTCTACGATACCATCTATTAAGATCAGGCCCGAGGGCCGTCCGTTTATAGCAATTTTTATTGCAATAACGTTTATCCTGTTCACTATCACCCAGTGGCTAGGCTTTATTGGCCTTATTCTTATTGGTTGGTGTATATATTTCTTCCGCGACCCTGATCGCGTGACACCGCTTGAAAAGGGGCTAATTATCAGCCCAGCTGATGGCGTCATTCAAATGATCATCGACGCCGCGCCCCCTCCAGAACTGGATATGGGTGACGCTCCCATGCGCCGGATCAGTATCTTCATGAATGTCTTTGACTGTCACGTAAATCGTATCCCTATCGATGGGGAAGTAGTCAAAAATTCTTATCGTCCGGGAAAATTTTTAAACGCTTCACTAGATAAAGCCAGCGAGGGTAATGAGCGCCGTTCCTTAGTAATAAAAACAGAAAACGGTACAGAAGTTGCCTTTGTCCAAATTGCCGGTTTAATCGCACGACGCATTATATGCTGGGCAGAAGAGGGACAATCGCTTCGAACTGGTGAAAGATATGGGATGATCCGTTTTGGAAGCCGTGTGGACGTATATCTCCCGAAAAAATCTCGGCTTCTAGTCATCCCCGGCCAGCGAGCTGTCGCTGGAGAAACGCCAATCGCGCAATTAGGAAGCAGACAAAAAGACCGAAAGGGGGAGTGGCGCTAATGCCCTCCAACATTGATGAAAGACTTTCGCGCAGCGAAAGGCGGCAGTTAAGGCGCGACCGCTTAAACCGTCTTTTGCCTAACGCCTTAACCATGTTGGGACTCTGCTGCGGCCTTACCGCCGTAAGGTTTGGGCTCCAAGAAAGATGGGAAATATCAATTTTACTCATTGCGGCGGCGGCCCTTCTTGACACCCTGGATGGGCGTATGGCGCGACTCATGGGCGGACAAACAGAACTAGGCGGACAACTTGATTCCCTTGTCGATGCCATTTCATTTGGCGTCGCACCCGTAATGCTAATGTATCTGTGGTCTCTGAATAATGCGGGTGGTATTGGTTGGGCTATCGTCATTCTATTTGTAGTTTGTTCCGTTTTAAGGTTAGCGCGTTTCAACGTCGCTTCCGTTGAAACTAATCTTCCAACCTGGGCGAGTAGTTATTTCAGCGGTGTTCCCGCACCAGCAGCCGCTGGCATGCTTTTGCTACCCCTAATACTCGGTATTGAAACGGGTTGGGATTTTTTCCGTTCAGCATGGTTTGCACTTCCCTGGACGATTTTGATTTCCGGATTAATGATTGCGCCGATTCCAACTTATTCCTTTAAACGTATTCGTGTTCCAAAAAACCTTGTCAGAGTCTACCTAGCTGGCGTTGCCCTGTTTGCCGCAGCACTAATCACTGAACCTTGGCTTACCTTATCCGCTCTGATACTAGCTTTCTCAGCATCTATACCCTTCGCTAATTTATCTTTTCAGAAAAGACAGAGAGAGGAAGAATTCAGCTCTTCTGCGGATGATGCAAGCTCCGAAGATAATTCCTAAGGCTTACGACTACTCAACTCAGACCTCAGTTCACGAATTTCTAATCGAAGCTGAGCAATCTCATCAACTTCTAGGCGTATATCCCCTTTTGGAACGGTTTGAATGGGTTCGATAGTTTGTTTTCCTTCATCAACATTCAAAGTCTGCATTGAATCGACAATAATTGCGATAAACAGATTGAGAACGGTAAAACTCGAAACGATAATAAAAGGCACAAAAAATGCCCATGCAAAGGGAAATTGTTGCATGACAGGGCGGACAATTCCCATCGACCAACTTTCCAGCGTCATTATCTGGAAAAGCGAATACATAGATTCTCCAATCGTCCCAAACCAATGTGGAAAGGCCCCACCAAAAAGTTTAGTTGCGATAACTGAGAATACATAAAAAACGAGTAAAAGCAGCGCTGCTACTGCTCCTATACCTGGGACAGCGCGTAAGAGCGCCTCTACAACTCGCCGCATACGCGGAACACCAGATATAAGACGCAATGCCCGCAAAATCCTGAGTGCTCGCAAGACGCTAAATTGCTCACTAGCCGGGACTAATGCAATCGTTACAATCAAAAAATCAAAAACGCCCCAAGGATCTCGAAAAAATTTAAGCCCATGGGCGTATAGTCGCAGGGTAAGCTCGGCTACAAAAACCCAAAGGATAATTTTATCAACTAGATGGAGTGTTTCCCCCATTGAGCCCATAATATGCGGAGAGGTTTCCAACCCTAAAATGATCGCATTGATGAAAATTATAACCAAAACCGTATACCGGAATGGCGCGGACTCGACCCACTCGCGAAGCCAAGCGCGGTGGCCCAAGTTTCCCGAGGGTTCAACAACATTAACCATTTAACGGATTCTCCTGCCTACTGTTACTGAGCTATTGATCTTAGGTCTAACCTTCCTGTGCTAAAATAAAGGCAGTCAATTTAGCTACGGCATCCTTCGCCAATGGATCATCTGGGTTTTTAGCTGCAAAAGTATGCGGCTGACCGGCATATTTATGAACTTCAATGCTACCCCCAGCCTCCTTATAAATTTCGGCAAACATATCAGCACGAAAATGATCAACATTATCGTCTAACTCACCCTGAATTATGACGCATGGTGGCATATGTGTAGCTTCACCACGATCTATCACCATATAAGGATTGCCAATGGCCATTTGGTCTTCATCGGCAAAGTAAATATTGTGAGCTTCGACTAATCGTTCCTTACCAGTCTCCTGTGCCATCTGATAGCGTGCCAAAGGATCTAGAATAGGCCAGCAACCGATAAAGAACGCAATACTGGCATCGGTATCTGCAAGTGACGGCTCGTCCACAACATAGCTAGGATTATTCGGCTGTAAGGCTATCAATCCCATCTGTTGCCCGCCACTAGACGACCCCAACCCGCCGACAATTGAAACATTCGCACCAATGGATGCAGCATTTTTCTTAAACCAACGCACCCCATAATTGGCATCTTGTACCGGTCCTGGGTAGGGTGCTTGGGTAGACAGTCGAAAATCAAGTGCAAACACACCGATGCCTGCTGCTGCAAACTGGTGATGAATAACTTGGTTATTCATCCTATCGCCGTTACGCCAGGCACCGCCATGCACATCGACAACGTAAGGGGCGGGTCCATCTCCATCAGGACAATATAGACGTCCAGAGAGTTTTATATCGTCGATCGAGCGGTAGCTTATATCTTGTTCGGTCGCAGCCATGATTAAGTCCTCTTAATAACAGTTTTACATTTTCCTACCGGTTTCAGTAGCGGTCAATTGCTATCAGACTACTGGTAATTGAATATCCATACGCTTGACTCTTCTCTTTGAATTGAATAAGAACAAAACAAGAACATTTATAGACCGCCTTACCCGTGTAAAAGCGGGGAGAAATCAATAAGAAAGGGTTTTCATGCCCCGGGACACTCTTTCACCGGATACAATCACTCCCTCTTTTTCCCGACACTATAATGCAAAGAAGGACCAGCAGATAAAAGATTTGCGTGCTCGTATTCGTGCACTCGAACGACCCGGCTGGGTAAGAGAAAAGAAGCTATTCTCGTTAGGTATTCCCGAGATTGATTGCCAACTCCCAGCTGGGGGTTTTCTCCCGTCAGCTTTGTACGAGGTCATAGCTAATCGTCCAATTGACGCTGGTGCAGCGACAGGTTTTTGCATCACCTTGCTTGCTGCTCTTCTCGACTATCGCAAAGGGCGTGTCCTATGGTGTCTGAATAACAATGCTACCGATGCCGGTGAAATTTATCCATTAGGCTTAATCCAGTACGGACTCGATCCCTCTCACCTTACTATCGTCAACACTACACGCGATACAGATGCCTTGTGGGCAATGGAGGAAGCGCTGCGGAGTGACACCTTCACCGCTGTTCTCGGCGAGGTTAAAGAAATACATATGACTGGCAGCCGGCGTTTGCAACTCGCCGCCGAAGAGAATAACACGCTGACATTACTCCTTCGCCCAGCAACAGAAACACCCGGACTATCTGCTGCAATACAGCGCTGGAGGATCAAGACAGCCCCCAGCCACCCCAGGGGCTTTGCTGCTACACTGAACGAGCCCGGAACTGCTTGTTGGAAAGCTAAATTATTCCGAAGCCGGGGCGGGACACCCGGCACTTGGTCAATGGAATGGTGTGATGAGACGGATCATCTCGCTCTGGCTGCCCCGGTTTGCAACCGACCGGATAAGCCGCAAAATACCGGCGTTACGTGACAAACCATTTGTTCTAGTGCAAGAGCATCAGGCGCGCTTATGTTTAAGCGCTCTCAATAACGCCGCCAATCAGGCCGGGTTAAAACCTCACATGACCCTAGCCAACGCGCGCACCATCCTGCCCTCTGTCATCATTCACTCAGCGTCACCCACAGCCGACGAAAAAATGCTCGACCAGTTAGCGAGTTGGTGCGGCCGCTATAGTCCATGGACAAGCATCGGAACAGAAAACGATCCGGGACTAGCCCTCGAGGGAGCAGGTAGTGCAGGGATATGGCTTGATGTAACAGGCTGTACCCACCTGTTTGGTGGCGAAGAGGGGATGCTGACCGATATGGTCACTCGCGTGGAGAAAATTGGTTTCACCACGCGATTGGCCATAGCAGACACGCTGGGTTGTGCGTGGGCTGTCGCCCGTTTTTCTTCATACGATACCTGGAAAATAGTACCGCCTGGAGAGGCACAAACAGCTCTATCACCTTTAGCAATTGCTGCCCTGCGCTTACCGCCAGATACCGTACTAGCCCTGCATGAAGTGGGACTACGTTATGTCGGAGATCTATTAGATATACCCCGGAGACCTCTGGCAGCCCGATTTAAAAAGGAAGTTCGCTTGCGTCTCGACACTGCCCTCGGCAAAACCGCTGAGCCGCTCTCGCCTATCCTACCTAAGGTTCCCCTCATCGCTCGCCTTTCCTTTGCCGAACCAATAGGACATCGCGACGACATCGCCGCCGCTACTAGCAAACTACTCAAAGATTTATGTGTAACGTTGGAACAAGCTGGCCAAGGAGCCCGCCGACTAATGCTTGCTGTCTACCGTCCGGACGGCAGTACCGCCCGCATTACTATCGGTACAGCACGCGCTAACCGGGAACCTTATCACCTTCTCCATTTATTCACTGAACATCTCGAAAAAATAGACCCTGAATTCGGCATCGACGAAATGACACTTGTCGCTGTTACCGCCGAGCCAATGACTGCCAACCAAACGAATTTCGAACGCGGTGCAGAGTCACATGCTACAGATAGCTACAACTCCGTGATTGACCGACTAACCAACCGGCTCGGCAACCGTAACATACGGTATACTCAATTACGGGAAAGCCATATCCCTGAACATGCTGCAGGGTTTATTATGGTTGATAAAAACAACTCTATACAGCCTAAGCAGAGTCATACCAACACGCCCCGCCCTCTTCGTCTCCTTCGTCCTCCTGAAGAAGTCGACGCTGTCGCCAAAAGCGCTGACGGACCCCCAGTATTGTTTCGCTGGCGACGAGTCCTCCATCATATTACAAAGTGCGAGGGACCAGAACGAATAACCCCGGAGTGGTGGCGAAGTGATAATGAAAGCATACGTGATTACTACAGGGTCGAGAATGAAACCGGACAGCGATTCTGGCTCTACCGTGATGAAGAAATATCCTGGTTTATCCATGGGCTGTTCGGATGACAGCTTATGCCGAACTACAAACAACCAGTAATTTTAGTTTTTTGCGGGGCGCATGCCATCCTGAAGAATTAGTTTCACGCGCCGCCGAGAGGGGCCTAAAGGCCATTGCGATTACCGATCGAAATACTCTGGCCGGTATCGTCCGCGCTCCCCTAGTGGCCCGCGAGATGGACATCAAGCTGATTGTCGGCACTCGGTTGGATTTTACCGATGCACCCAGCCTACTCTGCCTACCAATGAATCGTGATGCCTATAGTCGCCTTTCACAGCTTATTACGCTTGGTCGCCGCCGCGCCTCAAAGGGCGAATGCCATTTTGGCATCGATGATTTTTTAAGTCAGGCCAATGATCAGATAGCTATCTCCCTAGCCAACACGAGTGAACCATTACATAAACTCAGGGCCGCCCTGCCCGGCCGCTGTTATCTTGCTGGACAAAATATGATGGTAGGCGGAGATCAACAAAAACTTGCCAGACTTGCAGAGCTAGCAAAGACAATGAACATCCCACTGGTTGCCACCAACGACGTACATTATCACGATATTATCCGTCGTGATGTCCAAGACGCACTAACTGCCGTACGCGAACACTGTGCCATCGAAAAGGCCGGTTTTCACCTATTCTCCAATGCTGAGCGCCACATCAAATCCGGCGATGAGATGGAAACCCTATTCCAACGTTATCCTGATGCCGTCGCCCGCACGGTGGAGGTCGCCGAGCGCTGTAGGTTTTCGCTAAATGAGCTAGTCTACGAGTACCCTGATGACGAAGCTCCCCCTGGCATCTCGTCACAAAACTATCTCGAAACACTAACTTGGAAAGGGGCAGAAAATCGCTATTCCGATGGCATTCCAAATAAAGTGAGAAAACAACTCATCTACGAACTAAAATTAATTAGCGAGTTGAATTATGCCAACTACTTCCTAACCGTCTATGACATCGTTAACTTTGCAAACCGGCAGAATATTTTATGCCAGGGGCGTGGCTCAGCTGCAAATTCCGCAGTGTGTTACTACCTCGGCATCACAGCCATCGACCCAACTCGAATAGATTTACTGTTTGAACGCTTTATCAGCGCCGAACGTGGCGAGCCACCAGATATCGATATTGATTTTGAACATGAACGCCGGGAAGAAGTTATCCAGTATATTTACAGAAAATATGGCCGAGATCGGGCAGGGTTAGCCGCTACAGTTATTCATTATCGTGGCCGTAGTGCCATACGCGAAATTTCCCGGGTAATGGATCTCCCCCGTGATATCGAGGACACCCTCGCCAGCACCCTTTCCGGTCGCAGGTCGGGGTCAATAGATGACAAATACGTACGCGAGGCAGGGCTTGATCCCAAAGGAACAAGGCTGAGCCATACGTTACGTTTAGCTCGTGCAATTACCGGTTTTCCGCGCCACCTATCCCAGCATGTCGGCGGCTTTGTAATAACCCGCGGACGACTAGACGCTATGGTACCAATCACCAACACGGCAATGGACGACCGGACGGCCATCGAATGGGATAAGGACGACCTTGATGCGCTCGGTATTCTAAAAGTTGATATATTGGGACTCGGGATGCTGACCTGTATCCGCAAGGCCTTGTCTACTCTCAACCTGTATTACGGTAAGAAATTTGAACTTTCTACAATCCCTGCGGAAGACCCTGCCGTCTACGATATGCTGTGTAAGGGCGATTCCATTGGTGTCTTTCAGGTCGAAAGCCGAGCACAGATGAGCATG
>CAYZDH010000108.1:0-8506 GCA_964477025.1 uncultured Rhodospirillaceae bacterium | reverse complement strand
AACCCCTGAAACAATGTACGTAGACAGTTTTTCCCTCATCAATCTCAGAATCAATTAAGTCCAATATATCGGACATTGTAGACTTATCCGGGACATTTCTATCAGTTATTGGAAACCTAAAATAGTCAGTTCTTTTTGATCTTCGCCTTCTCTCCTTATGAAGATGTTCCATATAACTGGGCCTCTCTCCATCTTCGGTGAGATCTATAAAAGTATGCACTCCTGCATCCAAAAGGTTACCAATCTTTCGTGAACTGGTATTTAATGACCGAAATCCATTTTTCCTAAATGCATTTATTTGGTGAACTATTGTTGCGATTGTTATGGATGGCCTAAATGAAAATTGATTACCAGGATATTCCCCAGCAGATAATTCGCCCTCTAAAACCCAGTAAGAAAATGGGTTTATAGTTTTGGATGTCTCGTTTTTAATAGAATGTTTCATAGTTTATGTTTACGATAACACCATTGATGAGTATTTACAGGTGAATCAAGTGAGTAATGACAAGAAAACAAATCTAGTCTGGATTGACCTCGAAATGACAGGACTGGAAGATAATCATGTAATAATCGAAGTAGCTTCGCTGGTTACAGATTCTGACTTGAATGAAATAGCAACTGGACCTGTTATTGCAATAAAACGTTCAACTCAGGAGATCGAAGACATTAACGAATGGTCTCTTGAGCAACATACCAAGTCAGGGCTATTAAAAAGAGTCCGAGAATCTTCAACAACAATCGATCAAGCCGATTCTTTGACAGTAGAGTTTTTGAAAAATTGGGTAGAGGAAGAAAAATCACCAATATGCGGCAACTCAATAGGGACTGATAGGAGATTCATTAGAAGAGAAATGCCCCTACTGGATAAATTTCTCCATTACAGAATGATTGATGTTTCAACGATTAAGGAGCTCGCATCACGCTGGTACAAAACCTTAAAGCTACCAAGTAAAGAAAGTGAGCACCTTGCTCTGGCGGATATAAAAGAAAGTATTTCTGAACTGAAATGGTACAGAGAAAACATTTTTGTCGAAAATAATGTCACATCACCAGAAGAATGATTCAGAAAGTGCGCTAGAAAGTATTTGGCATCTCACTGGGGAAAGCTTAGATTGCTTGGACAAGGTAGTTCTGAGCGGATCAGAACCCATTTTTTCCTCTGTCTATAAAACTGGGGTAGTGTCCCAAACGACTATAGCTGCTGCGGGATTAGCTGCAGCTGAAATATGGAAACACCGTACTGGTATAGATCAAACAATCAACGTAGACATGACGCATTCATCTGTGTCATTCAGAAGTGAACGTTACAGCGCAGTAAATGGACACCCAAGTCGTCCTTCGACAGACGACATACATGGTTTTTACAAATGTGGTGACGGAGGTTGGATTCAATTACATACAAATTATCCCAAGCATAGAATGGGAGTCGTCGAAGCTCTTGGATGTCAAGAATCAAGGAAGAGTGTTGCAACTAGTCTAAAAAAACTTAGCTCGGACGAGGCAGAAGGTATTCTAACGGCCAAAAGCCTTCCTGCTGGAAAAATGCGCACAAGGGAAGAATGGTCTAAACATGAACAAGGTATCGCAATTTCAAAACTCCCACTATTGGAAATTGCCAAAATTTCAGATTCTGAACCCATAAGATTTGCAAATGAAGCACAACGACCGTTGGACTCTATCAAGGTTTTAGAATTAACCAAAGTAATCGCAGGTCCTGTTATAGGAAGGACACTTGCAGAACATGGCGCAGACGTACTCTGGGTGAACGGTCCACAACTAGACCTAATAAAAGGTCTAGTGATTGATATGTCTAGGGGAAAGCGACCCGTTAATATAGATTTGGATTCAAATGAAGGAAAAAAACAACTCTCCGAGCTTGCATCAACAGCTGATGTGTTTATACAAGGTTATAGACCTGGAAGTATCGCTAATAAAGGATTTTCTCCAGAATCACTATCAAAACTAAATCCCGGAATTATATGGGTGGAACTCAGTGCTTTCAGTCACAAAGGTCCATGGGGCAATCGCAGGGGATTCGACAGCTTATTACAAACCGTCAGTGGTATTGGTCACGAAGGCGGAAAAGCAAACAATATTGATGGAATGATCCACTTACCATGCCAGGCTCTGGACCACGCAACAGGTTATTTAGGGGCCATGGGAGCAATGATAGCTTTACTCAAAAGAGCAAGAGAAGGTGGAAGTTGGAGAGTAAGAGTATCTTTGGCTCAAACGGCTCATTGGCTGACTAATCTAGGTAAAATGGATTATATTGAAAACTTGGATCTCAATAGCAGCGATGTAGATCAGTTCGTAGGATATACCAATTCGCCGTTTGGCAAAGTATCCTATGTGAAACCTGCGGCGTTACTTTCAAGAACGCCCGGAGATTGGAGTATAGAACCGTCTCCGTTTGGAACATACCCACCAGAGTGGCCTTGATACTTGAACAAAACAAATAATCTAACAAACGGAATATGAACAAGACAGAAACCCCCTCGGAAGATTTCATAAGATCCATCATAAGAGAAGACGTAAATTCCGGTAAGCACACACAAATCACAACTCGCTTTCCACCAGAGCCTAATGGCTACATACACATAGGACACGCAACATCGGTCTGTTTAAATTTTGGAATAGCTGAAGAAAACGAAAACAGTTCATGCAATCTTCGTTTTGATGACACTAACCCATCCAAGGAAAATGAAGAGTTCGTCGAAGCAACTAAGAATGACATCAAATGGTTAGGCTTTGATTACGGGCATAAAGAACTTTACGCTTCGGATTATTTTGAAAACCTGTATGGATTTGCCTTACAACTCATCCGAGATGGTAAGGCATACGTGGATAGCCTGAATGCTGAAGAGATCAGAAATTATCGAGGCACACTCACAGAACCTGGTAAAAACAGCCCTCACCGAGCTAGGAGCATTCAAGAAAATCTTGATTTATTTTCAGACATGAGGTCAGGAAAATATCTGGAAGGTGACCATGTTCTGAGAGCTAAAATTGACATGTCATCTCCTAATATGAACATGCGTGATCCAGTAATGTACAGGATTATAACCGCAACTCATCATCAAACAGGTGATGAATGGCCAATTTATCCGATGTACGATTTTGCACATGGACTATGCGATTCAATAGAGAAAATCACTCATTCCCTTTGCACTATGGAATACGAGGATCATAGGCCATTATATGACTGGTTTATAAATGAATTAAATGTATTTCCATCAAGACAAATAGAATTTGGAAAAGTACTTCTAAGTCACACCATATTAAGTAAACGTAACCTTTTAAGATTAGTTGAAGGTAAATACGTTGATGGCTGGGATGACCCTAGAATGCCAACTATTTCAGGAATGAGAAGGCTAGGTTACACCCCTGAATCAATAAGGGATTTTTGTAAAAGAGTTGGTACCACACGCAGGGAAAATGTTGCAGATATCGCCCTGCTGGAACACTGTCTAAGAGAAGATCTAAACAATAAAGCAGAAAGGAAAATGGCAGTTCTGGATCCCCTCAAGGTTGTCATAGAAAATTACCCTGTTGACTCAGAAGAGTGGCTTCCTGCAATTAACAATCCTCAGGACGAATCGGCTGGTACTAGAGAAATCCCATTTTCAAGGGAAATTTTCATAGAGCGTGATGATTTTATGGAAAATCCAGAAAGGAAATTTTTCAGATTATCTCCTGGCAGAGAAGTGAGATTAAGGTATGGCTATTTCATCAAATGCACTGAAGTAATAAATGATCCGTCTACTGGAGAACCTATAGAAATCCGCTGCACATATGACCCTGAGACCAAGGGAGGAGCATCCCCTGACGGTAGAAAAGTGAAAGCCACTATTCACTGGGTGAGTGCTAGGCACGCAATAGAGGGGGAAGTAAGACTTTATGACCGTCTTTGCACTGACCCTAATCCAGAAGTCTCTGCAGATTCAAATTTAGAATCTGTCCTGAACCCTGAATCTATAAAAATCATATCCAATGCAAAATTAGAGCCATCACTGAAAGGGACAAAAGCAGGACAAAGATTCCAATTCGAGAGACTGGGATATTTTTGTAGCGATACCAAGAACCCAGTTGATGAATTTCCCGTATTTAATAGAACCGTAACCCTCAGAGATACTTGGAAGAAAATCAACACCTCAAATCCAAGACGTTGAATTAAATCTCCATAAAATATTTCCGGGATTTAAGTAAGATCTACCCAGGCATAGTATTAGGCTTTTTTGCAAAAAAGAATCCCAAACTACCGGTAATCGCAACTCCTGACAATATATAGAAAGCATAATCGTAGGTGCCTTGTATATCGTACATTTTTCCGGCGATTAGAGGCCCCAACATCATCATTATAGACATGGGCATCATGGATAATCCAAGAACTTTCCCGAAAGCCTTACGCCCAAAATATTCACCCCTTATCGCGGTACCCAATGGAATTCTGGCGCCGAATCCGATGCCGTAAACAATAATGAAAATAGGAGCTAGATAAACAGAAGTCAAAAATGTTGAAAAAATCACTCCGACCGATTGCAAACACCCTAGTAAACCTAGAGCCACATTTTTTGGCACCTTATCTCCCATCCATCCTCCGACTACTTGGGCAATTCCTGAAAATCCCATAGTTGAGCCCCAAATGAGGGCACCAACCTGAACGGATATCCCTTGATCTTTGAGTGCAAGAATAAGGTGTACCGTCATAGTCCCTATGAGCATGGTTGAACATGCATGACAAATGGATATGATCCAAAATACAGGTATCTTGAGAAGCTCGACAATGGAATAATCTATCTCTACAGATTTAATACGTGAATCATTTGTGGATTCATCTATTTCTTTGTCCTCCACGATCCCATCTGGAACATCTCCATATTCTTCTGGAGTGTTACGAATCAAACGAGATATTGGAACAGCAATAATTACAAAAAATAATCCTAATCCTAGAGAAGTGAGTCTCCAACCGGCATTATCTGGAACAACCATCCATGCCAAGGCTGGAACAAGTAAAAAGCTCCCCAAAGAGAATCCTATGCCTCCAATACCCATAGCTATAGTTCTCTTACTGTCAAACCAATTATTCAATACAGTCATCATAGGTAACCAACCACCACCTGAGGCACCAAGCATAATGACCGCGTAAGAGACATAAAACATCATTAACGATTCGGTACGAGTTAAAATCAAGAAACCTACACCTATTGTCAGAACACCGGCCAAGACAACCTTTCTGGGACCAACCCTATCGACAACTATTCCAACCAAAGGCCCTACGACACTACCTTCCAATTGACCAATAGAAAAAGCCAATGACAACTGAGCCCTGCTCCAGCCGAATTCATTTTCAAATGCATCTACCCAAACTCCAACGCCCCCAAAAACAGGAGACCCTGTTGTAGCGTTTAAGAAAAGGGTGATTAAAACAAGCCACCATCCATAGAAAATCGCGTTTTTTGCGTTGTAAATTGGTAGCTTTTTAACTGATTTCATTGAGTGACAATATCAGAGACTCACTTTTATATAAATCTACAATTTAATAATCGTTATTAAAAATAAACGCTAATAATATGTAATCATATTTCATGAAATGCAGATGCGTAAATAGGCATAAGTCTCCAAAAGCAGTATTGACGACAAAAAAACCGCTACCCGGAATTTTTATCTAGATGGCGCAGTCTCCGGCTCTCTCACATATGGGACCAGACGAGGAGATTCAAATTGCTCCTCACCTTTTATACTTTCTATGAGCTCAAATGCATTCAAAACAACATCATGTTCTCCTTCCAGGGCTAACATTACAGCACCTTCCGAACCTGCAACTCCTCCAGATCCAACGTGAATCGCGGTTACTCCTGTGAGAAGTTCCAAAGCTTGTATTTCAGTTATGACCTTGGCATTTACAACTGGCATAAATCCAGCTGATTGCCCCATGGTGTAGTCCCATAGATGGTTACCGCAATGTTTTGCAGCTTCAATAACCGATGGAATCAATCGCTCAAGACTAACTGGAGCTATCCAATGGGATCCTCGTGCAGTCAATGCAGGCCATATACCTCCTACGGTACCTCCATTCTTATCAGCTGCAAAAACACCTATGTTGCCATCTAAATCCAGAGCATTAGCACCTTTAATAGACACATCATATGCACCAAAATTATCCAATGCCTGTGGAGCAGGTGTTTCATTAAGTACACCATCTTTAAAAACCCAGGGCCCTAATCGGTCCTCTAGTACCACAGAGGCCATTCGGCCTTCAGTGATGATCCCTGCGGTGCAGTTAGGATTGTCAAAATCATCACCAGTTAACTCTTCAAGAATGTAAGAAGGTGTTATCCCCCTCGATACAACAAACCACCCTTTTTCAAGTACCCTCTTCACCTCAGGTATTGCTAGTACTCCCTTCGCGATCAAACGTTTGCCTTCTCTAGGCAGAATATTAACCAAAGCATGAGTTCGATCATCCCTGAGAATTGGCATTTCCACTCTGTAAGGTTCGGTATCATAAAACATCGTTATCTTTCCTTGATTAACTATTTGTATTTAGTTTTAAGCATTTTGCCCGAAATAATACTCTACATACTTGACGACAGGACACATCTTTTAGAGTCGTATATACTTCCATCGCTCCGGATAAATTAATTCGCTTGAGCGTTCGTATTAACTGAGTACTGAAAAAGAAATATTCATTTCAACACAAGGTGCAATCATGGTAGAACAACAGACTGAGATACTTAGACCAGAAACTCTAATTGAAGAGTTTAAGAAAAATGGTGTGACACACATAATCACTATTCCCGACAGCGAGACAAATTATCTATACGAACTCATGGAGAAACAAGATTGGCTTGACGTAGTCCCTGTATCCAGGGAAGGAGAGTCAATGGCAGTCGCTCTTGGGTTAAATGTCGCTGGTAAAGTTCCTGTTGTTCTTATACAAAACACCGGAATGATGGAGTCTGGTGACTCAATAAGAGGTATGGCGTTGGATGCAGGGTTTCCACTGCTAATGGTCGTAGGATATAGAGGATGGACGAGAAAAGGCAACACTCCCGATTCAGCTGCAGTGTATACAGAACCTTTTCTAAATGCGTTCAGGCTAAATTACTATCTACTTGAGCACGACGCAGATGGACCTAGAATTACAGAAGCATTCCAAGAAACTCAAAACACAAAGAAACCCGTTGTAGTACTCATTGGAGACGAATACCACGGCTTTAACAGGTAAAACATCTAATAAATGCCGCGATATTTTAATAATTAGGAGTAACAAATGATAGAAGCGAAAAAAGTTTTTGAAGCATTTCAAGAACACAGAGGAAATTCGATAGTTTCAGTCCAAGGAACTTCTGGCAAACACTGGTCAGATTTCACATCCAACAAAAATCGAGATATTTCCCTGGGCGGAGCGATGGGACAATCTACTTCTGCAATATTTGGATTAGCTCTAGGATTGCCTGATGAAAAAGTAGTCCACTTTGACACAGAAGGCGCCCTCTTGATGAACTTGGGAGTATTAGCATCTGTAGCGGGAAAACAACCGAAAAATTTTGTACATTTCCTTTTAGACAACTGATGTTACGCTACTACGGGAGGCCTACCTGTACCAAACTCTGAAGACATCGACTATGCTGTCATGGCACAGGGGTCCGGATACAAAGCTACATACAATTTCGATGATCTAGAAGAATTATCAACTAGCCTCGAAAAAATAATGTCTCAAGAAGGACCAATATTTGTTGCCATAAAAGTTCATCCTGAAGTTGAAAATCTCCCTATTGGGCTACGGGAGCGACGTCCCAGCCGTAGCAGAGCTCAAACAATTTCAGATCTGCGCGAGGAACTAGGTATCAGTTAATCCTTACCTACGTTTCGATAATCAGGATCGTCCAAGGGAACTCTGAGCCAAGACACTATGTCCTTTACGGAAAAATATGCCTGAAGTCGAGAATCTTCTGTTCCCGACTTCTCTGCATCTTCAAAAATATCCGACATCGTTTCTACCATATCTGGACCCGCTTCAAGAAGAGATTCGCTACCAGAGGCTGCCCATTTAGTTAAAATGTACTTGACTACGGCTCCAACAGGAACGTCAAGATTACTACTAATACGATCTATTGTCGGCATAGGGTCGTTCATCGTATATAGAGCAACCTCTTTCTTGAAATTAGCATCTTTATCCGCTTCATCCTGATCCCAAATAAATTTTTGCAATGTGATAGCTCGCCCATTAGACATTAATATAACTCCATTCTTAATGCTTAAGACACAAAAGCATTCCCTTGCTCCAGATATAGTGTCCCATTTACATTTGATACCAATAATTCTTGTAAGTACTGACCTTGCGGTAAAGACCGTGAGGCAGTGTGTGTCACAAGAGTAGAAACAATTTTTTCACCATTTTCAACTAGTGCTTCATTCAACACCCGACCTTCTACAGCCTTAGGAATAGGCACATCTAACAGTTTCAATACAGTCGGCAAAATATCCACGTTACCTGTAG
>CAYZDH010000107.1:449-8597 GCA_964477025.1 uncultured Rhodospirillaceae bacterium | reverse complement strand
AGCGGCGTGCCCACATGGCTGATCATTGGGCCATCACCTGGCGGCCTAAACTCCCCCCCTTATATGACATAGGGACTGAAATCGGGCGGAATTTGTTAAAATCCAACGCTTTTGCATAGAATCTCAATGTAAAACTTTGATCGCATTACAAACCCGCCAAAACGAAGAGCTCATGGGATCCCCGCCAAATCATCAATGCCGCGACATAAAGGATAAGGAGTAGTCCAATATAACCAATCCATTGGTATTTCTGCAGAAGTCTCGCAATAAGCGTTGCCCCGATCCCCATTAGGATAACTGAGAGAGACTTTCCAATTATCAATGCCGTCATATGATTATTAGCCGCCCCGGCAACTGCAAGGACATTATCAAGCGACATTGAGATATCAGCAATCGCTACCTGTATCACAGCCGCACGCAACGTTTTTTGGGCTTTTGGCGACCTATCCCGAACATCGGCCGTAGACGCGTCACCGCCTGCATCAAGAGCAACCTTTGCTTCAGCCTCTAATCGCAGATCCCGGTAAAGCTTCCAGCAAACCCAAAGCAATAGAAGCCCCCCCACTAGGGCAAGGCCAACAATATTAAGCAGTTGTATGGTTATCCCAGCGAAGATAATTCTCATTATCACCGCAAGACCAATGCCATAAAGTATCACCTTCTTACGATATTCGGGGGCGACACCAGCGGCGGCCATCCCGACAACAATCGCATTGTCACCGGCTAGTATCAGATCAATTAAAATGACCTGGAAAATTGCAACAAATTCAGAGTAACTAACTTCAAACATAATAAATTTTGTTAGATGCCAGCAAAATGAAACTCATACTTTTGAGGACTAATTAGAAAAGACCGTGAATGACATACCCTAAACAAGTGATGTTGGGTATCAGGTTTTCAAGAAAAATTAAAATTGTCACTAAACTTTGCCTAAACTAATTTCTGCTCTTCGTCGAGGCAAGGACACTCTATGAAATTATTGCTAGTAGCCATTGTAGCATTACTAATTTCATGTCATCACGCAACTCAATCGCCTGGAGGGAGACCATGGTAAAAAAAATTCGCCGCGTTATTACGGGCCATGACAAACATGGCAAAGCCGTCATCATCATGGATAGCGACGCTAAAAATATTGTCACCTCCGAACACCGCCCAGGTGGAAGAACCAACCTGTGGCGAACGACCAGCATGCCCGCTTGCTATGGTGGCGACAAAGATGAGGCAGACGCAAAATTCGACGTTGAACCGCCCCCCAACGGTGTCAATTTCCGAATTTCGGAGTTTCCACCGGAGGATCCGGGAATTATGGCTAAACTCGATGGGACTAAAGCATTTGGCGAAGTTGGCGCCGCGCACCGTGTCGTTCAAGGTGCGCGGCACCCATTTATGCACCGCACCGAAACTGTAGATTATGGAATTGTGCTGGAAGGTGAGATTGATATGCTGATGGATGACGAAGATGTTCACCTGAAGGCCGGCGACGTTATTATTCAACGGGGGACAAATCATGCTTGGTCCAACCGCTATGAAAAACTCTGCCGAATTGCCTTTATTTTAATCGATGGCGTCGACGAGGACGGCAAGAAACGCTCTGGTTAAGTTAATAAGATGCCCCTTGAAAAACCAATAGATAGCTGGAACGCTTATTATCAAAAGACAGGGGCGCGACAACCCCGCGAAACATTACTTTTTGCACTTGCGAAACTTGAGATTGAAAACCCCGATAACGAACAACCTTTAAAAGCAATTGACCTTGGCTGCGGCAATGGCCGTGACACTGTGGAGTTACTTAGAAGGGGTTGGCAGGTCCTGGGAGTGGATTCTCAACAATCCGCTATAGATGGTCTTTTATCCCGCCAAGAGGTCGACGAGAACGTCTTGCTAGAAACCATAACGTCTCGATTTGAGAAAATCAGCTTACCAGAATCAGATTTGATCAATGCAAGCTTTTCCCTACCACTGGTTTCGCCACTAGACTTTCCTGACCTATGGGACCGTATGTTAACGTCACTAACACCTGGGGGCCGTATTAGCTGCCAACTATATGGCGATCGCGACAGCTGGGTAGGGAATCCCGGCATCACATTTTTTGCTCATAGTGCAATTGACGCGCTCTTATACCCACTTGATACAGAATACTTCCGCGAAGAGGAGGAGGACAGCGAAACGCCTCGAGGCAGAAAAAAGCATTGGCACATTTATCACATCGTCGTAAGACGTCCCTACTAGCCGTCTTTAGAGAAAAACTCGGGAAGAGCAGCTGCTAAATTGGCACGAACTCTCTCGCCAACCGGTTGGCTATTATCAGGGTATACAAACTTCAAGCCAGTCACCTGTTCATAAAGCGCTATATACTTACCGCTAAACTCAATAATAGTATCCTCAGGGATCTCCGGGATAGGATCCTTGTAGGGATCACACTCCCCAGCAATCCAAAGACGTAAAAACTCTTTGTCTAAGCTTTCTGGTTCTTTCCCTTCCGCAAGACGCTCTTCATAGCTAGATTGCAGCCAGTATCGGCTTGAATCTGGCGTGTGAACTTCATCAGCAAGCGTAATAGTACCATTCTCATCAAGTCCAAATTCATATTTTGTATCAACCAAAATCAAGCCGTTCTCAGCCGCGATTTCTCTCCCACGTGCAAAGATTGCAAGACTAATTCTTGCTAGTTCATCCCAATGCTCTTGGTCTAGAAGTCCTTGAGCGACGATCTCTGCTGGCGTTATTGGTGCATCATGGTCACCCTGTACTGCCTTGGTTGTTGGGGTCAGAATGGTTTCTGGTAACTTCTGGTTTTTTTTCAACCCTTCGGGAAAGTTAATCCCATATAAGGTGCGTTCGCCACGTTCATACATCGGCCAAATACTAGTTTCTGTCGACCCGGTGATATAGTCGCGCACGACCATTTCAACAGGTAGCATTTCCAAATCCTTGGCTATGATTACGTTTGGATCTGGGTAATTGACGACATGGTTAGGACAAATATCCTCTGTTTTATTAAACCAGAACTGCGCCGTCTGATTTAACACTTGGCCTTTATAAGGGACAGACGCAAGCACCTGATCAAAAGCGGACTGCCTATCAGTGGCGACCATGACGCGACGCCCATCCGGCAGACTATATGATTCACGTACCTTACCCTGCTCAAATTTAGGCAGCTCATGAAATTGTGCTTCTGCGAGACAAGATTCTGAAAGATCCATAATAAAGGCCTTATTTTAATTTGATCGGAGATAAAATATCTGAATCACGGGGCGAATCGGCTAGCCCTCGCCGTATGGCAATTCAACTTTCTTGTGAATAACTTTTAGTAAGAAAAAAATCGGCAATGAAACAAGGGGTTTCACACCATGCTTTTAAACGAACGCAAATTTCTCGACGTTGATGGCATACGCACCTGTTATTACGAAAAAGGCGATGGACCGATAATGGTTCTACTCCACGGGGGCAATTTTGGTTCAAACGATGCGGCAGACTGTTCCCTAGATTGGGGATTAAATTTTGATGGTCTTGCGCAGAATTATCACGTAATCGCCATCGATAAGCTTGGCCAAGGGTACACGCAAAACCCATTGCAGGATAAAGATTATACAATGGCACAGGTCGTTCGCCATGCATGTGCAACCCTGGATAAAATGGAGATAAAAGGCGCGCATTTAGTGGGTCATTCGCGTGGTGGATATATTACTTGCCGGATGACTATGGATCGTCCTGACCTGGTCAAAACCTGCACTATTATCGATAGTAATAGTTGTGCACCCGGCATCGGGCTAAACGAAATTGTACTCGCCAACCCCCCCGAGCCACCGCTTTCGGCAGAAAGTCAGCGTTGGATAATGGAACATTATTCTCACAGCTCCGCACACGTGTCAGATGAATGGGTCAATGGACTGGTTGAGGTTTCTAAGCAAAATAGCTATATGGAGGCTTGCCATAAAATGGCTTCGAGCGGTGACGGGCTTCGCTACACACAGTTCCTACCGGGGCTTGCGAAAGACAAGATCGATATGTTTGCGTGGATCCGTGATCATGGAATGGATCGGCCAACACAACTGATCTGGGGGTACAATGACCCGACTGCGCCCATTCAAATGGGAAGGGCGCTTTATGATTTGATCGCTGTCCGCGAAAGACAAGTACAACTCAATGTATTTAATTCATCCGGCCACTTTACCTATCGAGAGCATCCGATAGCATTCAACGCCTGTTTACATGCCTTCATCGAGGGAACTCGTGCATAAGTCATAAAACTGAACTTAAGTCTCCATATCCAGAAGTCGATTAGAGGCCTAGAGTGAACTTGCGACTACTTAGATACGTCACAAAACAATTTCTTTTACCCAGATTTAACGGCACTTATTTTAGTTTTTATCTAAGAAATGTTTCCATCATCCACTTACCAATTTGGGCAAGTTTGTAATCTTGATGTTTATTACCAAGAAGCTGGATGCCAAGCGGCAAACCTTGTTCCTTTAATACGGGTATACTCCAAGCAGGCGCCTCTAAGCAGGAGGACGGATCACCGAATACAGAATCACCAGTTTCCTTGCCAATTGGCGGCATTGTCGGTGCAGATAGAGTTATAAAACCATCGGCTGCACCTTCAAGCGAGGTAAACTTTTCCCGCAATTTATTAAGCGCGCCAGACATTACCCTGTATTCGTTTAGTGACATTCTTTCACCAAACTCAAAGCGTTCCACTAAGGTGTCCCTTATTTGTTTTCGACAATCATCACGTAACAGCAAAGCTGGCCACTGTATTTCCCACGCAGATAGTCCTGGCTGAAACTCGGGAATAGTTTTCAACGCCTGCTCAAAAGTTTCTATTTTTGGATCATCCGTTCGAGTAACAATTTCCACACCCTCTTTCTCGAGCTTAGAAAGGAAATTCATAAATTGGTTTTGAATACCACTCTCGGTGATATTCCACCCCAGGGTATCAAGGCGAATAAGGCGTTTAGGCTTAAAGGAAATAACATCTGCGCCGCCAAACAAACCGGGATGTCCGGGGTCACCTCCGATAGTCTGAGCAATGTGATAAGCTGTTCGCCAACAGTCAGTCATGTTACTGCTGTGAATTCCAACTGTGCTGTAACTTGGCGATCGCCAGAGGAGGCCACCCGAGTGCACCGCCCCGAATGTAGGCTTGAATGCGACATTTCCACAAAAGCTTGCGGGTCGTAAAACGGAGCCCCTGCCCTGACTGCCTGTTGCGAGTGGCAACATGCCAGCGCCGACGGCTGCCGCTGACCCACTAGAGGAGCCGCCAGGGCTTCGATCCAAATCAAAAGGATTACAGGTCCCAGCAGGTTCTCCTGACCCTAACTCGGGTAGAGTCGTTTTCCCGATGATAACTGCACCACCTTTACGCATGGCATAGACATGAGCAGAGTCAAATCGGTGGCGTTCTCCTTTTAATAGAGGGCAGTTCAGCTCTGCAGGGAAATCGGCTGTCTGGAAAAGGTCCTTAACTGCAAATGGCATACCATCTATCATTGAGATTGGCTTGCCATTTCTATAACGCGCCGTAGATCGATCTGCTGATAGGCGTGCAGCCTCAATATCAATTGTGACAAAAGCACAAATGCTTGGTTCACGAACTGTGATGATTTCAACACACCGCTCTAAATAGTCACGCGGGGTATCGCTGCCCCCCAAAAATCCTGGCACAGCGTCAAAAAATGAACATAGTTCAACTGTTTTAGGATCATAAGTAATTGGAACAACAGGAAGTTTTTGAGACATCGCCCTCTTACCTAATACGGTTTGGAAATAAAAAACAAAAAAACCTATGGTACGTAGTCCTTCACTGCAAGTTACGGCACAATGCAATTGTAGCGTCGAAAGGAAAAATCAATGACCGATAAAGCTAAATGGGAACCACCCGAGACCATTGATAAAGAGGCTTTGATCGAGTTGTCCAGCCAAGTCCTAGGCCGGCCCGATATACCATTCACGGAGACAGAACATATCTTTCGTATAAATGAGTTAGAGATGGATTGGGACGTTGGCGTTATGGTCTATGAACCTGCGGACCCCAATATGATACCTATTGGTGCCGACGGCAAAAAGGTCGGTATGTTTGTACTCGCAGGAGGCTCCGGCGATTACCGAGCGATGGAGCAGTTAACCCGTCTAATTGTTCGCAAATTCGGTTACCGAATTACGACTATGACTTATCCCGGACGACTGTACCTACCAGACCCATCCCGTCACTGGCCGGGGGATACAATATCCTCTGAGGGGCTAGTCCGCACACCAATTTGGCAACAAGAAGAATTTATTTTACCGGAAGAATTTGATCTGATTGTCGATGAGAGCCTGCGGGCCCGCTACGGTCGCCGTATGGTCGCACGAGCGAAAACTGGAACGCGCTTTTACGACCGAATGGCAGGCTGGCCAGCAGCTTTTGAAACGGCCATGAAGACGGTATGTCATGACTATTTTCCGGAAATGGAATTTTCAATTTACGTACACGGTCACTCTACAGGTGGGCCGTTTGTGCATATGTTGACCCAACGCGTAGAAAATATCTGCGGTGTCATCGGCATTGAGAACTCCCCGTTCGGCTATATGTTTCAGAAGATGGTGGGCTATGAATGGGAGGGGCCGTTTAACGACTTGTTGGTCCGCACTTGGCGTGATATCGCCCGTTACCGTGGAGCCGAAATCCGAAGCGAAGAGGGTGAACAAGGCCTAATGCGTCTTCCGTGGATTATAGAAGATGTTTTAGAAGACTGGGAGAAAACGCTGACACAACCACAATTCAAGGCGGAATATCCGCTTCATTACGCCGCCGATCATGCGCTTGAGGCCGCCGCACGCGCCTCCGCTTCAAGACTCAAGATGGATAACGCGGAGACCGAGTCTTTAGTAAAACAATATATAGGTTACGGTTACGAGTTGTCGGGGCCAAATGTGAAACCTGTACCGCCTATTCTATTATCTATATGCAAACATAGCCGAGACCATACTGAGAAAGTATATGATGAAATTGTTTTACCCATGTTTGCTGCGATGAACCCCGCCCCAAAGGTCCGACTAACTAAATTGGGTACGGGGAGCCATCATTATGAATATCCTGAAGAAGGATTGCCGGAAGGCCTCGTTGGTCCGATAACAGGGATATGGCATGACGCGATTATGAAGGGCTACTATCTTGTTAACTAGGAACCTTAGTAGCAACGTTGATTTTTTAAACGCAGAACAATTTACCTGACCGCTAGCTCCTTAGGCTGACTTGTCCCGTTCTATAGTTGAATGTGGGCCATCCTGGAACCAGAAGTAGAATGACGCGAACAAATTATTTAATCTTGGTAATTCTGCTCGGCATTCTCCAAGCAATGCCGCCATTCTCTATTGATACATCACTAGCAGCTATTCCAGCTATGGCCGGAGCTCTCACAACAGATGCTGGCAGCATACAACTGACGCTTTCAGCTTATGTCTTTGGTGCTGCGATAGGCCAGTTGATTTTATCACCTTTATCAGATCGCTATGGCCGCAAAGCAATGATGATTTGGGGTCTTTCTGCATACATCGTTGCCGCTATTGGTTGTGCCTACGCAAACAATGTCGAAATGTTAGCGGCGATGCGTTTCATTCAAGGTTCATCAACCTTTGCCGGACGCATTCTGCCTCGCGCTATGGCACGAGACCTCTTCGACCGTGAAGAAGCCGCAAAGCTATTATCCTTTATGGCCGTCCTTAGCGGGATGGCCCCGATTATTGCGCCGTTAATCGGGGCCACACTGCTTGAAACGGCGGGGTGGCGATCCATCTTTGTGTTTATGGTTGGGTACGGTATTTTTACTTTGATTTTAGTTACACTATTCCTCAAAGAAACGCTTCCGCCAGAACGCCGAATTCGTCTAGTGCCGGCCACCATGATAACTAACTTTCTTCGCGTCGTTCGCAACCGCACCTTCATTAGTTATGGCGCTTGTGTTTTTTGTACGATGGGTGGCCTGATGTGTTTTCTGACCAGTTCTTCCAGCGTATTCATACTATTTCTCAAACAAACTCCGCAGGAATACGCCTATGCCTTTGGCGGCATTATGATTGCTTATTCGCTATTCAGTTTTATTGCCGGAAGGCGTGTGAGCAGACTAGGAATAGACAAGCTCATTCACGCTGGTACGCTAATTG
>CAYZDH010000107.1:0-439 GCA_964477025.1 uncultured Rhodospirillaceae bacterium | reverse complement strand
CGGTTCGGGCATCACGATGTGTGCCTGCGGCGCTGCCGGGTTTAATACCGTTTGGGCTATTATCATCCCAATGTTCGGCTTTATCGCTGCATTATCTTTCATCTTGCCGCAAGCAACAGCCGGCGCCCTATCCCCCTTCGGAGGCATGGCGGGTTCTGCAATGTCTAATCTTGGGTTTATACAAACTTGCATAGCGGCAACTACCGCCGCCATTTCTGGGATCCTCTTTAACAACACACAGATGCCGATGGTTACGATTATTGCCATATTCAGTGTTGGCTCACTAGCTTCATATTATGGATTGGTCAAACCACTTAGAAATACCCAGCCAAAACACTGAACTTCGGTATCCATAGTCTAAGTTTTCTGCTACACCCCCTGTAATTTATAGTAACAGAAACTGACCGGAAAAGCCAATGATACCCCGCTAAAGCAGTCC
>CAYZDH010000106.1:0-8758 GCA_964477025.1 uncultured Rhodospirillaceae bacterium | reverse complement strand
GCAGCAAAAGATATCTCTATAATCCCAGGGCGAAGAATTACTAATACACCGGCGAAGCCGATTAGCGCAGCACTCCAACTACGCGCATCGACCTTTTCCCCTAAAAACATTATTGCAAAGGCCATCGTCAAAAGCGGAGTAACAAATTGAAGCGCAAAGAAATCCGCAATTGGCATCGAAGCTGTCGCAAAGAACCAGAAGATTATCCCGAGGTAGGTAAAAACCCCGGTCAAAAAAAGCATGAAGAAGCGTTTTGGAATAAAGATTAATTTTCCACCCTCACCGAGGTAAACAGGCGCTAGCACTATAACTGCGACAAATGAACGAATCATCGTCATTTGAAACGCGGTATACGTATCACCTACTTCCCTCACCAGCGACGCGGCAACGGCATAAAAAATGCAGCTCGATAGCATCCAGAGTGACCCTAGAATAGCCCCAGATAATTGTTTCATCTTTTCTTGCCTTGCTGAACGGCGTACCAGGCAGCACTAAAAATTATCACCGCGCCAGCCCATGTCCAAAGATCAGGGAACTCTCCAAACACCATAAAACCCATCCCGGCGGCAATTGGCATTCGAAGAAAATTCATTGGCTGCACAACACGTGCATCGGCCAACGAGATACTAGACGCTACACAAAACTGAGCCATAGTAGCGAAAAGGGCTACGCCAATTAGGACAGGCCAGTCGGCGGATATTGGCATTTTCCATGTCAAATAGGCTGGGATCGCAGCAAGGACCAGAACAAGGACGTTCACGTAGAACGTCATCACAGTCGGCGAATCATTGCGCGATAACACCTTGATACAGGTATTTACAAACGCATAAGCCGCGGCGGTGCCGAGTGCTGCTATAATGCCCAGGGAAATCGGTATATAGCCAGGTCTGATAACAACCATGACACCCGCAAAACCAACTAATGCAGCAAGCCAACTCTTAGCACTGACCTTTTCGCGCAACAAAATTGCCGCAACGGCAATGGTGAAGAGCGGCGAAACAAACTGTATGGCAAAAAAATCTCCAACCGGTACCTTTTCCGTTGCATAGAACCACAAAAGAATTGCTATATATGTTATTACTGCCCGGAGACAATGGAGTGAAAAATTCTTAGTTTTAAGTTGATTGAGATCACCGCGTAAAACCAATGGCGTCAATACAACAACCCCGATTAAACAGCGCAGGAAGGTCAGTTCAAAAGTCGGGTAGCTGCCCGCTAAATAGCGTGTCAGGGTCGCAGACGATACATAGCAGATTGATGCCGCAAGCATCCAAACGGCACCCTTAATAGCATCAGAATAATAATTATCGGTCACCTAACCGCAGCCTCCTCACGAATGACATAATAAGCGGCCCCGAAGATGACCACTGCACCAACCCATGTCCAGAGGCCGGGTAGTTGGCCAAACATCACATAACCAACGCCGACCGTAAACGGCATGCGAAGGAAGTCGAATGGCCAAACGATCCGGGCATCCGCAGTAGCAATCGCCCGCGCCAATGCCCACTGCCCCGCCGTAGTAAAGACACCGAGTGCTATGATCCATCCTATTGTGTGGGCTGGAGGCAAGCGCCAAGCAAACAACAACGGTATTAGGGCTAATACGACCATTACAAGGTTGCCAAATACAGTAATCGTCGTCGTACTCTCCGTCCGCGATAACTTTTTAATAAAAACATTTGTGCAGCTATATAAAACTGCAGAAGCAAGTGCTGCCAAAGCCGCGATAGTGATTGTCTCAAATCCCGGCCTTAAGATGATCAACGTTCCGATAAATCCAACGATGCAGGCTACCCAACTCCCGATGCGTGCCTTCTCCCCAAGAAAAAGGATCGCCGCCAATATCATAAAGAGAGGAAGGGTGAATTGTAACGCATAAACATCCGCGATTGGCATATTTGCCAGAGCAAAATAGGTCGCTCCCATTGCCAAATAGGTAAACAAGCCTCTTAACAAAAATAGGTGCCAGTTCTTGAGAGAACCGCGCCCTGTATCGCCAATGTGTTTAAAAAGGAATGGCAGTAGAAAGATTGTCGCAACAACCGAACGCCAAAATACGATCTCCATAGTGTTAAGGTCAGATGACAGCTGTTTGACCAGACCAGCATTAATCGAATAACCAATACCGGAAACGATCATCCACGCTATGCCTCGCATCGCGGAATTTCGGGCTTCAGCGCGCGGATCAGACGCGCTCATATTTTTTTTACCCTGCGGGTTTCGCGACGCAGTACATCATAGGCACCAACAAAAATGATGACGGCCCCCACCCATGTCCAAAGATCAGGCAGCTCGGTGAAAAGAACCCATCCCACGACAACTGACCAGGGCAATCGCAGAAAATTAATCGACTGCACGATACGGGCATCAGCCTCACGGATCGAGAATGTCAGACAAACCATCGCCAACATAAAAAGCACACCCATAATCAATATAAAGGGCACCTGTTCCCAACTCGGCGTCACCCAATTTAAGGCTGCGGGAATAATTGAGAGTAGCGCCACAATCAAATTGGATACCAT
Organism: uncultured Rhodospirillaceae bacterium; assembly: GCA_964477025.1. Taxonomy (GTDB): domain Bacteria; phylum Pseudomonadota; class Alphaproteobacteria; order MPNO01; family UBA2964; genus UBA2964. The sequence continues at coordinate 6,236 of CAYZDH010000106.1, read as the reverse complement.
CGTGATCATAATTGGGCTTTCAGTGCTGCCAAGCTTACGAATAGCAATGTTGGCTGCTGCAAAGGCAAAGGCCGACGCAATTGCTGCAAGGGCACCAGGATTCATCGGAATGATTCCTGGTCGCACAATAATTAGTGCTCCAATAAATCCTATTACACAGGACAACCAGCCTCTTAAACCGACAAACTCACCGAGTAATAGTCCCGCTAATAAAATCGTAAACAAGGGCACGGTAAAAAGTAGGGCCTGCACATTAGCGATATCAAGCACAGAGTAAGCATAGAAAGAGGCATACATCCCACCAAATGACAAAAGACCGCGAAGAAGGTAAAGGCCGGCCCGATCCTTAACACCCGCAAACGACCCCGGGGAAAGTTTCATCGTCATTGGCAAAAGGAGTAGGGCACTAATCGAACTAAAAAATAGCAACAGTTCAATTACAGAGAAATCACTAGATAGCTTTCTGACAAAGCCGCTGGCTGTAGCTTGGAAACCTGTTGCCAGCACCATCCACAGAACGCCCCGAACAACCGCGTTTGATAAAATACCAGTTTTCATTACCTTGGGAATCCTACTGACTTTGAGTAAGAACTTCGTTTCTTAGCCTCACGCAATACTATGTAGTAGGAAGCGCCAAAAATCACTGCCGCTCCGACCCAGGTCCAAAAATCGGGTAATTCAAAAAACATCCAATATCCAATCGCTGCCGCAAATATCATTCGAGTAAATTGAAAGGGTTGAACAACACGCGCATCTGCAGCACCCACCGCTAAAGTAAAACACAATCCTCCAACGGCACTAAAAAGGGCAGCTCCAATAATCCAGGGCACTTGCGTGGGGTTCGGTGTTACCCAGACAAAGAGAGTGGGGATTAATGCTAGCGGCAACATCAAGAGATTGGAATATACAGTAATGGTTCCAACGCTTTCGGTTTTAGTTAGTAATTTTATTGTTGTGTTGGAACCAGCTGACATCATCGCGGATGCGATAGCGGCGACGGCGGCCATTGTAAGCTCAATAACACCAGGCCGCATTACAATCAAAGCACCACAAAATCCGATCAAACATGCCGCCCAGGCCTGACGGTCTGTTTTTTGTTTTAGAATTAGAACAGCAAGCACGATAGTGAATAACGGGATGGTGAATTGTAAGGCAAAAACATCCGCGATTGGCATTTTTCCCCATGCGAAGAAAAGCATCACCATAGCGGTGTAGGCAAAAAATACCCGTAAACAGTATAATGGCAGACGACCAGTGCGCATAACGCCGACACCTTGCCTCGCAAGCCATGGAGAACACATCAACAAACCGATGACGTTCCGAAAAAAGACTAGTTCCAATGTTGGCACATCCCCACTCAACTGTCGCACACAAGCACCAGCCGCGGCGCTAAAAAACATCGCCAAACACATCCAGAGAATACCGGCATTAGAACGGTTTAGTTTCAATATGGTTCCTTAATTTGGTAAATCGTTGTCCCTGATCGGAGAAACGAACAGCGAGATATTTTTTATTTGCTTCTGTTTTTTTATTCAGCCGCCGTCGCGTTAACGTAACGCGGCGTCAATTCAAATGACTGAGCCAACAATTCATATGACCGGAACCTAGATTCCAATGTTGGGCAAATCGTCAAAACAACAAACTCGTCAACATCGTATAGTTTACCGGCTTCTAATAGTCCCTCACGTACCTGTTCCCCTGTCCCCCAAAAACAGCGCTGGCGATTATAACGCCGCAAAGCCTCTTCCTGTGGCGGGTATTCATATGTTTCCGCTTCCTCAAATGAAGGAACCGGCGCGGCAAGACCCTTACGCTGTCGGATCGACGAAAGATCACGACATTTCATTAACCTTTCGGCTTTGTCTTCGCTATCAGCCACCATCACAAATACACCAATATTAACAATAGGTTCAGGCCATGCCTCCGAAGGGCGGTAATTCTCGCGATAAGCTGCAACAGCCTGCGGCCCACCTTCGGCGGTAATAAAATGGGCAAAAGAAAACGGCAGCCCAAAGTATGCTGCCAAAGAAGCGCTTTGGTCACTTGAGCCTAACATCCAAACGTCAGGGACAGTCGGTCCAGCGGGCATCGCCCTTACATTAGAGAACGGGTGATCATCGGGAAGGCTTCCCCCAAGGTAACCAATCATGTCTCGAACCTGCATCGGGTAATGCTCTGCACCAAGAGAACCAGGACCAGTTTGCAACGCCTGATCAGTGACACGATCGCTGCCAGGCGCTCGTCCAATTCCCAGGTCAATCCGTCCAGGATATAGTGTCTCTATCGTTCGAAAAGCTTCGGCCACTTTCAATGGACTATAGTGGCTAAGCATTATTCCACCTGAACCAACTCGTATACCCCGGGTCCGCCCTGCAACTTGCGGAATCATAATTTCTGGTGCCGCTCCAGCTAGCCCGTTACTGCTGTGGTGTTCCGCAAGCCAATAACGGTGAAACCCAAGTTGGTCGACATGTTCTGCTAACGCCAACGTATCGGCGACGGCGTCCGCTGGTGTCGCGCCGTTTCTTATCGGGGATTGGTCGAGAACACTAAGTAAAGTCATAGGGTATTCTAGACATATTTTACAATGAATGCACCGGATTACCTTGGCGAGTTCTAATGGTCCACATAAAGTACATCAATGAATGATCAAACCCCTACCGAGAACAACTCCGCGCATGAGAAAGCCGGGTGGCTAGACCTCTTTAGGGATGGACGCGCCCCCTATACCGTACTGCTTAATCTCGGCATCTCACTGCATGCCATCGATATTTTCATCATTACTACAATTATGCCAACCGTCGTCGAGGATATTGGTGGCATCTCCTACTATGCTTGGACATCGATGCTATACATGGTGGGAACCATTGTGGGGGCAGCAGCAAGTAGCCATCTAAGAGCTCGGCTGGGCACACGACGCGGCTACATATGGGGTGGCCTAATTCTTCTGATCGGCACAATTGCCTGTGCCATTCCACCCGATATGGTAACATTACTTATTGGCCGATTTATCAAAGGCGTTGGTGGAGGGCTTGTTATTGCCCAATCAATGGCCCTTATCAGGGATTTTTATACCCCTTCGATACGCACCCGCATTCTGGCAACAGTTTCGACTACATGGAGTGTCGCGGCATTATTTGGGCCAGGGCTTGGCGGTGTGTTTGCGGAGCTTGAGTGGTGGCGAGGCGCTTTTTGGGGCCAAGCTCCCTTTGTCATCGCCTTTGTATTCATGGCCTCAAAACTTGTGCCAAACCAAGACAACCCTCCGTCTCAACAACGCTTCCCCTGGCGACGTCTTTTAATGTTAGCAGCAGGCGTATTAGCAGCTGGTCTCACCAACCAATATAAAATGCCGATAGCTAGTGCTGCGCTAATTCTAACAGCAGTTTGCCTCGTGTGGCTTACTTTTCAACGCGATAAAACTTCAGATTCAAAACTATTTCCAAGTAACGCTCTTTCTCTCCTCACGCCTGTCGGACTTGCCTATTGGTCATATTTTTTAATCTCCGTAACTCATACAACCCTTCTAATATTCGCACCCCTTTTCCTGCAGGTACTGCACAACATAACTCCACTCCTCCTTGGCTATCTATCCCTTGTTTTTTCGATCGGGTGGACAACCGGTTCAATCGTTGCATCTGGCTGGACTGGCAAATGGGAGCGTCATGGATCAGCTGCTGGAATGCTATTCGCATCGGTTACCACTGTAGCATTCACATTCTCTATATTATCCGGAACCATTCTTTGGGTGACGATATGGAGCACCTTAATCGGCCTCGGAATTGGAGCAACAAACGTCCTTATGACAAATTATGGTATGAGCGTTGCCCGAGAGGGAGAGGGAGCTATTACCGCCGGTTCAATGCCAACAATTAGGTCCCTCGGTGTGGCCTTTGGCGCCGCTGCAGCAGGGCTTGTTGCGAACAGTGCCGGGTTGGAAGAAGGCATGTCAAAGGAGACAATTTCGCGAGTTGCAAGCTGGGTTCTATGGTTTACAGCGATTATCCCGGCGATCACCGCAATAATTTGTTTACGCGCGACAAGCTGGGGCTGGAAATTTAGGACAGGGCGCTAGCCTCCTCAACTGTTCAATTATAATATCTGGATAATAACTTTCATAAGGAGCTGGCTATGCCAATTAAAACTGTTGCTATTTTAAGTCCTGGCGAAATGGGTGCGGCGACTGGTAAGGCCTTTCAACAAAATGGGTTTGACATCATTACATCGCTTAAAGGCCGCAGTGATACGTCGCGAAAACGTGCCACTGCAGCTGGTTTTAGAGACTGTGGCTCCATTACTTTAACACTTGCAGAAGCAGATATAGTTTTCTCCATTTTGCCGCCTGGAGAGGCATTAGCGCAGGCCAAACGGGTTGGAACAATAATGAAACAAACCGGCCATACACCACCCTATTTTGATTGTAATGCAGTAGCTCCAGAAACCGCGGCCCAAATTGGATTAGTAATCGAAGCAGCAGGTGCTTCTTATATCGATGGCGGAATTGTTGGCAATCCTCCCGGAGCTAAAGTACCAACTCGATTTTTTGTAAGCGGCAGCGGAGCTCAACAAGTGAACATATTTAACGGCAAGGGCATAGACATTAAACAATGTGGTCGGGAGGCTGGAAAAGCTTCTGCCATAAAAATGTGTTATGCAGGTATTACTAAAGGCACCAGCGCCTTGCATGCGGCAATGTTGATGGCGGCTGAAAAACTCGAAATCGCCGACGAGCTCCATCATGAGCTCATCTACAGTCAAGGTGCAATGTATAAACGTATGGAAGGTCTCACCCCTGCCCTGCCGGCGGTATCAGACCGTTATATTGGTGAAATGGAAGAAATAGCGAAAACGATGGGATCTGTAGGTATGCCAACCGGTTTTCATAACGGTTCCGCGGATTTATATAGGCTAATGGATAAATCGCCCTACTCTTCGGAGATCCGGGAGACAGTCGATAAAAACCGGACATTGCGTCAGACTGTCGAAGGCTGTGCAGCCGTAATCGACAACAAAGACATTACCGAATAGACTTCTCCGGCAACTATTTCAACAATTCCTTTTGAGCAATAGCGGGCTATTACCAGAAACAGTGAAAAAATGGGCGGGACAGAGAAACCCTCAGATAGAAGTTTAGAGATAAAATTACCGAGTGGTAAGACAACCATAATCAAAATTAGAAGTAGTTCCCGCGCTCAACGATTGGTACTCCGAATTTTACCCTCGACGGGTCAAGCAGAATTAGTTTTACCCAGACATGTCTCGGAACAAGAGGCCGTTACTTTCCTCCATCAGAAAATAAATTGGCTTGATCAACGCCTGATGAAATACCTCGAACCCATACCCTTTAAAGAGGGCCAAGTAGTTCCCTTTTTGGGCGAGCCTCTAACCATTTTTCACCTCGATTCCAGCCGAAGAGACATTTATAAGGAGAAAGGCAGGCTGATCGTTACTGGACCAAAGGTCAACCTATCAAAGGCCATTCACGACTGGTACAGGCGAGAAGGTGGTGCCGAGATTACTTTCCGAGTTAAAGAAAAATCGGAAATGCTTGATAGGACATACGGTCAATTAACAATCCGAGATACTAAGAGTCGATGGGGAAGCTGCTCAAGTAAAGGCAATCTAAATTTTTCTTGGCGGGTCGTAATGGCACCACCCTATGTATTAGACTATTTAGTCGCTCATGAAGTTGCCCACCTTTCAGAAATGAACCATTCGGCACGATTTTGGAGTCTCGTAGAACGTTTATCCAACGAATCACAAAGAGGCCGCCGTTGGCTGCGAAATAACGGGCATGAGCTGCACCGTTATGGTGTCGAACCGCCGATGGGTGAAGGACGAGAGGCTGAATAAGAGTTATAGAATACCGCAGAGAAGATAACGACCGCGCCTAAACCCACCCAAATTTCTGGCACTTGGCTAAAGAAAAAATAGCCAATCAAGCTAGCCCAAATGACCTTAGTAAAGTCTGCTGGTAGAACCAAGGTCGCATCCGCCTTTTGGAAAGCCTCAGTTAAAGCCAGTTGTGAAATTGTTCCTAGGATTGCTATCCCTGCCAGCCAAAATAATTGTTCAACAGTCGGCCACTGCCAAAAAAATAGGGCGAACATAAAAGCGAGAGGGGTTTGAAGAAGACTCGAATACAGAGCAACCGTCACGGAAGAGTCCGTGCGGGTAAGCACCTTGATGACCACTAATGCAACCGCCCATAGGGTATTTGACATCAAAACCATAAG
>CAYZDH010000105.1:0-9193 GCA_964477025.1 uncultured Rhodospirillaceae bacterium | reverse complement strand
CCCCCGAGCCAACTAGAATGGCGATGAGCGAGAGCGGCATGAGAATTTCCATTAAGGGCATTTGGCCGAATGAGAATTCTACGCCGAACAAGGTGAAGATGAAGCGCAGCAGCACATAAGCACCGACCTTGGTTGCCGAGGCGGCGAGGAAGGCAGAGATCGCCGAGGGTGCCTGGGTGTAGGCATTTGGCAACCAAAGGTGTAGCGGAAAAAGTGCTAGCTTTAAGGATATGCCGACAACGAGAAACCCAAAAGCTGCGCCGATGGTACGACTCAAAGGTTGATCGGCAAGACGTTTGGCCAGGTCAACCATATTGAGAGTTCCGGTTTCGGCATACAACAATCCAATACCGATGACGATAAAAGTCGCGCCGATTGTTCCAAGCACAAGGTATTGATAGGCGGCGGTTAGCGCGCGTCGGTCATTACCCATTGCGATCAGGACATATGATGACAGCGAAGATATCTCAAGGAATACAAACAAATTAAAGGCGTCACCGGTGATGGTAACGCCAAGAAGGCCACACAAACACAGCATGTAAGCTGTGTAAAACATATAGATACGATTACTACCAAACTCGGTTCGAAGACTTTCGCGTGCATAGGGGGTAACTACTGCAGCAATAGCGGATACGATTAAAAGAACGAAGGCATTGACTAAATCGATGCGATATTCAATTCCGAGCGGGGGGGCCCAGTTGCCCATGTGGTAGCTGATTGTCCCGGTGGCGATCACTTGCTGCAGAAGGACCCAAGCTATAGCGAGAGAAGCCCAAGAGCCAAAAAGCGCAACGATCCACGACCAGTCCCGGTAACGCACTAGCATACAAATCGGGGCGCAAAGCAGCGGGATAACCACCTGTAATGCAGGAAGATGTTCAGTCACGATTCCTCATCCTGAACGTGTATTTCATCGTCCTCGATAGTACCGTATGCCTCGTTGATCCGAACAACTAAGGCGAGGCCAAGAGCTGTAGTCGCTACGCCTACCACGATAGCTGTTAAGATTAGAACGTGGGGAAGAGGGTTCGAGTAAGTCGTTATTCCTTCGGCAATTATCGGGGCAGTTCCGCCTTGAACTTTCCCAAAGGTGATATAGAGGATAAACATAGAGGCCTGAAATATATTTAACCCTACGATTTTCTTAACGAGATTGTCATGAGCGATAACGATATAAAAACCCGCCATCATAATATAAACAACAATCCAAATATAGTAGACACCGACGTCGGCCATTTCAGTCGTCTCCCTCTGCTTAACGATGGCCTGCAAAAGAAAAAAAAACGACAATCATTACGGACGCGACGGTAATGCCTACTCCCAGCTCTACCAAAAAAATTCCAAGATGTTGGCCGTGCACGGAATTTTGCGCCATGACCGAATAATCTAGATATTTTCCGGAAACTAGCAGGTTATAAACCCCGACCCCGGCAAAAAGAAGAACGCCAAGCGCGATCCCAAAACGTAGGATCCCTCTCGGGAGTACTCTGTTTGCATTTTTTAAACCAAAAATAAGGGCATAAAGAATAAAGCCAGCGGCAAAAATAACACCCGCTTGAAAACCGCCGCCGGGACCAAAGTCTCCATGAAATTGAACATAAAGCCCATAGATTAGTATGAACGGCATGAGTAATTTGGCGACAACACGAAGTACAAGATAACTATCCATCATCTTCCTCCCTTCGTCGGCCTAGGTTCCGCCAATTACCAAGCAGCAAAATAACTCCGACCCCAGCAGTAAAAATCACTGTTACCTCACCCAGTGTATCGTAGCCCCGGTAGCTGGCCAAAATTGCGGTGACGACGTTAGGTATGCCTGTTTTTATAGGCGCTTCCTTTAGATAATCTGGGCCGACATGTTGCTGTGCGGGTGCGTTTGGATCTCCATAATGTGCAAGATCTAGGGTTCCGTAGACCAAAGCGGCACCTGTTAAACAAACAACGACTAAAGGCAGTATTTTGGTGTGACTTGGCTTTTTTTCTTCGCCTGTCGTAAGGGCGATTGTGCCTAGGCCGAGTATAGTTGAAATGCCTGCCCCAACTGCGGCCTCTGTGAACGCAACGTCGACGGCATCTAAAATCACAAAAATTGCAGCTGCCATCAAACTATAGATGCTGCCGAGCATGACTACGGCATACAAATTGCGGATCCTTAAAATGGCAAATACGGTAATTGACATAAAAGCAAGCAGGGCGATGTTGGCGAAGGATTCTATGATGAACTCTCCCTGTCATCTTCTCGTAAATCTGCGTTAAGAATTGGTTTTACGCCGCTGCTTAAAGCAGCGTGAGCAAGCGCAAAACTTGAAGCTGGGCTAGTAAAAAACAAGAAAATCAGTATCAAAAACAGTTTCCCCGCTACCAATGTTAGACCAGCTTGGATGATGAGACCGAGGATAATTGTCCCGGCCCCTAGTGTGTCAGTGATGCTTGCGGCGTGCATTCTGGTGTACACATCTGGAAGACGCAGTACGCCTAAGGCTCCAATAATTAGAGAGAACGAACCGATGCCGATTAGTACAAAGCTCAAAACGTCCAGAATGATTGCAGCCATTTAGAGCGGCCCTTCATCGTCATGGGATCTTGCCAAGTCGCCGTACTTGAAGACTTTAAGGACGGCTATTGTACCGACAAAATTTATGAGGGCGTAGACTAGTGCAATATCCATGAAGTCTGGTCTTCCCATTAGGAAGCCAAGGACGGCAATCATTAGGACAATTTTGGTACCAAACATATTAACGGCAACTATCCTGTCATAAATTGATGGCCCCTTGATTGCGCGGATCAGCGCCATAATAATGGTGATAAGAAGAGCGGCGGCGGCGGCGGAAAACACTGTCAATTTTCTCCGACCATTTTCGTAACACGGCTATCCATTTTACCCTCCAGGAGTTCTTCTGCTCCTGAACGCGTTAGGGCGTGTACAAGAATTTCTCCATTAGCTACATCCACGGAAATAGTTCCAGGTGTAAGAGTTATTGAGTTTGCATAGATTACCTGCCCAAGGTCACTTTTTTGAGAGGCTTTTACTCGAACTAGGGTTGGTGTGGCCGGCAGGGATGGAGAAAGAATAATTTTGAGAACATCTACGTTAGCTTTGATTATTTCAACCATAAGCCAAGGGATATAGGTAAACGCCCGCCACGTTAAGTGTATGGGATGCCCTTCGTGATCGATCAGTTCCATGCGCTTCATGATGGATACGACGAGTACGCAGGAAAGAACTCCAAGCGTTGTAATAAAGAAGGTGTAATGGCCCGATAACATAAGCCATACAGCAAATAGTATCGCACCCAGAGAAATTGAATGTATTAAACGGTCTCGCATATTCAAGGACTAAACCACAAAAATTTTCTTAAACCAAATATTAACAGATTATTGGTAATCTATCACCTTTCAACGGCAAATTATTATGGCTCGGATGTCTTTTCCACCCCATTTTTAAATTTTTTGGCGAAAAAAATGTATAATCCCATAAAATTATTAGTATTGACATTTATCTTAGCGTAAAATTTCGACTAACTAATCAAATAAAGTACAAATAAAAAAATTTCTCTGAGATTAAAAATTAGTGCTAGGTTAACATAGTTAAATATTGAAGGAGTGGGGGCGTTGAGTAAGTTAGATTCGTTGCCTGGAACTGTAGAAACCACTCAGCTTCGAGGCACTATTAAGTGGTTTAACGTTGTTAAAGGTTATGGATTTCTTACTCCTGATGATGGATCACAGGATGTATTCTTGCATCTTACCGTACTTCGAACAGCCGGCTATGAACGTATAGGGCCAGGCGCTACGGTTGAATGTGAAGCAGTTAAAGGGGCAAAGGGCATGCAAGTTTTGCATGTCGTTTCGGTGGATACTTCGACGATGCTTCCTGAGGAAGATGAGTTTTTATCGCAGGACCCCATCAAAGAACCAACAAATTTTAAAGGCGAAGCCAGCGAGTTTGTGCCTGGGACTGTGAAATGGTTCAACCCTCACAAGGGCTATGGTTTTGTTTGTCTCGATAACGATGAAAAAAGTGATATTTTCGTTCATATGGTGACCCTACGAAACGCAGGGATTGCAAGCCTAATTACAGGGCAAGCCGTTGAAATACGTGTCGCTGATGGACCCAAGGGCCAGCAGGCCGCAGAGGTTAAACTCGTTTCTAGTGATTTGGCGTCGGATTAGTCGACGCTGGCATTTAACTGCAGCCGTATGACTTGTCATCGTCTAAAAAAGTTAGCTACCTTTGATGACTAAAATTCTTTTTTTTCTCCAGACTTCTTTATTAGTAGTTGCGTTAATCCCTTTTTCTTCGACAGAAGGTGACGCTCAATCTTTGGTTTTGAACAATTTTGAGCGTTCTAAGTTATCTATTTTATCAAAATCAAAGTCGCACGAGTTTCTAGTAGAAATAGCTAGGACAGAACGACAGCAGCGACAGGGTTTAATGTATAGACGCCGGTTAGCAAGTAACGGGGGTATGCTCTTCATATTTCCGTCTGTCAAAGTTCTAAATATGTGGATGAAAAATACTTATCTGCCTCTCGATATGCTATTTATCGATGCTAGCGGACGTATTGTTAATATTGTTGAACGGACGGTCCCCGGGTCTTTGGAGGCAATTTCTTCCGTAGAACGGGCAATGGCTGTTCTTGAGGTAAACGGTGGCACCAGCTCTCGCCTAAAAATTCAAAAGGGGGATAGGGTTAGGCATAGTGTTTTTCGTTTGAAATACGATTAAGGTTGTCCTCATCGCATTGGCAGGATTTGCTGAGAGCAAAAATTTTTACCAAAGTAAAAGTTATCAAAAGTAAAAGTTTTCATTGGTCTTGAAATTCTGCTTCGGGTCGTTGGCGAATTTCGTGAAATGTTGTATGAACGAAAAATACGGTTGCACCCATCATTAGGTGCTAATCAAATTACAGATAATCTATGGATAGGCGGAGAGACGAATGGGCCAGGGTGACGGTCGTAGAGGAAACAAAGAAACTGCAGGTAATGAAGACACTCCGACGCCTACGGGGCCCCCAGCGGGCCATACCCTCGAGGACCACGAATACGGCGACGTATTTTTTCATGAACACGGTCCAGACGCAGATCATGACCATGATGCAGATTTCGATGGTCCACTGGAAGAAAACCCACTTTGGATTGCCGATAATGTTCGGCTAACCAGTGTCGGCATCGATGTTGGCTCTTCCGGAACACAGGTAATATTTTCTCGTCTGCATTTACGGCGAATGGCTGAGGATATGTCTAGCCGTTACTTTGTTGTAAATAGAGAGACCCTGTTTCAGTCACCAGTCGCCCTGACACCTTATGAGAGTGCTACTAGAATTTCGGACTCACAGCTTGGCCAAATTCTGGATAATGCATACGAGGCTGCGGGACTTACTCCCGATGACATTGATGCTGGTGCAGTTATTCTGACCGGTGAAGCGTTACGTCGTGAGAACTCGCAGGCGATAGCGGCGACGGTCTCACAAAAAGGCGGTGACTTTGTCTGCGCAACGGCCGGTCATCATATGGAGAGTATGCTAGCCGCATTTGGTTCTGGGGCTGCGAAGGCTTCACAGAACAGTGACAAGCGGATCTTAAATGTTGATATCGGCGGGGGAACGGCAAAGTTGGCTATTTTAGAAGGTGGTCAAGTTAAGGTGACCGCCGCTATTCATGTGGGTGGCCGCTTGCAGGTTGTTGATCAAAACGGTGTGATTATCAGGCTAGATCCCGCAGGCCGTACTCATGCAGCTCGCGTCGGGTTTGACTGGTCGGTAGGGGATAAGGTTTCGAGCGGGGATCTTGATAAGGTAGCAGAAGGCATGGCTGCCACGCTGATAGACGCCCTATTGTTAAGGCCAATCCCGCAGGATATTGAAAATTTTTATCTTACTGACCCAATTCTTGAATGGGGAAATATTGATGGCGTCATGTTTTCTGGTGGAGTGGCTGAATATGTATACCGTCGGGAACAAAATGACTTTGGTGATATGGGCCTACGTCTAGGGCATGCCATCGCGTGCAAACTTGCTGTGGGTGCATTGCCCTGGCCAATGTTGCCAGCGGGAGAGTGCATTCGCGCGACGGCCCTTGGTGCCTCTGAGTATTCCGTTCAACTCTCCGGTAATACGTGTTTTATTTCTAATCAAGGTGAGTTACTTCCCCGTCGAAATTTGCAGGTGATACAGCCACCGTATGAATGTCCTGATGAGATCGTTCCGGATGAAGTTGCGCAGGCCGTAAAGGCGCACCGGCGTGCCTTTGAAGTGGATAACGATGAACGAGAAATAGCCCTGTCATTTCATTGGAAGGGTTTGCCCGATTATCAACGCCTTCTTGCCTTTGCGGAGGGGTTGGCGTTAGGCCTCGAAGATATGATTGATGCAGGCAAGCCACTATTTGTTGTGCTTGATGGCGACATAGCTCAATCTCTTGGACACATTCTGAAGGACGAATTAGAGATACCGGTCGGCGTTCTTGTTATCGATGGGGTCGTCCTTTGGGACTTTGATTTTATTGATTTGGGGAAGATTAGGTTGCCGTCAAGGACCGTGCCCGTGACAATTAAGTCTTTGGTATTTTCAGATGACCCGCGTTCGGGGCAAAGGTTGGACCATGAGCATCATGAAGCGGATGATTTTAGCGCTCAAACTGAGCATACGCATGCCGAGCCCGGACATCAACATAGCCACAAATAAATTGGTTATTCCAAATTTCTATTTTCTATTGCGATGTCGATACACTTGGCAGGACCGTTAAAATGAGTATAAGAACCGTTCAAAAAGTGAATTGGCTGATAGTTTAAGGTTTTGCGTATAACTGGGAGCACATCAATGTCTGATGACGGAGAAAAAAAGACAATAGTATCTGATGAGATGGCGAAAAAATTCGCTTCTGAAAAAGAAACACCCTACGTGCGTTGGGTAAGAGATCAGGGTCTCGAGATCATCGATTCTGTATATGTAAAAAACCTTTACACGACGGAGTTAAAGCCTTGGGCGAGACGTGAGGGACGGGGTGTTTATTTGAACCACGATGCCTCGCGGACGACAAACGACTGTTATGTGTGTGAAATTGACCCTGGTAAGAAGTTGGCCCCTCAGAGGATGTTATTTGAGGAGATGATTATGATCTTGTCGGGCCGCGGTTCGACAACCGTTTGGAACGATAAAGGGGATCGCATAACCTTTGAATGGGGTCCTGGTGCCTTGTTTGCCATTCCTTTAAATTGTTGGCATCAGCATTTTAATGCGTCAGGTAAAGACCCAGCCCGTTTCGTAGCAGTTACCAACGCGCCTCCGATGTTTAACGTTTATGAAGATCCAGAATTTGTCTTCAATACCACATACGATTTCAAGGGAAGGTTTAACGGAGAGCCAGACTATTTTGCTGCTAAAGACGAAACCGACGGATTTAAATTAGTAACAAATTTCGTGCCAGATGCCGTAAACTTGCCCTTGATTACTGCAAAGGAGCGCGGTGCTGGTGGCGGGCATATTCGCTTCAACTTTGCAAAGAGCTCTATGAATGCGCATATCTCTCAGTTTCCGATTGGAACCTATAAAAAGGGTCATAGACATGGCCCCGGCGCACACGTAATCATACTATCGGGTGAGGGCTACTCATTAATGTGGCCAGATGGCGAGGAGCCACGCTATTACCCTTGGGAAGTGGGTACAATGATTGTACCACCAAATATGTGGTGGCATCAGCATTTCAATACTGGTCCGACGCCATCACGGTACCTTGCCTTTAAATATGAAGGGGTAGCCGTAAGAAACGCGCAGGGTGTTCCCAAATCTTGGATATCGGCACGTATTGGTGGAGACCAAATAGATTATGCGGATGAAAGCGAAGCGGTACGATCACGTTTTGCCGAAGCCTTGTCCGAGCATAATTTGGAGCATGATATGGACCAGTTTTATGATGCTGAGATTCCTGATTTGCCGCCGAAGCCGGCGGCTGTTGAATAAAAATTTTATGGGTCAAGAAATGTTAAATAAGTTTAAAGCCTTTTCAGGTGTCATTTTTATTTTATTCATTCTCGTAGGGTGTAAAGCTGACAAAGGTGAGGTCACGTTATACACCTCTGACATTGAAGATGCGCTTTCAGGCAAGGTTGTTGAAGTGCCTCTAAAAGCAACATTTACCATAATGGGAAAAGACGAAAAGAATTTATTAGGCAAATCCACGTCGATAGCAAAGAGGTATCTCTCAAAGGGGAGTAAATTTAGCCGTTCTAAGAGTCAGTTCGGAGAACGACTTGTTATCGAAACTAAAATTCCATTATCTAAGAATAATAGTTCCTATAAAAAATTTATTAAAAAAAATGGAAAAAGGGCCGCAGTTGTAGGTGTTTTTGGAAAGAAATTATATTTTTTGGTTTCTAAACATGGTCGAAAGGCTCTCAACGAAGAGCTTAAAAAAATTAACTACATGATTAGCTTAGACAAAATTATTAAAAGAGCGAGTTATCGGGTAGTTAGCGATAGTAGAAAAAAATATAAGGTCTCTGCTTACGCTGTTTGGGTGTCTGGTAAGCCTTATCTTTATTATAACAAAATATTGGAACGTCGTGATGAGGCTCTGCTGACCTTTAAAGGGGATGATGGAAGTGTATACTCTCAACTCCAACATCATATAATAGTTGAAGCAGTCGAAAAAAATTAAAAACGGATATTTAGCAATTTCTGTTTTTTAAAACCGTTAACATTTCTTCGCCCGATCCATTACGTTTTAACAAAACTTAATAGTATATATTACTTAAAGCCTGTCGGAGTTTGAACAGACGTGCTGAGAATTCGATCTAGATAAAGCATTTTTGTTCAAAAGTCGTTATACTCATTTTTTAAGACTGGATACCCCGGAATGGTAAAAAGTATTGGGTCGAATAGTTATGGATTATCTAATTTTGAAATTATTTCGTGTAGTTTAATTGACCAAAGTACCGATGGATAAGCGCCATTCGGACCTAATTTGCTTCAAAATGAAAAAAATAACTTACCTTGTTTTAATAGCGATAATTATTTTGTCTGCAGCAGCATTTATTTTTGGTGGCGGAGGAATATTCGTTCGGAATGTCAATAAGGCCCTCGAAAAAATCAGTGAGCCGCAATCACAAAAACCTAAGGCCCTTGATAAAATCAAGGAGCCGCAGTCACAAAAACCAGTTTTACGCCTGGTAGGAACTCAAGGGTCCTATAAC
>CAYZDH010000104.1:0-9215 GCA_964477025.1 uncultured Rhodospirillaceae bacterium | reverse complement strand
TTTTTCCGCCAACGGTAACATTTCCCAAATCATCGTAATCAATTGTATCTATGGACAACTTAATGGCAGTTAGACTTCCCTTTTGAGAATTATTCTTGGCCACCCCTATATTTGAACTTGGAATTACAACACTCGGCCCTAATGTCTTTTGGGGAGATAGTATGGCAAGGACATTGGAACTTTTTTTACTCTTTACGACGTCAACAACTTTTTCGTTTCGTGGAACAACGATCACGACATTTTTGTCCGAAGAAACTTCTGAGCCGGACGGTAATACCGAAGTTAATGAGAGTTCTTGCCCCCCTGGTTTCAGCGGTTTTTTGGGAAGAAAAACCCATTCACCGCGTCCATCTGATTTCACCTTACCCACGACTTGACGGCCAGATTTAATGATTACATTTGAATTCGGCCCAGCTCTACCGGCAATCACGGTATCCCCCTTAGGGTTAACTCGCACGACATCAAAAGCAGGCTTTGAAGGTTGCAAGCGTTTTTTGACATCGAGTTTTTTGACTATAGAGGAGGTCGGTTGCTGAGAATTTTTTGAGCCCTTTTCAACTTTTAAAGGCACAAGAGTTTTAACAATTTTATTCTGTGCCGGCCCCTTATTTTCAAAAAGGTAAGTGAGTGCCAATGCGGAAACGACGGCTATAGCGCCGGCACCAGCCAATAAATATATACGGTTCACCGATGCAGACCCCTACCCTTTATCGAAACGACTATCTTAACCGAGGTTACCTCCCAATCCGCTTCGGTACAACGCGCTTGATTAAGGAAGTGGCTTGATAGATTTGAGATACACAGCAATGGCCTTTCTGTCAGCTGCTGCAAGTTTAGCTGTCCCATTTTCAATTACATCAGCCATTGACGAACCGGCAAAGTCCCCCTGGGGATCTTCACCTGTTTCAAGATAAATAGCGATCTGCTCTAACGACCAGGTTCCAATACCATTACCTGAGTGCGGGGTTATATTTGGCACCCCCTCTCCGTCCGCCCCTCCCCCTTTTGGCACGCCCGCATACCAAAAGTCTTTATCTACGCCCCCCATAACGCTTCGACGCGTGTGGCATTCACCACAATGAGTAACCGCACGAGAAAGGTAGGCACCCCTATTCCATCGGTTGGATTTCTTCGGGTCAAATTCATAGGGGCCTTCAGAAAAATAGAGGGATTTCCATAAAACCTGGCCTAACCGAACATTGAATGGAAAGGCAAGTTCGTGTTGCTTATTAGGTTCAGGGTTACCCGGTAAACTAAAAATATAGTCTTTTATTGCCTTTAAATCTTTATCCATCAGAAGAGTAAAAGAGGTGTAGGGAAAGGCTGGAAAATAATGACTACCATCGGGTGCTATGCCTTTCCGCATAGCACCTATGAAATCCTCATCAGACCACTTACCGATACCCTCCATCTTGTCTGACGTAATATTGGGCGAATAGAAAGTACCGAAGGGTGTTTTTATTTTTTTTCCACCAGCCAGAAGCGCTCCATTATTTGTATAATCTGTATGACAATTAACACACCCACCCGCATGCACTAATACCTGACCATTTGAAACCCTCTTTGGTATCTTATGGTTCTCACTATAGCCTAAAGGAATATTTCCAAAGACAAACCAAACGCCTGAAATAACAACAGCAACTCGAAAAACATTAAAAAAAAACATACGTTTCCTAATAAAAAAAAGGGGTGCCCAAAAATGGGACACCCCTAATTTTAATCTGAACTTTCAGCTAGTAAATTTAGCTTATGAAATTCAGTTTATTTTTTCTTTTTCTTCTTCTTTTTACACTTCATCTTACCGTTCTTACATTTACATTTGCCGTAAACTTTTTTGTTGGCGTCCAGCTTAATTGCTGCGGCGACTGCACCCTTTACTGGTTTATATGCGTCCGCAATTTCGCCTTTTATACCTGTACGCGCTGCTTCTTCCAGTCCTTTTGAATAGAAAACAGCAGAACCATATTTTAAACGCTTTGCAAGAGAACCAATTTGAACCGCTCGCATCTCCATGTCACCAGCGGTACCAAGTTTTCTTCTTTTTTTCTTACTCTTGCTACCTTTAATATACTTTGCAACTGAGCCACTAGCCGCACATATCTCTTTCATCGCGCTAACTTTGACCTTCATAGCTTGCGACATCTTTACCTTCGGCTTTGATGGCTGATCTGCGCAACCACTTAGTCCGCCTAGCAGCCCCAGACTTACCGCCGCTACTAAAAGTGGCTTGATTAAAGATCTCATGACACTCTCCCAAAAAATAAAAAACCGATTAATTAAATTATGCGCGTTAACTGGCGCTTGCAATACCCTATCCCAACATTTGAAGACAAATCTTGCAACCCTTTGCGTTCGATTTATCGATCAAAAGCTTTTTAATTATGTTATTAAATTTTATGGTTATTGATTCTCTCTGCGTTTTTTGTGGCGCTTCTCCCGGCAACAAAGCCATTTATATCGATGCCGCTGCATCTTTTGGCGCTGAATTAGGCCAACACGGAATTCGTTTGGTTTATGGTGGAGGCGGATCAGGTTTAATGGGTTGCGTGGCTGACAGCGTCTTGAAAGCCGGTGGAGAGGTGACTGGCGTTATCCCCAACTACCTAAAAGATCGTGAATTAGGCCATCAAAATCTAACAAAATTAGAAGTTGTCGACAACATGCATGAACGTAAACGACGCATGTTTGATTTAGCCGATGGCATTGTTGCCTTACCTGGCGGCATCGGAACACTTGAAGAAGTGTTGGAAATTATCACGTGGAAACAACTTGGCATGCACAATAAACCAATCATACTTTTAAATGTCAGTGGGTATTGGCGTCAGCTTAATGATCTAATAAAGAATACAATTGCACATGGATTTGCGAAACCACAAACAAAAGATCTATACGAGATGATTTCCCATCCTACTGAGATTATCCCCGCATTAAGAAAAATTTAGCCAGCGAAAACTAATTAGGATTAGGCTGTTTCAAAGGCTAGTCAGAGAGAGCTTTCTCAATTGCTGCGATAGCCTCACCGGCCTTGCCTACTTCAGATCCTCCGGCTTGGGCCATGTCCGGACGACCACCGCCACCTTTTCCGCCTAGGACCATTGAACCAACACGTACAAGTGATACAGCATCGAATTTCCCCAACATATCATCTGTTACCCCAACAACAAGAGAAGCCTTCCCGTCGTCGATCGCGCAGATAGCAATAACGCCTGAACTAATCTGTTTTTTCAGGTCATCGGCAAATGATTTAAGCTCACGAGCCGGGATTCCCTCAAGAACACGACCTACAAATGAAACTCCAGCGACCAATTTAATGTCGTTATGGCTTTCATTCCCCCCACTCTGACCGGTGGCTAGTTTACGACGTAACGCTGAAAGCTCATTTTCCAGTTTCTTTCTCTCTAAAACTAAGGCGGTTATTCGATCAGCAGCTTGGTCCGGCGAGACGTTAAGGAGCGCCGAAACTTCCTGTATTTGTGCATCTGTTTTAGTCATGTGGGCCAGGACCGCCTGTCCGCTTACCGCTTCAATGCGCCTTACACCAGCCGCTACCGCACTTTGGGAAACAATAAAAATTGATCCTATGTCGCCAGTACGCTCTACATGGGTACCGCCACAAAGCTCAAGTGAATAAGGGGTCTCGTCGGTAGTTCCCATTGTTACTACGCGAACCTCATCACCATATTTTTCACCAAATAGAGCCATAGCTCCGGATTTTATAGCCTCATCAGGGGTCATTAGCCGGGTAACGACTTCGGTATTATTTTGAATTTGAAGATTAACCTCAATCATCACTTCAGATATTTCTTCAGGACTAACCGGTTTTGAGTGGATAATATCGAAACGCAACCGAGCTGGACCTACAAGTGAGCCTTTTTGAGTTACATGATTACCCAACTGATTACGCAACGCTGCATGCAATAAATGCGTTGCGGAATGATGCCTTTTGAGGCCAGACCGTCGATCTGGATCAACCCGTAATTCTACAACTTCATTTATAGCCATAGAGTTTCCAGATAAAGTTCCAACATGGACATGCAGATCGTCTACCATTTTTTTAGTATCGAGAACGGTCAATACCCCCTCTTTATCGCCTAAGAGAAAACCGGAATCGCCCATTTGGCCGCCGGACTCAGCGTAGAAAGGTGTCTGGTTTACGACGACAGAAATTTCGTCACCGGGAACGGCAGTTTCCACACGAACTCCGTCTTTTACGATAGCCATCACTGTGCCTTCGGCGTATTCACTGCTGTATCCAAGAATCTCCGTTCCACCGAAGGTTTGCTTAATATCAAACCAGATCGTTTCATCTGTTTTGTCACCAGAACCTGACCAAGCCCGCCTAGCATCCGCCTTTTGGCGTTCCATAGCTTCATCGAAGCCGCTCGTATCAACAGAACGCCCCTGACCCCGCAAGACATCCTGAGTAAGATCTAGAGGAAATCCATATGTGTCATAAAGCCCAAAAGCAATTTGACCTGGAAGGGGCTCTTTATCGCCGAGTTTATTAGTTTCCTCCGTTAAAAGTTTAAGACCTCGATCCAGTGTTTCTTTGAAGCGTTTTTCTTCAAGTTCCAGCGTTTCTGTAATTAGCGCTTCTGCGCGCGTTAATTCGGGATAAGCCGACCCCATCTGTGTAATTAAAGATGGCACCAGCTGGTACATTAGCGGATCTTTGCACCCCATCATATGGGCGTGCCGCATTCCACGACGCAATATCCGACGTAAAACATATCCACGCCCTTCGTTTGACGGCAGTACACCATCAGATATTAAAAATGAGCTCGCCCTCAAGTGGTCTGCAATTACTCGATTTGAAACGTTGTGTGGACCATAAGGTTCCACGTTAGCAACGCCAGCAGATGCCTCAATCAAAAACCGGAATGTATCTGTCTCATAATTGTCATGCGACCCCTGCAGTAATGCAGAAACACGCTCAAGTCCCATTCCAGTATCAATACTCGGCCGGGGTAAATTTTGCCGATTTTCTGGACTCAGTTGCTCATATTGCATGAATACAAGGTTCCAGATTTCTATAAACCGGTCCCCATCTTCGTCTAAACTCCCCGGCGGACCGCCAGGAATATGATCGCCATGGTCATAAAATATCTCTGAGCATGGACCGCACGGACCGATATCTCCCATCGCCCAAAAATTATCGGTCGTCGCAATACGGATAATACGGTCGTCAGGCAGTTCTGCAATTTTTTTCCAAAACCGAAACGCCTCGTCATCATCGTGATAGACAGTAACGAGAAGTCGACTTTCGTCAATTTTGAACTCCTCGGTTATTAGCTTCCACGCTAATTCAATCGCCCTTTCTTTGAAATATTCGCCAAATGAAAAGTTTCCAAGCATTTCGAAAAATGTATGGTGCCGAGCGGTATACCCAACATTTTCGAGGTCGTTATGCTTGCCGCCTGCCCGTACACACTTTTGTGAAGTGGCAGCCAGTTTATAATCGCGGGTCTCCAAACCAGTGAACAAATTCTTAAACTGAACCATTCCGGCGTTAGTGAAGAGGAGGGTTGGGTCATTGTGAGGGACTAGCGAGGAAGAGGACAGTACTTCATGTCCATTTTTTTCAAAGTATTCAAGAAAAGCTGTCCTAATTTCGTTCGTAGTTATCATTACCCTGTTACCTATAAGATCACTTCACAGCTTTTGCCGAAAGTATTAACGACGCAATGATATCCTGTCCAGAACAAGACATTTCAGCACAATGGGTAATTTGTTGATATTCACCAAACGAAAAATCGGGACGCGGAAAGGAACAATAAAACCTCGCCACGTCCCAGGGCTTTGATAAAGGGAGATCACTCAAATTTTGACGAGGCTTAAAGCTCTTCTTCTCTGGATTCAGTTGATTCGGAAGACAGCGTTTCCTTTAACGCCGCCTCAGCAAGCAGGCCGGCATTTTGACGAATTTTGTTTTCAATTGATTCTGCTATCTCTGGGTTGTCACGCAGAAATTGCTTGGAGTTTTCCCGTCCCTGGCCAATTCTCTGACTATCATAAGAAAACCAAGCCCCAGATTTTTCAACGATCTCCGCTTTAACTCCAAGGTCGATTAACTCGCCCATTTTAGAAATACCCTCTCCATACATGATATCAAATTCAATAATTTTGAAGGGTGGCGCAACCTTGTTTTTGACAACCTTAACACGGGTCTGGTTGCCAACAATTTCATCACGATCCTTAATTGCACCGATACGCCTAATATCGAGCCGCACCGAAGAATAAAATTTTAGTGCATTACCACCTGATGTAGTTTCAGGGCTGCCAAACATCACACCAATCTTCATTCGAATTTGGTTAATAAAGATAATCATGCATTGCGAACGCGAGATAGACCCCGTTAATTTACGCAGAGCTTGGCTCATCAAACGCGCTTGAAGACCGACGTGGGTATCACCCATTTCCCCTTCCAATTCCGCCTTTGGTACTAAAGCCGCAACCGAGTCTATAACGATAACGTCGATAGCCCCTGAACGCACAAGCGTATCGGCAATTTCCAGCGCCTGCTCCCCAGCATCGGGTTGTGAAATCAAAAGGTCATCAAGTTCAACTCCTAACTTTTGAGCGTAGACGGGATCAAGAGCATGTTCAGCATCAATAAATGCACATTGGCCACCGCCCTTCTGTGCTTCGGCGACACAATGAAGTGCAAGCGTCGTTTTACCTGAAGACTCAGGACCATATATTTCAACAACGCGGCCTTTGGGTAACCCACCAATTCCAAGACCGATATCGAGACCGATTGAACCTGTCGAAATTGCCTCGGTTTCTACCACCTGACCTTCTCCAAGCTTCATGATTGACCCCTTACCATAGGATCGTTCGATTTGTTGAAGAGCAGCGTCAAGAGCTTTTGATTTATCCATGCTATCCTTTTCTACAAGCCTTAATGCGGGATCTGCCATTTTCTACTCCTTATTTCACAGCGACTAGAATCGTTCAACGAAATGCATTATGAGAAGGACTATGTACTTGTTTTGTTCTTTTTGCAAATTAAATGTTTTTAATGTTATTTTTCAATTATTTATTTTGTTTTGTTTTGCTTTTGTTCTTAATTGTTTAGATAGTTTAAAGATATTTCTGAATGACAAAACTCAACTTTGCCAAAACACCTCTTCATGGTGCCCCTTATAGTTTAACTATTCCTGCGAACTGCCATTGCTACAAATTTTTAAATCTTAAGGTCATCTAAACAGCAAATTTAAAAGGCGTTTTTCAACAAAAAATATATTTATTATTTGACTACCTTGACCAACGGGTAACCATTGGCGAGATAGCTTAGTGCTGTCACAATGATGCAAGGAAATCGCTTAAAAATAAGGAAGAAAATTATGTATCTTGAAGGTTCTTGCCATTGTGGATACGTAAAATTTAACTGTGAATCCAGGACCCCTTACCCTTTCAATCGGTGCTACTGCTCGATCTGCCGCAAGCTTAATGGCGGCGGAGGTTATGCCATCAATATCATGGCGGAAACGGAAACTATGAAAATCACGGGTGAAAAATTCATTAAAGTATATCGCTCTGCCAAGAATGACCGCGAGATTTATGAGGAAGATGGTCTTAGCTTCTCACGTCGCAGCTTTTGTATTAACTGCGGATCCATGCTGTGGAACCATAACACTAAGCACAAGCAATGGATTTATCTTTTTGCTTCCGCCGTCGACACGCCATTACCGACGCCTCCGGAAATCCGCCACATGATGGCAGCCCATACTGCCCCTTGGATAAAAATCCCCGACAATGCAAAAATTTTTGAACAGTACCCTGATGAAAGTATTGAAGACTGGCACAAGAGACACAATTTGTACCACTGCGATTAGGGATTATAAAAATGACCAAATTTTCAACACCACTGACAGAAATGCTTGGCATTGATATTCCAATCCTCCTTGCCCCAATGGCGGGGGGTCCAACGACGCCGGAGCTTGTCACTGCAGTCTCTGAGGGTGGTGGTTTTGGCCAGTTTGGTGCCGCTTATTTAAATGGCGATGCAATCCGCGAAATGACAAAAAAGTTAAAGGCCTGCAGCAATAAGAGCTTTGGGATCAATCTTTTTATACCAGAAAAGCCGCCATTCACCGCGAAAAAAGCCGCCGCCGCCAAGGAAGCACTCCGTGAATATTTCGAGCAGTTTGGCTTACCAGTTCCGGAGACGGTGACTAATGTCATGCCTGACTTTGATCAGCAAATCCTATCGGTTATAGAAAGCGGTATAAGACTATGCTCATTCCATCTTGGACTTCCCCCACAAACCTCTATCAATGACCTAAAACATGCTGGGGTCATAACAGTTGCCTCGGTCACGTCTGTTGCAGAAGCACGTAAGGCCGAAGAATCAGGTGTCGATTTCATTATCGCGCAGGGTGGTGAAGCTGGTGGCCATCGGGGTACCTGGATAGGCAAATGGGAAGACTCTATGACAGGTACAATGAGTTTAGTTGCACAACTTACGGCCAATGTTTCTACACCAATAATAGCCGCTGGCGGAATAATGGATGGCAGAGGAATGGCTGCAGCAATGGCACTTGGCGCAGTCGGAGTCCAAATGGGGACTGCCTTTTTAAGTTGTCCCGAGGCTGGGGTTCATCGCGAATACAAAAAAGCTCTTATGACCGCAGAGGATGATACAACAACCGTTACCAAGACATTTTCTGGCCGGCCGGCGCGCGGCCTACGAAATCGTTTTATTTCAGAAATGGAGAAGTCAGATGCACAGATCCTACCCTTCCCACTACAAAATCAATTAACATCTGGCTTGCGCAAGGCTGCTGCAGAGGCCGAAGATACAGACTTTATGTCGATGTGGTGTGGTCAGGCCGCTACCCTTAGCCGCGGCCTCCCAGCAGCCAAACTCATTGAAACCATAATTTCCGAATATTCCATAACGTTAGCTGGCCTCTCCAGA
Source organism: uncultured Rhodospirillaceae bacterium (assembly GCA_964477025.1). Taxonomy (GTDB): domain Bacteria; phylum Pseudomonadota; class Alphaproteobacteria; order MPNO01; family UBA2964; genus UBA2964. The sequence goes on along the minus strand of CAYZDH010000104.1, from coordinate 292 downwards.
CAGCTAAATAGCGGCTAAATCAATCGCTACCGGGCGGCAAAGTCCGCCTTCCATTCAGACATCGGTTTATAGGTCGGGTCGGCGAGACATTTATTTTCACAAATTTTCCACACCTCATCATCCGATTTATTGAAATCGATTAACTCACGATGCGGCTGCGCGATATACCATGGTGTCGCCATATAGACTTCTATTCGGTTACCCTCAGGGTCGGGGAAATATACTGACAGGGCCGAGCCATGATCAACCGGCTCGATCCCTTCAATGCCAGCTGCGACAGCGTGATCATAGG
>CAYZDH010000103.1:0-9247 GCA_964477025.1 uncultured Rhodospirillaceae bacterium | reverse complement strand
AGGGTCGGTCAATTTGTTCCTCCAATTGGACCATAGCGAGTGCTTCTTTAACTCTGGCACGAACATCGTTCCGAGCAATCTTTTGTGTGCCCTCACGCAGTGGTAAAGCGACGTTATCAAAAACAGTCAGATGTGGCCAGACAGCGTAAGATTGAAATACCATACCAAAACCGCGATCCTGGGGGGGCACCCAAACTGCAGGTTTGTTGGAAAATATTGTTCGGTCAGAGATATTTATTTTCCCGGAGTCTGGTGTTTCTAGACCAGCAACTGACCGCAATAGAGTCGTCTTACCAGAGCCACTGGCCCCAACAATAACAAAAAATTCACCAGCATTTACTTCAATATTCAGCTTGTTCAAGGCAACTACTTTGCCGTCATCGACAATAAATTCTTTGTGGAGCTCGCTTATAGAGATCACGTTATGTCTTCTCCCCTTTGATCGATATCGCTTTTAGCGATAAGGCTTTTATCAACTCTAGTGTTACTGGGTTGTCTCCGCTAGCACAATAAAGAGCAAAAATGACCATTAAAGCCCTATGAACGCAGTTGTATAAAAATACGCCTCATAATTAGTTCGTTAGCAAGGCGTTGAAACCTTTGCGACTGTCTCCTTAAAGTTCACCGTTCAAGCTGGACTTTAAGGTCGGCTACGTAATCGGCAAAAGCATCCTGCATAGAGAATTCTGGTTCCCAGCCAAGCATTTCTTTTGCACGATTAATATCAAGTGGTGCCGCTCTGTTTACTGGAGGAGTTCCTGGAATGATATCCACCCTTAAGTTTGGTAGCTGATCTGTAATCACTGCTACAAGTTCTTCAAATGACGTTGTCACGGGATAAGCGATGTTGAAAACATTCTCTGATGGTGCGTCAATGGTTGCACACATATCAATCGCTCGGCCACAATCCTTGGCATAGAGGTAAACAAAATCCATAGTTTGTTCTTCTGGTATTTTCGCTGGCTGACCGGTAATGCCCGCCATAACTAAATCCTGTACCTTTTGCCCTCCACCAGAGCCGCCCCAGAAATGCCCTACACCAAAAACATTGCCAAGTCGTAACATAAATAAATCGAAGCCTGACTCTATTGCATAAGCTTCGATAATCATTTCCTGCGCTACTTTGGAGTTGCTGTATGCCGTACCGGTCCCGAGAAGATCATCTTCCTGGATTGGTCCCTTACCGACCTTTCGCCAATCATAAGCGCCAAAGGTGCTAATGTGGAGTACTCGCTTAATACCAGTCAGTCGAGCGGCATCGGCCACTGCTTGTGTCCCTCCAACATTTAGGGAGTAGCCAAAGTGAATCGGATCGTTAACTCTTTTGCCGATCACCGAAGCAGTATTTAAAATTGTATCAACCTCATATTTGTTGATCGTTGAAATCAGACCTGGGAGGCTCCTGACGTCTTCATTTAAATAGGTAAAATCTGCGTTCCCCATCTTGCTACGGATAAAATCTTCTCGTGGAATAGGGTCAACAAAGACGACCTTCTCACTGCGGCGGCTGGCCTGTTGTGCGTAAGAAGTGCCGACGAGTCCTGCACCGGTAATCAAAGTAGTCATAATATTCCCCCTGATATATTTTTATTTATATCTTTATCAATAACGTCTTCAGCTATCTTTCGCCATAGCCTTTTGGGCATTCTCGGTGCGGAGAAGATAGACGCTGCTACCAATAATTATTGCTGCGCCGCCATAACTCCACCACCCTGGTGTCTCAGAAAACCAAATGACGCCAAGGACAAATGCATAGACAATTCGCATATAGTCGAACGGCATAACGAAGCTTGTTTCTCCAAGCCCTACACCATGTGTGAACAAACCCTGCCCGACGATTCCAAGAGTGCCAGTAAGGACAAGAAGAATAACTTCCGTCCAAGTCGGGGTTTCCCAGACAATCATTGCAGGTATAAAGGCTAAAAGGGTCGTAAAGAGGGCGAAGTAAAACATAATTGTGACGGTTTCTTCGGTTCGGCTAAGTAGTTTAATTGTTAGGACAACACCGGTGCCGAAAACGGTCCCACCAAGCGCAACGATAAACCACGGATCGAATCCATCTCCAAAGGGCTTAGTGATCAATAAAATCCCGCCGAAGCCGAGGATCGTGACAATTCCGCGCTTTAATCCAATGGCTTCATTTAAAAACAAGGCGGCAACCAAAATCATGACCATCGGACGAGAAAACTGAATAGTCACAGTGTCAGCTAAAGTAATATGGATGAGCGCAAAAAAGAAACAAAGGTTACCCATAAATCCAACAAACCCCCTTGCTGCATGGAGATGAAGCTTAGAGGTTCTGATAATTTTTAAACCCATTTTCCAGACCAATGGAGTAATTACGATTAGACCCGCAAGAAAGCGGACAAAAAGGACTTCAAAAGCAGGTAGTGTTTTGCCCAGATGCTTGACCAGCGAAGCCATAACAATGAGTAAAAAGGCCCCAACAATCACAAAACAGGCGCCGCGAATGTTTGGGGAAATTAGACTCCACCGCTCGATTATTCTTGTGTAAAACAGAGGGAGTGAAGGCTTGGGTTCCGGTGAGTTAGACATCGATAGGTAATTTGCTCGCCATATAGCCCTATGTCAAACGGTGACCCTAACGTTGCGTCTAGTAATATCCGCGCATACCGTATCCTCCAGGAAATAGCAGAGGGGTTTCAATGTCAGATGAGATAAAACCGGCGGGCTTCCAAGCGGGTGATGGCATAATCATTACGGGTGCGGCGCAGGGTTTAGGTCGCGGGATTGCGCTTCGGATGGCTCAGAGCGGTGCGAAGCTAGCTTTGTGGGATATCCAAGAGGAAGGCTTAAAGGAAACCGCGGCCTTATGTCGGTCTGCTGGTGCGGAGGAGGTTCGGGTAGATACGGTGGACGTAAGTGATGAAGCTATTGTCGAAATTACTACTATATCAGTAATAAATGACTGGGGATATATCTTCGGACTGGTTAATAATGCCGGTATTTTCCCGCGTGCTAGGGTATTAGAAATGGAATTAGAGCTTTGGGAAAAAGTACTTAGAATTAATCTCACAGGGTATTTCATTTGCGCCCGAGCAGCTGGCCGTAACATGGTAGATAATAATCGTGGTGCGATCGTAAATATCTCCTCGGGTCGGGCGTTGGTTCCACGTGAGCGCGCCGTTCATTATGGTGTGAGTAAAGGTGGAATTTTAGCTCTGACTAAAGGTCTTGCGCAGGAATGGGCCCCCCATAATGTAAGGGTTAACAGCATAATGCCGGGTGTTGCGGAAACAGCCCAGCCACTTGAGGACACCACGCTTGAGGAATTGCGATCTCGCGGCAGCAGGGTGCCGTTGGGACGGATAGGGCAGCCTGCCGATATTGCGTCTGTTGCTTACTTTTTGTTCAGTAACGACGCAACATATATGACGGGCCAGTCACTTGGCGTAAATGGGGGCGCCCACATGACGGCTTGATTGAAATAACAACTAATTGGACGGAGAGCGATATGGCAAGAAATGATAAAATGAATGGTAAGGTTGCTCTTGTGACTGGCGGTGGCGGTGCAATTGGTGGTGCTTCGGCGCGATTGCTTGCTAGTGAGGGTGCTAAAGTTTTAGTAGCAGATGAACGTGAAGAAGCTGCAGAAAGTGTCTCCCAAGAGATCCTAGCCTCTGGAGGCGCTGCAGAAAAAATTGTCATTGATGTTGCGGACCCATCTCAGGGTAAAGCTGCGGTGGCAGCCGCTGTTGCAGCTTTTGGTAGTCTTCATGTGTTGGTCAACGTCGCGGCGGCGGTAACGCCGGATGCACCAATTGAGAAGCTCCCACTTGCAGATTGGAACCGGGCCTTTGCGGTCAATCTTACTGGCCCATTCTTAATGTCCAAATTTGCTGTTCCCGAAATTAAAAAGGCGGGTGGCGGGGCAATTATTAATATGGCATCTCAGCTTGGAACGATTGGTGTACCCAATCGTTCGGCTTATTGCACGACCAAGGCAGCGCTGATCCATCTGACAACCATTCTAGCCGCAGAGGTGGCAGATGATAATATTCGCGTCAACTCCATATCACCCGGCGTAATTGAAACGCCTAGAACCCGCAGAAGGTTCGATACAGCTGATGAGTTTCATGAGTCACGCGGTAAGTTGCATATGCTGGGCCGCGTTGGACAACCGGAGGAAATAGCGAATGCGGTACTTTACCTGGCGTCGGAGGACTCTTCCTTCGTGACAGCGACAAACCTTTTGGTCGACGGTGGTTACATTTATCTAAAGCGTCAGCCTGAAGAGAATGGCAGGGTATAAAAAAAGCCTAACTAATACATTTCCGATGTGGCAAGCGAGTATCTTTAATCGACTTGGGTTACAGGCCCATCTTCTGGTATAGGTGATAGGTATGGCCAAAGGTGTTGTCACCAATGCCGGGCCTCCCGATAATAGGCATACCCTATAAAACCTTTTTATTTTTCACAGGATAGTGCAATTGACTGAAATAACACGGGCTAACGGGCACCGACTCGACGGTATATTGCCCCTTGGCGAGCCGCCAATGCCAGAGCCGCAGCCTACAGAAGACGACGTTTCCTTTGATCTCGAAGTTGGGTTGTCTGCGGTTCGTTCTTTGCGGTCAAATGTACCGGCCGACGCGCATAGTGCTCGTAATCTTGGCACTGAGAGGGAGGGTAATGCGGTATTGATCGACGAAGATGGCACCCTAGTCACAATAGGCTATCTAATAACCGAAGCTACAGATATTGCAATAGGTGGCCCGGATGGAGGAGATATACCAGCACAGGTCGTCGGATATGATCACCGAACTGGCCTTGGGTTGGTTAGAACCGTTGAACCACTTGGCCTTACCCCTCTAACCATTTCGAATAATGTGAGTTCAATTTTACCTGATGAAAAAATTATCGTAGCAGCGTCGGGTGGGATACCATCTGCAGTATTGGGCGATGTTGTTGATCGACGTGAATTTGCAGGGTCTTGGGAATATTTGCTGGATTCCGCGATTTTTACCGCACCAATGCACCCAAGATGGAGTGGGGGTGCGTTGATTGAGCCCGGCTCTGGTTCTCTTGTTGGGATCGGATCGTTATTTGTTCAAGACCCGGGCGGGAATAATAGCGAGAGCCAGGGGAATATGTTTGTACCCATAGACTTATTACCGCCTATTTATCAGGAGTTAGTGGATACCGGTAGAGCACAAAAAGAGGCTAAACCTTGGCTGGGTATGCAAACTACTGAAGCTGTAGGACATTTAGTCATTTCAGGTGTCCACGAAGGCGGACCGGCAGACAGCGCCGAAATTCAGGTGGGTGATATAGTCGAAGAGATTGAATCACAGGCCGTTGAGAGCTTGCCTGACATGTATCGTAAAATTTGGGCGGTTGGCGGCGCGGGTGCAGACGTCAGGATTAGCATCGTGAGAGGATCACACCAAATTGATGTCGTTATTCGATCTGGTGATCGTCATGACTATCTGAAGGTCCCGATGCGGCATTGAAGTCAATCTGGAATATTCCACTCTTTTAGTACTTCCGTATCGGTTTCCCTCTTTTCGTGGTGTAAACGAATTTGTTGAAAATTTTGGGTGGGTAGTAAACGTGCGAGCGCCCATACAGCCATCGCTCTTACTATAGGCGATTCATCTACCAATCTTGCCTCTACAAAAACTACCAACTCCGAAATACCGCTATTGCCAATCGCAATTAGGACGTTACGGATGAACCTAATACGGCCGAGGCGTTTAACAGGGGAACCGGAGAAAACAGCTCTGAAAGCAACATCATCTAGCTGCACTAGGTCGGCGAGTTGAGGCCACTTCAGCTCAAGTCGTGCTTCAAGGTCAAGTTCATTGGTCTTTTGAGCAAATTTATTCCAAGGACACACTGCAAGACAATCGTCACAACCATAAATTCGATTTCCAATGGCATGTCTAAACTCGCGGGGAATATGGCCCTTATGTTCAATCGTTAAGTAGGAAATACATCGCCGAGCATCAAGTTTATATGGCGCTGGAAATGCATCTGTTGGACAAGCCGCAAGGCAGCGTGTGCAACTTCCACAATTATCCTCCCCTTCGGTGTCGGGATCTAAAGAAAGGTTAGTGAAAATTTCCCCTAGGAAAAGCCATGATCCTGCGGTCTTAGAAACTAGATTCGTATGTTTGCCCTGCCATCCTAGGCCAGCCTTTTGTGCGAGGGGTTTCTCCATAACTGGAGCAGTATCGACAAAAAACTTAACGTCGCCACCAAGCTCATCGGCGATAAAGCGCGCGAGGCTACGGAGTTTTTTCTTGACGACATCATGATAATCACGTCCTCGTGCGTAAACAGAAATTGAGCCGCGCTCTGGTTTAGCAATTACCTCTAACGGATCGTCATTGGGACCATAATTGAGGCCTAAGACAATAACGCTTTGCACCCGCGGCCATAAATCTGTTGGTTGTGATCGTTGTTGGGTGCGTTCCGCTAACCAACCCATATCACCGTGGTACCCGTCTGAAATAAATTCAGAGAGACGTTTGCGGGCGCTTTTCTGAAGTGCTGCAGGAGCAAATCCAACGACATCAAACCCTAAATCAAGGGCACAGTCTCTTATCGCTTGCTTTGCGTCAGACTTATTTACTGTTGATTTTATCACCCGCGTCCACGATAGCTAGGGACCCCTTGATCTGGTATCCAGAGGTCTGCTGGTGGTGATCCACTTTGATAGAACACATCGATTGGAATACCCCCGCGCGGATACCAATAACCACCAATCCTAAGCCAATGTGGTGAAAGGAATTCCTCTAATCGTTTTCCAATACCCACTGTGCAATCTTCATGGAACGCGCCATGGTTTCGAAAGGCGCCCAGGTAGAGCTTCAATGATTTACTTTCGACAAGCCAATTTTGGGGGACATAATCAATAACCAAGTGTGCGAAGTCAGGCTGCCCGGTAACCGGACAAAGGCTCGTGAATTCCGGGCAGGTAAAGCGCGCTAGATATTCGGTATCAGGCTGGGGGTTAGAAACGCGCTCGAGTATGGCCTCCTCTGGAGATGGCGGTAAGGGTCCAGATGTACCCAGTAAAGTTAGCTCTTCATTGTTGTCAGCGGTCATCAACCAACTCCGTCATCTATTCGGTTTCCGAAATTACTGCACCGGTTTCCTGTTCTTGACCAAAAGTGGTGAAAAAATCACTCATCGTACCACTTTCAATTGATTCTCGTATTCGGGCCATTAAGGCTTGATAATAGTGCAAGTTATGAAATGTCAAAAGCATGCCCGCTAACATTTCTCCAGCTTTAACAAGGTGGTGTAGATAAGCGCGACTATAGTTGGCGCAGACTGGGCACCCACATGTTACGTCAAGTGGTCGGCTGTCTTCAGCATGTTTGGCGTTTCTAAGGTTAAGAGAACCACCACGCACAAATGCTTGTCCGGTCCTGCCAGAACGTGTCGGGATGACACAATCGAACATATCGATGCCGCGTCGCACAGCGCCGACGATGTCCGCAGGTTTGCCGACACCCATGAGGTAGTGGGGTCGTCTTGTTGGTAGGGCCGGAACGGTATAATCGAGGACCTCAAACATCTCTTCTTGTGGTTCGCCAATCGCTAAGCCCCCTATGGCGTATCCGTCGAATCCGGTGTTTTTTAAACACGCAACAGATTCGTGGCGGAGTTCTGGGTACATGCTGCCCTGAACGATGCCAAAAAGCCCGAAGCCCGTTCTTTGTTCGAAGACATTTTTGCAGCGAACGGACCATCTCATCGAGAGTTCCATTGATTTACGGGCACTCTCCTCCGATATTGGCCATTCGGTGCACTCATCGAGAACCATCGTAATATTAGATCCGAGCAGTCTTTGTATCTCTATTGATCTTTCCGGTGTTAGTTCGACTTTTACTCCATCGATATGAGATTGAAAGATCACACCCTTTTCATTGATCGTGCGACGCTTTGAGAGGGAGAATACTTGGTACCCACCAGAGTCGGTTAGAATTGGTTTCGGCCAATTCATGAACTGATGCAAACCTCCGAGCCTTGCAACTCGATAGGCAGTAGGTCGCAGCATTAGATGATTTGTGTTACCTAAAATTATTTCTGCGCCGGTTGCCGCAACATCCTCAGGCATCATCGCTTTAACAGTTCCAGCTGTGCCAACTGGCATAAAGGCTGGGGTGTTTATCTCGCCATGGGCAGTCGATAGGCGGCCCCGTCGTGCAGCCCCGTCGGTGGCAATGAGTTCAAATTTGGTACCCGCCGTTTCTCTCATGACCTTTTGTTTCTCTCTAGCAAACAAGCGTCCCCGTAGGAATAAAATCGGTATCCTGACCGAATAGCGTGGGTATAGGCCGCCCTCATTGTCTCAAGTCCTGAAAATGCCGAGACCAGCATGAATAGCGTCGACTGTGGCAGGTGAAAATTAGTGATTAACCTGTCCACAATCCGGAAATTGTAGCCAGGAGTGATGAATATATCAGTGTCGCCCTTAAAGGGCAGAAGCTCTCCGACCGTTGGTGCCGCCGTTTCTAAAAGACGCATTGTCGTTGTCCCGCAGGCCATAATTCGGCCACCAGCTTTTCGAGCTGTCAAAATTCGACGAACAGCTTCTTCACTGAGTTCCCCCCTTTCTGAGTGCATCTTATGGTTGTCGGTATCATCGACTTTAACTGGCAGGAATGTACCAGCCCCAACATGGAGGGTAAGTTTTACGATATCTACTCCGGAATTACGAATTTTTCTGAGAAGTGCTTCAGTGAAATGAAGGCCCGCCGTCGGTGCGGCAACGGCGCCAGGCTTTTCCGCATATATAGTTTGATAGTCTTGTCGGTCAGTTTCTTTGTCGCCATTTCCCCTGGCAATATAAGGAGGTAACGGCATGAAGCCGTTCTCAGCTAGTCCGCTAAAAATCTCTTGCCCGGAGAAATTAACAACAATTTCCCCTGCCTCTCTTTTTTCCAAAACAGTGGCGTAGAAATTGGCAGAAAATTTTATTTTTTCGCCCTCGTGTAACCGTCGCGCAGGGCGTGCGAAGGCGCACCATGTCTCGTCAATATTTTTCTTATGAAGTGTGATCTCTATCGATACGTCGTCGCGTTTGCCCCGCAGGCGTGCAGGGATGACTTTTGTATCGTTAACTACTAACACATCACCCGGCCTTACTAGATTTGTTAGATCTCTTACCACCAAATCCGTAAAATTGTTGGCAACGTGGAGTAATCGTGCGGAATCGCGCGGTGATACCGGCTCTTGGGCAATTAGCTCTTTAGGTAAATTGAAATCGAAG
>CAYZDH010000102.1:0-9247 GCA_964477025.1 uncultured Rhodospirillaceae bacterium | reverse complement strand
CTAGGCGCTTTCGTGCATCACTGTTTAAAATATTTGTCGCCTTTTTGTTAAGAATCAATGGCCTTTTTTGTATATAAAACATAATATTATCAATGAGTTCAGGAATAGTCTTTACTCTGAACTTAAGAGTTGGTATTCCATTTTTTAAGCGTTTTATTGCCTCTTGATCTAAGGAGGATTGGATTCTTTCTTCGATGGGGCCCTTGATAAGTTCAAAAAGGGTTTCATCGCCACTTTCTCGAATATAGTGAGAATTGATCGATGCAAGTTTGTCGAAATCTATACGGGCGGCACCACGGCCTACGTCGGTTATATCAAACCAATCGATAGCTTTATCCATAGGGATGATATCGTCATCTCCATGGCTCCAACCCAATCTTAATAAATAACTCAGTAGTGCCTCAGGTAAAAAACCCATTTCTCGATATGAATCTATCCCCAAAGCTCCGTGGCGTTTTGAGAGTTTTGCTCCGTCTGGCCCGTGTATAAGTGGTATATGTGCGTATTGTGGTGGAGCCCACCCAATAGCGTGAAAGAGTTGGGTTTGACGAAAGGAATTGGTTAAATGATCGTCGCCACGAATTGCGTGGGTTACCCCCATATCATGATCATCAACAACAACTGACAGCATATAAGTTGGTGAGCCGTCAGCCCTAAGCAGTATCATATCATCTAGTTTTGAATTTGAGACTGTCACAGATCCTTGGACAAGATCTTGATTAACTGTTTCACCTTCTGTAGGTGCTCTAAACCGGATAACTGGTTGAATGTCTTTTGGCGCATCGGCGGGATCTCGGTCTCGCCAAGTTCCATCATAAAGGCGAGTTTTCCCTTCAGCTCGGGCCTTTTGGCGCATTGCTACTAATTCTTCTGGTGAACAATAACAGGGGTAGGCTTTACCAGCAGCAAGGAGGTTATTGGCAACCTGTGAATGCCTTTCTGCATTCTCGGATTGAAATATTGGCCGTTCATCTGGGCTGAGGTTCAACCATTCGAGGCCATTAATAATCGCGTTGATTGCTTCCTGAGTTGAACGTTTTCGGTCAGTATCTTCGATTCGAAGTAAGTACTGTCCGCCAGAATGTTTGGCAAAAAGCCAGTTAAATAAGGCAGTTCTTGCTCCTCCAATATGAAGAAAACCGGTTGGTGACGGCGCAAACCTTGTGACAACATTCATAATTTAACAATAGACCTTAAAAAAGAATTGATAGAAAAGTATACCTGACAATAGGAGACTTATCATTGTGAGATAGTTGGCAACTTCATACGAAAAAATTGAAAAAATTATCTATAGAAAAAAGCCAAGTATAAAAAAATAGGCCTAAATAGCGTTAGTATTGCCGAAAAATTACTTTTAGATGTCCCTGTATTTGAACTCTACCTGGTCCATATATCTGGGTTTCGTGTTGTTCGTTTTCTGGTTCAAGTGCAATGGACTGGCCTCTGCGCCTCAGCCGTTTTAATGTGACTTCTTGATCATCGACCAGTGCTACAACAATTGTACCATTTTCCGCCGTTTCGTTTCGTTCTATGACTGCTGTATCACCATTATGAATTCCTGCATTGATCATTGAGTCTCCTTGCACTTCTAGGGCGTAGTGTTGGCCTCGTCCTATCATCGCAGTCGGGATGTCTATGGTATTATTTTCATCCCGGACAGCTTCTAGGGGAAATCCCGCTGCTATTTTTCCATAAAAGGGGACCTGCGAAAGTTGTTCATTCTCAGTTCCTAATGACTCTATTGATAGACCACCATTAATAACATTTGGTTCAAAGTCTCCTTTTTGTTTCTCTGGCAGGTTTAGGTTCGTTGGAAGTCTGAGGACTTCAAGTGCCCGTGCTCTATGGGGTAAACGCCTAATGAAGCCTCGCTCTTCTAAACCCTTAATTAGTCGATGAATACCTGATTTGGATTTTAGCCCCAGAGCATTTTTCATTTCATCAAAAGAAGGGGGGACACCTTTAGATTTAAGTTGATTATCTATAAATTGCAAAAGGTCAAATTGTTTGTTTGTCAACATTGGGGTCTCCGGTAATTAATACCCTTAAATCAGATGTACTAAAAAAGAACAAAACATAAACGTTCTAGTTTGGTTCTCCCGGACGGTCAAGTTGAAAATTTTAAAAAAGGCAAATCAGGTGCTAAGGGCACCACCTCCGAGACGAAGGATACGTACCGGATGACCAATATTAACGGCTGGTGCAAACGGTTCTCGGATAATTAATGCATCAGCTTTTGCAAGTCCCGAAAATACAGAGCTATCTTGTTTAGAAAATGCTGTGACTAACAATTGGCCGTCTTCATTTCTTTCTAACTTCGCACGTAAATAATCTTCACGCTCGTCGTTTTCGGATAATGCATTGGATAGATTGGCGGTTTCATAAAATGCATCAGATGCATCTCGTCCTAGCATTGCATTTATTGCGGGCGCCAAGAATATTGTCGCACAAACTAAAGAGGAAACGGGGTTGCCTGGCAGGCCGAGCATTTGTGTTTCTCCTAAATGCCCAAACATTAATGGTTTACCAGGTCGCATTGCGATTTTCCAAAAATCGATTTCCAGACCACTATCACTTAGTACTTTTTGAACTAGGTCGTGATCGCCTACAGAAGCGCCGCCGCACGTAATAAGCATGTCGGTACCTTTCGCTCCGGCGGCCATTATCTGCAATGTCTTTTTGGAATCTGGTGCTATGCCAAGATCAATAGGTATTCCACCAATTGCGGTTACAAAACTCGCAAGAGCTAGTCCATTTGAACTCACTATTTGATTGGAGCCGACCGGATCACCCGGCATAACAATTTCATCGCCGGTTGCTAGTATGGCTATACGGGGTTTCTGTCTTACTGAAAGCCAGGGAACGTTCATACTCGCTGCGAGGCCTATATCGCGAGCGTTTAGAAGTTTTCCCGCTTTAAGAAGTGTATCCCCGATAGAGAAGTCGAGACCTGCTGACCTAACATAACGTCCAGACGGTGCCTCTCCATCAACGACAGTCACCTCTGTATCCTGACGAATTGTATTTTCCTGAATAACGATTGTATCAGCGCCATTGGGCAATGCCGCGCCGGTAAATATCCGGACTGACTGGCCTTTGCCAACAGTACCGTCAAAAGCCTGGCCGGCTGGTACATCACCTAAAACGGTTAATGTAGCTGGTAATTGTGATACGTCCTGCGCACGAACTGCGTAACCATCCATCGCGGAAACTGCCTTTGGAGGTTGGGTTCTTCTAGCGGAAACGTCGGCTGCTAAAACACGACCTAGAGCTTCCGTTAGGGGTACTTGCTCGGGAGCCATCAAGGGCATTTTTTCTTTGATTTTACGGCGGGCTTCAGCGACAGAAATCATGAACTATTTTCTCCGGCGATAAAGTCCCCAGATTGTCCGCCCGATTTAGCACACAGCCGGATATTAGTGAGGCGCATGTTACGATCCACTGCCTTACACATGTCGTAAATTGTAAGGGCCGCAACCGATACGGCCGTAAGGGCCTCCATTTCCACGCCAGTCTGACCATTCACTTTGCAGGTTGCTTCAATGTCAACGGAATTTCTAGTGGGGTCCAGCGTTATCTCCACGTTGATTTTTTGCAGGGAGAGGGGATGGCAGAGGGGAATAAGTTCCGGTGTTCGTTTTGCCCCTATGATTCCAGCAAGGCGAGCAACCGATACGACATCTCCCTTTTTTAGCCCTCCTTCCTCAATCAATTTCATCGTCGTGCTTTTCATTTCAACAGAACCTGCAGCAGTAGCAATGCGGTCAGTAAAATCTTTGTCAGAAACATCGACCATTACTGCTTGACCGTCGGCGTCAATATGACTGAGACGAGATTTTGCCGTCACTTTTGAGCTTCCCTTGATAGGGCCCCGGTCAAGGGGTTTGACAATATGACTTGAACCGCGGTGGTTACATTATCTTGTCGCATAAGAGATTCTCCAATTAAAAAACATCTGGCTCCGACCTGAGCCATTTCAGCTAAATCTTCCCGCGAATACAAACCACTTTCAGAGACAAGTAGTTTGTTTCCTGGAACCAAGGATGCAAGCTGTTTTGTTGTCTCTAGATTAGTCTTTAACGTTTTAAGGTCACGATTATTTATACCTATCAAAGGAGACTTTAGTTTAAACGCCTGTTCCAATTCAGATTGGTTATGTACTTCTATTAACACATCCATTCCATATGAAATGGAAACGTCCTCAAGCTCGCTTGCTTGGTCATTTGAAAGAGCCGCCATTATAAGTAAGATGCAGTCCGCACCAAGCGCTCGAGATTCATGTATTTGATATGGGTCGAGCATGAAATCCTTACGTAAAATTGGCAAGTCGACAGCTTCTTTTGCTTCCGTCAGGTTCTCATCACAACCTTCAAAATAAGGCGTGTCCGTAAGAACAGAGATGCATGTTGCCCCACCAGCCTTGTATGCTTTTGCAAGTCTCTTTGGATTGAAATCCTGCCGAATGAGCCCCTTGCTTGGTGACGACCTTTTTATTTCCGCTATCAGGCCGTAACCGTCTCTAGATGCTTGTTTAAGGGCGTTAATGAATCCGAGTGGCTTTGAAACAAATTCGCATTGGTTTATGACTTTGTTCAATGAACGTGCAGCTTTTTTTTGGGCTACATGTCGCCGTTTCTTCTCACAGATTTGGTCTAATACATTAATCATTAAAATTTAACTTACCCTTAGCCCTAAACTTTCTAACCTGGGCATGACTTCTGATGCTATTAGTGGAAGTTCATCAACGTAATGTACTAGCGAAAAGGCGATGCCGGAAAGGCCGGCATTATGCATCTGTTCGAACTTTTTTGCCACATCATCCGGTGAACCAATTATAGGATATCCAATATTTTTTGGCGGAAAATTGAGAACGAATTGATCATAATTACGGGTGTTTTCACGGTTGATCCCTTTAAGGCGGAGGACTTCATGGATCGCTTCGTAGTCGACCCCTTCAGTGGTAAGGTGATGAAAATATTCAGTAGCTTCCTTCTTAGTTTTTCTGCAAACAACGTGTCCTTGGGTATAAACATTTACCTTACGATTTAGTCGGCTTGCTGCGGTTTTAAATTTAGAAACAAATTCTGCAGAATTTTTTACATCTGCTTCTCGGAAATTCGTAAAAAATGCGTGACAGTGTCGTAAAGCAAAAGCACGCCCCGTTTCTGACTGACCCGCATTTATAATCAGTGGTGAAGGGTCGTCATACAGCTTTGGTTTAGCGACAACATTATTAAGATGGAAGTAGTCAGACGTATAATCGAAAGGTTCCTTCTCGTTCCACATACGCTTAATGGCGTTAATCCAGTCTTCAGCGAATTCGTATCGATTGCTATGTTCTCTTTGCTGAATACCAGACATTTGGAATTCAGGTTCATTCCATCCCACAACAATATTTAGTCCAAAACGTCCGCGCCCAACGTGGTCAGCGGTTACTATCTGCTTGGCAGCGACCATAGGGTTAAAAAGTGGAGCGTGGACGGTTCCAAAAACTGTTATGCGTTTTGTATGCGCTAGCAGGCCCGTGGCCCAGGTGATTGTTTCAAATGTAGTTCCTTGAAAGTCTGTCTCTCCGCCGTATCCCTTCCAACGCCCGATAGGAAGTATAAAGTCTATACCAGCGTCGTCGGCCATCTTCGCCATCTTTTCGCAGTTATCCCAATCGGCTAACCAGCGCTCTGGCAATTTGTTAATAGTACGGCCAGATGAACAATTTGCTCCAAACAAACCTAGCTTGAAGGGATGCTCATTGTACATTTGGTAACGGCTAGGTTTCATCATCTCTTTTCCCGAGACAGTTCTTTTAGGGTAATTCGTTTGTTACTTTGACCATCCTTTCAAGCGCCTTTATGGAATTTCCTTTATCAATGGCTTCAGCTGCTATTTCTGCCCCTTCTTTTAAGTCTCCTGCTTTATCAGCAATAATCAGTGCTGCAGCAGCCGTATAGACAACGATATCGCGAAATGCGCCAGGTTCCCCTTCAAGCATGGCCTTCATGGCTTTTGCATTATCTGCTGCATCGCCACCTTTTAAATCTTCTATCGAAGCCAGAGGTATACCGGCGTCTAATGGGGACACCTCGAAATTTGTTACCTTACCATTTTTATATTCAGATACGTATGATGGGCCAGTTGTTGTAAGCTCGTCCAGTCCGTCTGATCCATGGACAACCCATGCCTTTTTTGCTCCTAACTTACCTAAAACTTTTGCCATTGGCTCGACCCATTGTTGGGCGAAGACGCCAACAAGAAGACTTTTGACCCCAGCCGGGTTGGAGAGGGGGCCTAAAATATTGAAGAGAGTTCGAGTCGCGAGTTCGACTCGTGGTCCCGCAACGTGACGCGTGGCGCTGTGGTGACGAGGCGCCATCATAAATCCAATATTGGCTTCACGGATCGATTTTTCGATCAGTGGCATTTCGCATTCTATGTTAACGCCCAATGAGGTAAGGACGTCTGCGGCTCCCGCTCTTGAGGATAGGGCCCTATTGCCATGTTTGGCTATCGGTACACCGCAACCTGCAACGACAATTGCCGCTCCCGTTGAGATATTTAGTGTTCCACTCGCGTCTCCACCCGTACCAACAATATCTATCGCATCCTCGGGAGCATTAATCATTAAAGCTTTTGAACGCATAATCCGGGCTGCACCAGTAATTTCATCTACGGTTTCTCCCCGAACTCTTAATCCCATCAAAAAACCCCCTATCTGTGCCGGGGTTGCATCACCGGACATAATAATATCAAAGGCGTTTTCTGCTTCAGGTTCGCTAAGGGTTTGACCAATAGCGACTTTGTTAATAAGACTTTGTATCCCCTCGGCGGCGTTTTTCATGCCGCATCCCTCCATTGCTTAGAAAGATTAAGAAAGTTTCTCAAGATTTTGTGACCATACTCAGTTTCAATACTTTCTGGATGAAACTGGACGCCATAAGCGGGCCATTTTTTGTGGGTAATCGCCATCACTGTATTATCATCTGTTGTTGCTGTAATCGTTATATCTTTTTCTATGGTTTCCGGTGCAACCGTTAGCGAGTGATACCGAATAGCCTCGAACCTATCAGGTAGCCCCGTGAACAAACCATTTCCATTGTGATTAATTTTGCTAGGTTTTCCATGGACTGGTTTGGCAGCTCTTATAATTTTTGCTCCAAATGCCTGCGCTATAGATTGATGGCCAAGACAAACGCCAAGGAGTGGAATCTTGCCATCGACCTTTTTGATAAGTTCTAGGGAAATTCCCGCCTTATCTGGGTCGCATGGTCCTGGCGATAAAACAATAGCTTCTGGTTTAAGGTTTATCACCCCTTCAGCGGTTATCGCATCGTTGCGATAGACAGTCGTTTTTACCCCTAATTCACCAAAATAATGAACAAGATTATAAGTGAAGCTATCATAATTATCGATTAAGGTCAGCATTTCAATAACTTAACGCATAGGGCCTGCGGGATGCAAATTTATAAGATGTCTCAATGGCGATCTGAATACATCTTAATTTATTATGAATGTAAGATTGTGTCCTAATTTTTGTTCTTGTTCATGGATTAAATTCAAGTGCCAGCATAACGTGCGGCTTCTTCAGCTGCTCGGATTAGTGCTTGAGCTTTGTTTATGCACTCCTCTTGCTCTGAATCCGGGTCACTGTCAGCGACGATACCAGCACCAGACTGCACATACATCATACCGTCCTTCACAATAGCTGTGCGGAGTACAATGCAAGTATCCATAGAGCCATTAGCAGAAAAATAACCCACGGTACCCGCATAAATACCTCTTTTTTCTGCTTCTAATTCGTCAATGATCTCCATAGCCCGAATTTTTGGAGCGCCCGAAACTGTTCCAGCCGGAAACCCACTAACTAAAGAATCCATTGCATCGTATTTCTTGTCTATTAGTCCCTCGACGTTTGAAACGATGTGCATAACATGTGAATACCGCTCTATGACCATTTTTTCGGTAACGTTGACAGAACCAATCCTGGCAACACGACCAACGTCATTACGCCCCAAGTCGAGTAACATCAGATGTTCTGCACACTCCTTCGCGTCCCCTAATAAATCCTTGGCTAAAGACTCGTCTTGGGATTTTGTGTGCCCCCTAGGGCGCGTTCCTGCTAAAGGTCGAAGTGTAATTTTTTTATCTCTTAGCCGAACTAAAATCTCCGGGCTCGAACCAACCACTGCAAAGTCGCCAAAATTTAAAAAGAATAGAAATGGTGAGGGGTTCGTTCGGCGCAACGCCCGATATAGAGAAAATGCCGGCAAGGCAAATGGCAAACGAAAGCGTTGGGAAAGGACTACCTGAAAAATATCACCAGCGAAGATATATTCTTTAGCCCTTTTTACCATTTTTTTAAATATATTTGTAGGCGTGTTAGATATTGGTTTTAGGGTTTTCAGACTATTTTTGTCGGTTAGGGGCTTGTGCAGTAGTTGTCTGTCGAGGTCTTTGATGACTTCTTCAAGTCTGGACATCGCGTTCTTATAAGCATCATTTGGTAAAATATTGGCGTCGTGCCTTATGGGTGTGACTATTGTTACAGTATCCTTGACTAGATCAAAAATTGCCATAATCGTAGGTCGAATAAAAAGACCGTCCGGAGTGCCAAGGGCATCGGGACAGGTTGACGGAATATCCTCCATTAAAGACACGGTGTCGTATCCGAGGTAGCCCACGAGCCCCGCGGCCATCGGAGGAAGATCTTCGGGCAAGTCTATTCGTGAAGTATTTATGAGCTGGCGAAGTGATTGGAGAGATCCTTCAGGGCATGGCGTAAATGTATTCAAATCTGTATTTGCTGAATAATTAATTTCAGCATTATTGCCGTAGCAGCGCCAAATTATATCCGGACGAAGACCAATTATTGAGTATTGGCCACGAACGGTCCCCCCCTCAACAGATTCAAGCAAAAAACTATTGGGCAGATTTTCTGCAATTTTAAGCATAGCGGAAACCGGCGTTTCCAAATCTGCAACAAGGGTTGTCCAGGCGACTTGCGCTTGGTGAATGAGATATTTTTCCTCAAAGGTACTATAGGGAGGGTCTACCAACATTATTATTGACGGCCAATAATTGCCTGGGTAACTGCTTTTTGGTCGATAGTTACCGGATAAGGTCTTCGTAAGGCTGATAGATATTGCCCGACTGCATCTGCCGCCACAAGATTTTGTAATTGGGTCTTAAGAGACTCAGTATTTGCTTTAGTTTTATTTGTTTCAGCCGCGATAATTTCTTTTACCTGGGCAAC